>JBBDZZ010000113.1:0-10358 GCA_040899885.1 Chloroflexota bacterium | reverse complement strand
CTTCCCAAGCAAGATGTCGCGGGTTCGAATCCCGTCTCCCGCTCCACGTCTCCTCGACTCAGCCGCCCGAGACTGCCGGGATGATGTGGACTCTCGCGTCCGGGGGTACGGGCGTCGCGAGGTCGGCCGGCTCGCCGTCGACGTAGACGTTGATGTGCGCCCGGAGCGTCGGGCCGGCGTCGACGAGGCGGTTGCGCAGCCCTGGAACATTGACGTCGAGCGCGGCGATCACCTCGGCGACGGTCGCCCCGGCGGCCTCGACTCGCCGGTCAGTTCCGGGGAACAGCGCGACGAGAGAGCGCGGCAGGTGAACCGTGGCCACGGGATCAGTCGATGACCGCCGCCTTGACCGACCAGATCGCCGGCAGGTTGTCCGCAACGATTCGCCACGATTTCCCCTCGTCGGAGCTGCCGTAGAGCTGCCCTGTGCTCGTCCCGAAGTAGACGCCGACGGGATCGAGCGCGTCGACCGCCATCGCCTCGCGGAGCACGCCCACGTAGGCGTCCTTCTGGGGCAGGCCGTCACCCGCGCGGATCCATGAGCCGCCCGCGTCGTGCGTCCGCCACACTCCGACCCGACCGTCGGGTACGTAGCGCCCGCGATCGTCGCCATTCAGAGGAATGGTCCAGACCGTCTTCGGGTCGCGCGGGTGGGCGACCATCGGGAAGCCGAACTGCGATGGCAGCCCGGGTGTGATCTCCTCCCACTGGCGCCCTCCGTCGGACGAGCGGTAGACGCCGCAATGGTTCTGCTGGTAGAGGTGCTCGCCGCCGTCGGCGGCCATGACGAGCTTGTGGACGCACTGGCCGAACTCGGGGTAGATGTTCTCCGGGTTGAAGTCGGCGCGGACACCCTTGTTGCGCGTCTCCCAGGTCCGCCCGCCGTCCTTCGTCTCGAAGGCACCCACCGCCGAGATGCCCACCCACATCCGCTTCGGATCGGTCGGATGCGGCACGATGGAGTGGAGGCAGAGCCCACCGGCGCCGGGCTGCCACTCGGGGCGGGTCTTGTGATTGGTGAGACCCTCGACGTGGTTCCACGTCGCGCCGTCGTCGTCGCTCCGGAACAGGCCGGCCGGCTCGACGCCCGCGTAGAGCGAGCCGTGCGCCGGAGTGAGGTTCCAGATCGTCGGGATCTTCGGCCCATCGTCGCCGTACGTCAGACCCTCGCTCGAATGGGTCCACGTCTCGCCGAGGTCCTCGCTGCGCCAGACGGCAGGGCCGTACCACTCGTTGCCGCCGGCGGCGAGCAGCGCGCCGGTGCCGGGCTCGAGCGTCATGTCATGGATCGGCCAGCCCTCGCACAGTGGGCCGCGAAGCTTCCATTTGCTGCGCTTCGCGTCGCCCTCGAGGACGAAGGCGCCCTTGCGGGTTCCGACGAGCAGCACGTTCCGGGTCCCCATCGGTCGACTCCCTGTCGTTCGTTTCAGGTCGGCGATTCTAGTAGACCGGTCCATTCGACGGAACTAATCGGCGGGCGCCGGACGCGGCCGCGCCTGTCCCTTCGGACGCTCGGCCGCCGCCGCGGGAGCCAGCGGATCGAACGACTCGGTTCGCTCGACGACGGCGTCCCCGCCGATCCGCACGCGTTCGCCCCCGCCGGGCGCCTCGCCGAGCACCGATCGCCAGCCCCGATCGCCGAGACCCTCGAGCGTCCGGATGGCGGCGAGAACGACGGCCTTCGCATGATCGAGCGCAAGCCCGGCCAGCTGCCGCTCCCCCATCGCGGCACCGATCTCCCCGGCGACCGAAGCCGCGGCCCGGCCTGCGAGCACGGACTGGCGCATCGGGCCGCCGGGCGGCCGCCTCAGGATGAGCGCGGCCGAGCTGCCCGGCGGAATGACGCCTGCGAGCACGAACGGCCACGCGGCGGCGGTCACGGCGGGCACTGTCGCCGGCTCCTCGAAGGCGAGCGGGTGGCTGGGCAACAGCACCCGCCGGAGTGCGACCTCGGCCAGCGCCCGGGCCGCCGGCCCCGACTCGTCCAGGAGCCACGGCGGCACGGCGCCCACGATGATCAGTTCCGGCTCGATCCCATCGCCGCGCGCGAGGGCCACGCCGAGCAGCAGCAGCGCGAGCGCCCGACCGGCCCTGGTCGCGGGGTTCGACGGAAGCCCCGACGCGAGGTCCGGCGCTACGGCGAGGGGCCCCGCGCCGACAAGGATCGACGAGCCCGCCCGGCGGAGCAGCCGATGGGCGAAGGAATGGTCGGACAGCGCGCGGTCCGGATCGACCCTCCCGGCGACGATCTCCGCCATCGCGTCCGCCTCGACGACGTCGACCCGTTCGAAGGACGCGACGACCGACTGCTCAGGCGCGGCGAGGGCCGGGGCCGCGGACGCGAGCCTCACGTAGCCGCGCCGGCCCGCACCGACCTCGTCGAGCATCCGGCGCAGCTCCGCAAGGCCCCGCTGGCTGCCGGTCGGCGGCTTCTCCGCCCCGCGCCCGAGGTCGGGGGTGCCGAGCTCGTCACCCGCCCAGCGATCGGCGTCCAGCCACGGCCACGCGGGCATCTCGACGCCGGCGTCGGTCAGGCGCGAGGCGAGCTCCCGGCCCACCGGCACCTCGACGCGAAGCAGGTCGACTCCGTCACCTACCCGGGCGACCGCCTCGTCCAGCGCGGCCTCGACGAGCGGCTCGACGATCGTCGTCCCGATCCACGGCCGCGGCGCATCGCCGAGGACCCCCATGAGCTCCAGGCGCGCCGTCCGGTTGGCGTCGATCCGGGCCATCGCCGCCTGGGCGAGCCGGCGCGCCTCCTGCTCGGCGACGGCGCGCCGGTCGGGTTGGCCGAGCAGTTCGGCCTCGAGGGCGAGGTCGATCGCTCCGGACGCGACGTCGAGCGCGGCCTGCTGGGGCGGGACGTCGTACTCGAGCAGGGCCATCGCGAACGGGAGGGCGACGCCACCTGCGAGGCGGGCGTGGTCGCGGCCGACGTAGCGTTCGACGACCTCTCCGGCCAGCGGCCGGCCGGTCGCGTCGATCCCGTGGACGCCGAACAGGCGGAGGAGGGCACGCTCCTGGCCGATGGTCGTCGACGCGCGGGCGCGAGCACCCCACGACCCCGCGATCGTCTCGGCGAGCTGGGCCAGCCGGTCGACCGGGCCCCAGTCGGCGGTCATCGATGCTCTTCCCGCGGACCCGAGCGCGCCGGCTCGCCGATCCAGACGTGGCCGTCGGCGAACCGCTCCGCTTTCCAGATCGGGGCGCGCGCCTTGGTCTCGTCGATTCCGTATCGCGCGGCGTCGAAGGCCGCGGCGCGGTGCGGGGCGCAGGCGACGATCGCGATACTCGCTTCGCCGAGTGGGACCTCGCCGGTGCGGTGGACGATCGCGAGGCGGGTGACTCCGAATCTGGCCGCGATCTCGTCCGCGATGTCGGCGAGGACGGCGAGGGCCATCGACTCATGCGCCTCGTAGTCGAGCGCTTCGACGTCCCTCCCGGCGTGCCGCGCCGCCTCGTTCTCCTGTCCGGGCGCGGGGGTTCCGGGCGTCTCCCGCGTCCGGCCGATGAAGCCCACGACGGCGCCGTCGCCGGGGGTCGCGAGGCGGTCGGTGAGGTCGGCGAGGATGGTCCGCCCGAGTGGCTCGGCGCGGAGCTCGAGGATCCGGGTCGTCATGGGCTCGGCCGATGCGCCGCCGCTCACCGGCGGAATGCACGCGACCTCGTCGCCCTCGGCCAGCGGCTCGCTCGCGTCGACGTACTCCCCGTTCCGGGCGAACCGGACCGACGGGCGGCCGGGCGCAAGCACCGGGTAACGCGCGACGAGCGCCTGCCACGCGGTCTCGACGGTCGCGCCCGCGTCGAGCTCGAGCGGCACCTCGCGTTCGCCGGCGAGCTCGCGCTGGACCGCGAACAGCCGCACACGGACGCGGACCCGCGCGCCACGCTCCCCGGGCGCGGCGGGTGCCATCAACGCAGGCCCGCTACCAGGAGGCCGTCGCCGACCGGCAGGATCGAGGCCGCGAAGCGCGGGTCGCGGAGCATCGACTCGTTGAACGCGCGCAGGGCGGACGTCCCCTCGTCATCCGGATCGGCCGGCCGCTCGCCCGACACGCGGCCACTCCACAGGACGTTGTCCGCGACGACGAGTGCGCCTGGGGCGAGCCGCGGGACGATCGCCTCGAGGTAGGCGCCGTACTCCGGCTTCAGCGCGTCGATGAAGGCCAGGTCGAACGGGCCGCGGAGCGCAGGCTCATCCGCCGCGAAGGCCACCAGGGCAGGGGCGTTGACCACCGTGATCCGCTCATCCGGGACGCTGGCCTCGCGCCACCAGCCGCGGGCGCGGTTCGTTCGGCCCCGGTCCGGGTCGATCGTCACGATCGTCCCGCCCACCGGCAGCGCGAGGGCCATCCAGAGCGTCGAGTAGCCAAACGCGGTGCCCACCTCGACGATCCGCTTGCGCCCCGCCACAAGCGCAGCGAGGACGCGCCCACTGGCCCGGTCGAGGATCGGAATGGCGTCGGGCTCGGCCGCCGCCTCGATGGCGAGGAGCGCCGGGTGCGGCGGCCCGGAGGTCGCGTCGATCCAGTCGAGGTCAGTCGCAGTCGGGAGCCAGGTCGTATCGCTCTTCATCTCTTCCTCACACGAGCAGGCCCGCGCCGAAGTACAGCCCTGCCGCGAGGATCGTGCCCGCGGCGACCGTTCCGACGTTGATGTAGAGCAGCCCCGTCGCCGACTCCATCGAGCGGCTCCGGGCAGTCTGGATCGCGGCCCACGACACGACCAGCGGGAACAGCAGCCCAACGATAAGGCGGAGCCAGACGAACAGCGCCCAGGGACCGACCAGGACCGCGAACGGCGCCTCGCCGGCCGGACCCGCCCCGGTCGCGACCCACAGGACGAACAGCCCGACCTGGATGCCGATGACCAGCGTCAACAGCCGCGCGTACAGGATCAGCGGCCGCTCGCTCAGCTTCGGGGTGACGAGGTACCAGTGCCCGAGGATCATCGAGGCGAAGACTCCGCCGGTGGCCGCGGTCAGCACGGCGAGCTGGACGAGCAGCGGGATCGCGCCGCCGACGCTTCCGCCCCAGCCGAGCGCCCCGAACAGCAGGACGGCCCCGCCCGCCGCGACGCCGGCCACGCCAAGAAACGCCGCCCGCCGGCCGCGCGCGATCGCCACGACGTACGCGGCGGCGAGCCCGCAGAACAGCGTCAGAGCCGCTCGCCGGGGCTCGGTCCAGGATGCGTCCGCCGCGATCGGTGAGCCGGTGAGGGCCGTCGGGAGGGCGCCGTCCGATACGAAGGCGAGCAGGCCGAGCAGGACGGCGCACGCGCCGGTAAACGCGAGGAACCCGCGGGTCGCCTCCGTTCGCAGCCGGCCCACGACGATCGCAGCGAACGCGCCGACGGCCAGCCCGGTCAGGACCGTCCAGTTGATGAACGCGAGACTCAGGGCGATCCGTTCGGCGGGCACGGCGGGAGTGTAGCCGCGGCGCGCGGTTACCATGCCCAAACCGCATTCGCAGGAGCAACGATGCCGCTCGACCCGAAGACGACGATCACGTGGTACGGACACGCCTGCATCGAGGTGACGACGCCCGGCGGAAAGACGATCCTCATCGACCCGTGGTTCGGCAACCCGAAGAGCCCGAAGGCCCCCGGTGCGGTCGACAGGTGTGATGTGATGCTCGTCACCCACGGCCACGCTGACCACTTCGGCGAGGCGCTGGCGATCGCCAGCCGAACGCGCCCCGCCTGGCCCGCGATCCATGAGCTATCGCTGTGGCTGGGGCGGAATTACGCCCACAAGGACTCCGTGATCGGGATGAACAAGGGCGGCACGGTCGAGGCCGGCGGGGTCAGGATCACGATGACCCATGCCGATCACTCGTCCGGTGACATCTACGGCACCGCCGAGCTTCCGATCTACCTCGGCGAACCGGTCGGCTTCGTCGTGGAACTGGAGAGCGGCTACCGCATCTACCACGCCGGCGACACGGGGCTGTTCGGCGACCTCCGGCTCATCGGCGAGGTCTACCGGCCGAACCTCGCGATCCTGCCGATCGGTGGCCACTTCACGATGGGTCCGCGCGAGGCCGCGATCGCGGTCGAGTGGCTCGCCGTCAAGGACGTCCTGCCGATCCACTACGGGACGTTCCCGCTCCTCGCCGGCACGCCGGACGAGCTGCGCAAAGGGCTGAAGGATCGCGGCCTGGCGGACGTGACCGTGCACGCGCCCGAGCCGGGCGGCAGGGTCGGGTAGTTCAGCCCGTGGCTGGTGCCGGAGAGCCGTCCGAATCGGCCGCGTCGGCCCCGTCCGACCGGAGGGCCGCGTAGAGCGCGGAGGGCGCGTAGGGGCGCACGATCACCCGGGCCCCGGTCGTCCGAAAGGCCTCCCGCTGCGCCTCGAGACGCTCGGGCAGGATCACGATCGCGGGCATCGTTGCCTCCCCGAGGACTCCCCGGATCGAGTCGACCTCGCCGGGCGTCGTGTCGGTGCCGAGGTCGAGGACGATCGCCCGTGGCTGCTCGTCTCCGGCGCGCGTCCGCAGCGCCTCGACGACGGAGCGCCGCATCAGGGGCTCGAACCCTCCGAGGCGGAGCGTGACCTCGAGGACGCGCAGCCAGCGCTCGTCCGGTGAGACGACGAGAACATGATCGGAACTCAACAGGCCGATGCTACACTGCCCCGCCGTGGACGAACTCCTCGAGACGCTCCTGCGGGAGGTTGCGGAGCGCGGCGCGTCGGACCTGATCTTTGTTCCCGGTCGGCCGCCGACGATCCGGGTCGACGGCGCGCTTGCGTCGCTTTCCGACCAGGTCTTGATGCCCGACACGACCGAGGGGCTGACCCGCTCGCTCGCGGGCCTCCGTTGGGACGAGCTCGTGGAACGGCGCGAGCTCGAGTTCAGCTTCACGGACCAGGGCCGCGCTCGGGTCCGGGTGAACCTGTTCTATCAGCGCGGATCCCTGGCAGGCGTCCTGCGCTTCGTGCCGTACAACATTCCAACCCTCGAGCAGCTGGGGGCACCGGCCATTTGCGCCGAGCTGGCCGACCAGCCGAATGGCCTCGTTCTCGTGACTGGCCCGAGCGGCTGCGGAAAGTCCACCACGCTCGCCGCGATGATCGAGAAGATCAATCGCGAGCGTGCCGCCTGCATCATCACCGTCGAAGACCCGATCGAGTACCTCCACCGCCACCAGCGCTCGGTGGTCATTCAGCGCGAGATCGGCTCAGACGCCCGCGACTTCGCGAGCGCCCTCCGCGCCGCCCTGCGGGAGAACCCGGATGTGGTGATGGTCGGCGAGATGCGGGACCTCGAGACGATGTCGGCCACCCTGACGATGGCCGAGACCGGCCACCTCGTCTTCGCGACGCTCCACACGAACGACGCCGCCCAGTCGATCGATCGCCTGGTCGACGGCTTCCCGTCGGGCCAGCAGAACCAGGTCCGCGTTCAGCTGTCCCAGACGCTCCTCGCCGTGATCCACCAGCAGCTCCTGCCGCGCCTGAACGGGCGAGGCAGAGTGGCCGCCTTCGAGATCATGGTGGCAACGCCCGCGGTCCGGAACCTGATCAAGGATGGCAGGACGAACCAGCTCCGGAACGTCGTCCAGACGGGCATGGCTCAGGGGATGCGGACACTCGAGGCCGACCTGAAACGGCTGGTCCAGGAGGGAGCCGTCGCGCGGGACACCGCGGCGCAGCTCATCCTGCGACCAGGCGACGCGGCTCCGGCGGCCGGCCGGGGGTAAAGAACGAGGCGCCCCTCGGAGGAGGAGCGCCTCGTGATCGTGAACCGATTGAGGGCTGTTGAGCCCTTGGCCGGGAAGGCCTAGAGGCAATCAGGCACGGTGAGCGAAGGCGACACGGCACCCTGGGCGTTCCAGAAGTAGGCGCCCTTGGTCTGGCCCTGCCGGACGTAGTTCGGCGACAGCGCCTCGCCGCCACCGATGATCGTCGTGACGGCAGCCTGCGATCCGGGGGCAGCGACCGCCGTGACGGCCGTCAGGTTGTTCTTGGCCATCAGGGCATCCATGGCCGTCTGGACGGTGCGGAGCTCTTCCGCACAGGCATTGGCCTTGGCCGTGGCCGTGAGCCCGATGAGGCTCGTCGTCACGACGGCGGCCAGAATGCCAAGAATGGTGACCACGATGAGCAGCTCCACGAGCGTGAAGCCGCGCTCCTCGCGGTGCATCCGGCGCATCGTTCCGAGCATGATTCCGGTTCCCTTTCCCTGTGGGGACGTCGTCCCGAGGTGTGACGGCCGTCAGGGCTCCGGGCCGCGACAGGCTGTCGCACAACTCCGGGAGACGTCCCACGGCGGAGCCCAATCGTCGGGCAGAGTCGGTCAGGGGGACAGGGGGCCAATGGTCCTCCCGGAACCGGTACTCGGTGCCCGAGGCGGGGCTGCGCCGGAAAGCGTTGCGTTCGCGCGCCGGGACCCGATAGGAAGGAAGTCCGGGGCCGGGATGTGCCCGTTCGCCGGGCCGGGCTACTTCGTGACGGTCCAGGTGTCCAGCGTCGGGACGCCCGCTCCTGCGTCCGTGTAGTCCGTGGTGACGGTCGAGCCTCCACCGGTCCCGACGACGGTGATCGTCGCCGGAGGCGAGGTGCGCCAGCCGTACTCCAGGAGGACCGCGTCCCAGTATGGCAGGGGGTTGATGTCGGTCGAGTAGCCCACCCTCACGAGGAGGCCGTTCAGGGCGGCCTGGGTCCAGGGAGCGGTAATCGGCGACACGACGAGCGACTTGTAGGCGAGCGCTGTCACGTTCATCGCACCGCTGTAGACGATCCGCTCGGTGGCGCCGACGAAGATGCTGGTCTTGCCGGTGTTGGCGGCCGTTGCCGAACCGTGGTAGGCGAGGACCGCCGAAACACCGCGGATGCACTCCTCGGTCGTGTCGGCGAAGGTCATCTCGATGTAGCGGTTGACGTTGGCGGTCACCTGCTTGATGTAGTCGACCAGCGACGTCATGGGCGTCTCGTCGAGGCGCGTGTACGTGGTCGCGCTGATCGCCGTGTTGTCGTTGTGCTGGAAGCTCGGCGGGTTGACGCTCACCCCCATCCCGTTGAGGGCGAGAGCGTCGATGCTGAGCTCGCCGATGGGGTAGTCGGCCGACGTCGACGAGACCATCACATCATCGAAGTACATGTTCGAGCTCGTGCCGGAGTCGGCCCCGAGCTGGACGGAGCTGACGCTCGTGGCGGTTGCTTCGGCAGAGGTGACGTCCGTCTGGGCGACACCGTCCAGCTGCCACTCGGCCCTCCGCGGGTTCGTGCTGACGTTGTAGCGGACGTCGAAGCTGTACCACGTCCCGGCGCTGAACGTCCCGGACATCTCGACCGGCGTGCCCGTCCCGATCCTCAGGGCGAGCTTCTGGCTGCTGCCCTGGTACAGGATCTTCAGCGCGCTTCCGGTGCTCGCGTTGAAGAGAGCGAGGTCGGCGTCTGTGGTGGCAGGTACCGGAAGCGTCGGCAGCTGGATCGAGAGGCGGGCGACCCGGACCGCGCCCGTCGTGTTCTTCCTCGCGTAGCCGAAACTGAAAATGTCCGTGGTCTGGACCCTCAGCCCGTAGCCGCCAGTGCGTGCCGCGGCCGCCGGCGCGGTGACATTCGTGCCTCCCACGGTCACAACCGTGTCGAAGAGCCCGCCGCCGCTCGCCGAGACGGCTCCGTGCTCGAATCCCGTCAGCCAGATCGGTGCGACCGTGGGGCATCCCCCTCCGCCGCCGGCCGACGTGATGGTGGTCGAGGTGGTCACGCTGTTGATCGTCTGGGCCGGCGGGTTGCCGGCCTTGCCGTTGCGCTGCCACCAGATCCCCAGCTCGGTCGCTGCGTCGGCGGCGTAGAAGTCGTCGCCCTGCGCGTCGCTCGCGCGCGTCGAGCGGAGCGCGACCGAGCCGTGGACGGCGAGCGAGCTGCCGAGCAGGAACATGATCGTGATCAGCGACAGGACGATGACCAGCGACTGGCCGCGCTCGTCGCGGTGAAGGCGAAGCATGGCCGGTCCTACCAGAGCCGCGGCCTGGCGCGGAACGTCTGGGCGGTGCTCTCGCCGGTCGGCCCGGTGAGCGTGAGATCCAGCCTGATCATCCACTTCCCGCTGGCGTCCTGGACGGTCTGCCACGTGCAGGTGGAGACGTTCTTCGCGACGGTCCTCGTTCCGGCCCCGCTCAACCGCTGGAACCAGAATGGACCTTCGCTTCCCTGGGCCGTCGTCTGGAAGCGGACGGCGCCGCCTCCCTCCTGGAACCCAAGGTTCATGACCGTGGTGCAGGCCGTGGAGCTCGTCTGGCTCTTGGCGCTCGCGCTGCCGAGCGCCATGGCGCCGTCACGGTCGAAGAGGAGGGTGACGATCGAGAAGGAGCTGGCGATCGTGTTGCGGTCATCGGCGCGGCGCTGCAGGTCG
>JBBDZZ010000112.1:6724-10728 GCA_040899885.1 Chloroflexota bacterium | reverse complement strand
CCGGGGATCCCCGGCTACGGCGCGAAGACCGCGGCCGCCCTGCTGAGCCGGTACGGCCACCTCGAGGACGTGCCGATCAAGGGCAGCTCCTGGCACCTCGCCGGCGTCCGCAACCAGGTGGGCCTGGCGCAGGTTCTTCGCGAGCGGCTCGCCGAGGCGATGCTCTATCGCGACCTGGCGCGCCTCCGGACGGCGGCCGACGGCGTCGAGATCCCCCAGAAGGAAGCGGGCGAGCTGGAGTGGCTGGGCGCGCCGCGAGCCCGCTGGGAGGCGTTCTGCGATGAGTGGGGGCTGGACCGCCTGCGGTCACGCCCGCACCGCTGGCTCGAGGCCTAGTCTCCTTTCGGCGGCGCCTGGCGAACGAGGTCGAGCAGCGTCCGGTGGTGGGCGCGACGCGCGGCCAGCACGCCAATCGAGCGTGGCGGGCGGGCAAGGTCGAACCAGGGGCCGCCGCCGAGGTCGGTGACGGTCGCCCCGGCGCGCTCCGCGATCAGGCCCGCGGCAGCGACGTCCCATGCCGAGAGACCGCCCTGCTGGACGAACGCGTCGAACCGCCCGTTCGCGACGTATGCGAGGGCAAGCGCGGCCGACCCCATCGAGCGCGACACCCGGATCGCCTTGCGAACGTTGCGTGCCCGCGTCGCCACGGATCGGCCGCCGAGCGCCAGCGACACGACGAAGTCGGAGAGGCGCTCCTTGTCGCTCGCGATGATCGGCCGGCCGTCCAGCCGGGCGGGGCCGCCGACAGCGGCGGAGAACGTCTCGAGCCGCGTCGGGTCGTGAACGACGCCCACCGCGGGTCGGCCGTCGACGACGAGGGCGACCGAGACGCAGAAGACGGGGATGCCGTTCGCGTAGTTGATCGTGCCGTCGAGCGGGTCGACGACCCACGTCCGGCCGCGAGTGAGAGTTGACGCGCCGCCGCCGGTGGTCCCGGCATGCTCCCCGGACTCCTCGGCGACGATTCCGTCGCCGGGCCAGGCCCGCCGAATCGCCTCGAGGATCAGCGCCTCCGACATGTGGTCGACCTCGGTCACGACGTCTCGGGCGCTCTTGTAGTCGACCTGCTCGACCCGTTCGTACCGCTCCATCAGGAGCCGCCCGGCTCGCGCCGCGATCTCGAGCGCGAAGGCGAGCTCGTCGGCGAGGTCGGGCGCGCCCCGCGGCCGGGCGGGGGCCGTCACGGCCCTTCGCAGGCGATCGCCCGGAGCCGCGGCGAGGCTCCGAACTGGGGGATCGTTGCCTTGAACGTGCGCCATTGCCCGGGCTCCACGGAGGGGCTCTGGACGATCGCGGCCGGTCCGACGCCGCGGTTCGCGGGATCCGTGATCCGGCAGGTCGTCGGGCCGGCTTTCGTGCCCTGGTTACGGACGTCGATTGTCACAACGAGGCCCGCTCCTGCCGCGTGGACGCCGGCTACCTGCGCCTCGAACGGGCCGATCCCCGACAGCGCCACTCGCCCGGCGACCGCGAGGGCGACGACGCCGAGGACGATCGCGAGAAACACCGTCCCGTGGGCCTGCGACGCGGCCGGATCGGAGAGGCCGAGGGGGTTGCACCGTTCGCATAGCGCCACGTCGACCGGCACGGGGCGGCCGCAGCGGACGCAGGGATGGGTCGGGGCAGCGCCGGAGATCGGCGCAGCCGGGGAGCGCGGACTTGTCATCGGTTGGCTGATGGTGCCACGAACGCGGGAGTTGGCTGTTGCGCCCGGCGCACGTATCGGACACGTCCTCCAACCCTATCGTCTCGATACAGCTCAGCTGTTGCCCCACCGGCACGAATCGCGCATTCCGGGACGCGGCACGGCGAGATGGTGCCGCGGGAGCAACAGATGAGCCGGCCAGGAGGCTGGACGAGCCGTTATGTGCGCCTGTGGCAACAACGTCCCGGTTTATTGCCGTACGCGCAACAAATCGTCACTTGTCGGCGGGCGTCACCAGCGTTCGGCGGCGCGCAGGAGGCCCGCGACGTCCGAATCTGTGCGGGCCGTCACGATCACGCCGTCGGCCCCGCGGGCCTGCCACGTCGCCAGCTCCTCCCGCGGACGCTCGACCCACGGCGAGTCGCGCAACGCGTCCTCGCCGGCACGGCCGGCCTCGAACCCCACGAGCACGCGCATCTCCTCGCGCTCCCGGCCTGCCGACGCAAGCGCCTCGCGGTAGATCGGCTCGAGCTTCGCGAACGGCTCGGGCGGGCTCGTCCAGCCGTCCCCGACGCGCGCCGCGAGCCGGACCCCGCCCGGCGACTCGGCCCCCACGACGATCGGCGGCGGTGGCTCCGGCACGGGCAGCGCGAGGGCTCCGCGGAGCGGGTAGAACCGGCCCGGGAGCTCGACCGGTCCGCCAGTCCACAGCGCGCGGAGGACCGCGATCGCCTCCTCGAGACGGGCGACCCGCTCCGGGGCGGGCGGGAACGGGATGCCATACGCCTCGTGCTCGCGCGGGTGACCGCCGATCCCGATCCCGAGGACAAGCCGGCCGTTGCTTACCTCCTGGAACGTCGCCGCCATCCGGGCGAGCACGGCCGGGTGCCGGTTCATGACGTTCGCAACGAACGTCCCGAGCGTGACCCGCGACGTCACGGCAGCGACGGCGGTGAGCGCCGTCCACGCTTCGAGGACCGGGTTCGGGCGGGACCCCTTCGGCATGAAGTGGTCCCACGACCAGATGCCTTGGTAGCCGGCCTCCTCGAGCCGCAGCGCGCTGTCGCGCCACCATCCGAACGACACCCCGATCGTGGCGAGGCTGACGCCAATCGGCAGACGTTCGCCCATCGCCCCGAGGTCCCTAGAGGCCGACTTCGAACAGCCGGATGTCTCCGTCCGAGGCCGCATGGCCGTCGCCCCGGGTGTGCTCGAGCGCGCCCCGCGCGCCGAGCGCGTCGAGGTCCGCCGGGAACCGACCGATCATCGCGAGCACGACCTTCTGGATCCGCTCGGCATTCTGGGCGAACACCTCCAGCACACTTCGGGCGTCGACCGCCTCGGTTCCCTCGAGGACGCCCGCGTCGTAGTCGGTGATGAGCGCGATGTTGACGACCGCCATCCCCAGCTCCCGGCAGAGGTACGCCTCCGGGTACTGGGTCATCGAGATGACCTCCCAGCCGGCGTCGCTGAACCACTTCGATTCCGACTTCGTCGAGAATCGGGGGCCGTTGATGATCACGATCGTGCCCCGGTCGTGCATCGGAATATCGTGCTCGCGGATGACCTCCGAGGCGATCCCGCGGAGGACCGGGTCGTAGATCTCCGCCGACGAGAGGTGGGTGACGATCGGGCCGTCGTAGAACGTGTCTGCGCGGCCCCGCGTGCGGTCCACGAACTGGTCGCACAGGACGAAGTCACCCGGCTTCACGTGGCGCTGGAGCGAGCCCGCGGCACACGGCGAGATGACCGCCTTGACACCGAGCGAGCGCATCGCCCAGACGTTCGCCCGGTAGTTGATCCGGTGAGGGGGGATGGTGTGGCGCCGTCCATGTCGCGGCAGGAACGCGACCTTCCGCTTCGACACCGTGGCGAGGAAGAAGCTGTCCGACGGCGGTCCGTACGGGGTGTCCACCTTGACCTCGCGGACGTCGTCGAGCAGGGAATAGAAGCCCGATCCCCCGAAGACCCCGATCTCGGCCGTGTCCGCCACGAACTCCTCCTCAGCTGGCTCACCATCGTACGATGACGGCACTATGACCGAGCCAACCGATCCCCGGTCCCCCACCCCGGTGGACGACGAGCGTTCGTCGAAGCGCCTCCGGGACGACCGTAGGCACGACACAGGCGCGATCGTGTGGGGCGCGGTTCTTCTCGCGGTCGGCGCGTGGTTCTTCCTCGAGCAGACACTCGGGATCCGGCTGCCGTCTTTCGACTGGGCTGATTTCTGGCCGGTGATCCTCATCGTCGTCGGCGCGATCGTGATCTTCCAGGGGATGCGGCGACGGACGAGCTGACCCTCGCGGACTGGCGGCGGCACGTCGCCGATCTGTACACAGACGTCAGACGGATGGCCCGG
>JBBDZZ010000112.1:0-6624 GCA_040899885.1 Chloroflexota bacterium | reverse complement strand
GGCGAGGACGAGCGACTCCTCTGGTCCCGCGACATCCGCTTCACGAACAGGGTGGCGCAGGTCCTCCCTGAAGCACGCGTCCTCGAGCTCGAGTCGGGCAGCGCGATCATCGCGCCCGCCAGCGACCTGACCGAGTCCCTCGTCGGGGAGATCGCACGCGGCGTCCGCTCCCCCGATTACGGCCTCGTCGCGATCGACCGGTCGCTCCCGGAGAGCGACCGCTATGTCGTCGCGCTGTCGGCCGCCGTTCAGCTGTCCGGCCTCGCCGACCGGATCGGGATGGCCCAGTCGACCCACGTCGTCCAGACCAAGACCCTCGACTATTTCTTCAACCTCCGCAACAAGCACGCCGTCCAGTTCCAGCCAATCGTCCAGCTCGCGACCGGGCAGCTCCACGAGTACGAATGCCTGTTCCGGCCCGACATGCCGATGCTCCCCCAGTCGATCAGCTCGATCGTCCAGGCGGCGATCGACACCGAGCGCTCGGTCGAGCTCGACAACTTCATCGTCCGGGCGATCCTCGATCGAGCAGGGGCGATCCAGACCCTCCGCACGCTGGAGGGTCGCGAGCCATTCCGGTTCGCGATCAACCTCACCCCGGCGAGCCTCCTCGACCCGATGTTCGAGGCGAAGCGCTTCGCCCAGGCTGTCCGGGCAGTCGGCCTGACGCCGCGCCAGATCACGCTCGAGTGCACGGAGCAGCAGGCGGTGTCCGACGTCGTGCCGCTCCGCAAGCAGGTCAAGGCGCTCCGCCGGCTCGGCTTCGGGTTCGCCGTCGACGACGCGGGCGCAGGCTACGCGAGCTTCGCGCTCATCGCGGCGCTCCGCCCATCGGGCATCAAGATCGACAAGGAGATCGTCCACCGGATCGCGAAGGACGACGCGAAGCAGGCGCTCGTCGAAGCGTTCGTCTCGTTCGGCAAGCGAATCGGCGCCCAGCTCCTCGCCGAGGGGATCGAGAAGCGGGCGGACGTCCACGTCCTCAGGACGCTCGGCGTCGAGCTCGGCCAGGGGTATCTCATCGGCAAGCCCAACGCGATCCCGCAGCCACCGCGACGGCTCGACGTCCTCGGGTCCGTCGTCCAGTCCTCGCGCGCACGGGCGCGCCGCCCATCGAGCAGGGCCGTCGTCGCCGTCGACTAAGGATCGTCACGAGCCAGACGGCTCGCGTACCATCCGGCCATGTCCAGGTCGACTCCGACCGCAACACCGACGGTCATTCCGGAACCGATTCGCGAATTCTTGGCCGCGCCGCGGTTCGCGACGATCGCGACCATCGGCCTGGACGGGTCGCCCCACCAGGCGGTCGTGTGGTACACGCTCGACGGCGACACGCTGTATGTCAACAGCCGGCGCGAGCGGAAGTGGCCGCGCAACCTCGAGCGTGATGGGCGGATCAACGTGGCCGTCCACGATCACGAGCAGCTGGGGCACTGGGTGGGACTTCGCGGCACCGCGGAGGTCGCGCGGACCGGCGACGCGGCGATCGAGGACATCGCCGCGATGGCGCGCCGTTACGGTGGCGACCCCGCGGGCTTCAAGGGCCAGGACCGCATCGCCTTCGCCGTGCGCGTCGATCGCACCTACGAGTACTGGAGCTGACGATGGCGAAGGCAAAGGTCGGCTACGCGGCGATGCTCGAGCAGTTCGGGCCGCGCGAGGTCGTCGATTACTCGGTCGCGGCCGAGGCCGCCGGGTTCACCGGGGTCATGGCCGCCGACCATTTCCAGCCGTGGGTCCCCCAGCAGGGCCAGGCCGCGTTCGTCTGGAACGTGATGACGGCGATCGGCGAGCGGACAAAGGGCGACGTCGGACCGGGCGTGACCTGCCCGTCGTTCCGGATGCACCCCGCACTCGTCGCCCAGGCCTCGGCGACGCTGGCCGCGATGTACCCGGGCCGGCACTGGCTGGGGCTCGGGTCCGGTGAAGCGCTGAACGAGCACATCCTCGGCGAGTACTGGCCGGAGACGCCGGAACGGATCAACCGGATGTTCGAGGCGATCGAGATCATCAGGAAGCTGTTCGGCAGCAAGGGCAAGGACGTCAAGCACGAGGGCAAGTTCTTCAAGCTGGAGTCGACCCGCCTGTGGACGATGCCGGACGAGCCGCCGCCGATCTACATCGCGACCGCCGGCCCGGTCACCGCGAAGAAGACCGGGATGTACGCCGACGGGCTCATCACCGTCGGCGCGCCCGAGGAGAAGATCGGGATGATCTTCGACAAGGTACGGGAGGGAGCACGGGAGGCCGGCCGGGACCCCTCCAAGCTCCGGTTCCTCGGCCAGCTCCACCTGTCGTGGGCGCCGACCGACGAGGAGGCCCTCCGGAACGCGATGGTCGAGTGGCCGAATGGCGGGATGAAATTCCCGAAGCAGGACATCAAGAGCCCGCTCGACTTCGAGCAGATGGCGAAGCTCGTCCGGCCGGAGGACTTCGAGGGTCGGATGCTCATCTCGTCGGATCCCGAGAAGCATCGCCAGCAGATCCAGAAGTTCATCGACCTCGGCTTCGACCAGGTGTACCTCCACAACGTCGGGCGGAACCAGACCGAGTGGATCGAGGTATTCGCCCGCGACGTCCTGCCGAAGCTGACCGCCTGACATGAAGTTCGGCGCGCAGCTCTGGTCGCAGGCGACCGACTGGCCGGGCTGGCGGGATTCCGCGCTCGCCGCCGATGCGGCGGGCTGGGATTCGGTCTGGACCTGGGACCACCTGCTGGCGATCAACGGGCCGTGGGAGCAGCCGATCCTCGAGGGCTGGGCGACCTTGTGCGGCGCGGCGACGATCACGAAACGCGTGAAGCTCGGCCTCATGGTCGGAGCGAACACGTTCCGCAATCCGGGCCTCGCCGCGAAGCTCGCGACGACGCTCGATCACCTGTCTGGCGGCCGCGCCATCCTCGGCATCGGCGGCGCCTGGTTCCAGCGGGAACACGACGCCTTCGGGATCGACTTCGGGAGCGGCTTCGGCGAGCGCCTCGACCGGCTCGACGAGGCCGTGATGCTCCTCCGCCGCCTGCTCGACGGGGAGCGGGTGACCCACGAGGGCAAGCACTACCAATTCCACGACGCGCTGTGCGAGCCGCGCCCGATCCAGGCGAAGCTGCCGATCCTCATCGGCGGTTCGGGGCCGAAGAAGACGCTGCGCACGACCGCGCTCAGGGCCGACGCGTGGAACACGTCCGGCACCGTGGACGAGGTCCGGGCGAAGATCGCGACCCTCGAGGCCCACTGCGCGGATGTTGGCCGCGACCCGTCGGAAATCGAGCGAACGGTCAGCTTCCCGATCATCATCCGGGACGATCCGCGGGCCGCCGAAAAGGCGTTCGCGGCCCTGCTCGCCCACAACGGCTCCAAGGACGCCGGCCAGGTCCCCAACCTGTTCGGCCCGCCTGCGCTCGTCGCCGATGGGATCCAGCCGTATCGCGAGCTCGGCTTCCGGACCGTCATCGCGCGGCTTCCGGCGCCGTTCGATCGCGAGACGATCGACCGGATCGGCGAGGTCCAGGCCGCTCTCGGCGATGCCTGAGCCGGCGAGCGTCGTCGCCCTCGCAGGGGGCGTCGGCGGCGCGAAGCTCGCCCACGGGCTCCAGGCTCATCTCGGGGATCACCTGACGGTCGTCGTCAACACTGCCGACGACACGGAGCGTCATGGCCTGCTGGTGATGCCCGACCACGACACCGTGATGTACACGCTCGCCGGCCTCGCGAACCGGGAACAGGGCTGGGGGCTGGAGGGCGAGACGTTCGCGGCCGCGGGGATGCTCGAGCGGTACGGCGAGGAGACCTGGTTCCGGCTGGGCGACCGGGACCTCGCGACCCACGTGGCCCGCACCCATCGCCTCGCAGCCGGCAAGCGGCTGACGGACGTCTGCCTCGAGCTGCAGCGATCGCTCGAGGTCCCCGCGCGCATCCTGCCGATGACCGACGACCACGTCCGGACCGAGGTCCGGAGCGACGAAGGGTGGCTCGAGTTCCAGGACTACTTCGTCCGGCGCCATCAGCAACCGGAGGTCCGCGAGGTCCGGTTCCGCGGAGTCGAGGGGGCGACGGCCACACCCGAGGTTCTCGACGCGATCGGGTCGGCGTCGGTCGTCGTCGTCGCGCCGTCGAATCCGATCGTGTCGGTCGGCCCGATCCTCGCCGTCGCCGGCGTTCGCCAGGCGCTCGCGGCGGCGCGCGAGCGCGGGACGCCGGTCGTCGCCGTCTCGGGAATCGTTGGCGGGAAGGCACTCAAGGGACCGGCGGACCGGATGCTCGCGTCGCTCGGCCACGAGGTGAGCGCGCTGGGCGTCGCCCGTCTCTACGCCGGCTGGGTCGATACGTTCGTGCTCGACTCGACCGATGCGGCGCTCGCCCCGGCCGTCGACGCGCTGGGGATGCGGGTGCTCATTACCGACACGATCATGTCCGACGATGCTGCCCGAGCCCGCCTCGCCGGGGAGATAGTCGGGCTCGCCGGGCTCGCCCAGGAGTCGTAGCTCAGTTACGCGCCCGGTGCGTGGTAGGCGAATGCGCGGCGGCCGAGGGCGTCATTCGGGGAGCGAGCTGAACGTGGATCCTGACCGCCGAGCCCGCCGAGAGCCCCATGTCTCGGCTTCGAACCTCCTTACACGCCGTGCTTGCGTAGATGGTTCCTCCCGGCGCAGACGAGCTGTTCGGCAACTTAGCCGAGGATCTCGGCTCCCACCAGCACGAGTACGAGGAGTGCGATCGCAGACCCGATCGGGACGTACCAGAGGGTCGCGAGGGCAAGCACGATCGCGATCGGGAGGATCCCGGCAGTGCCGAATGCGAGGCCCGCGGCGAGCGCCAGCCAGGCGAACCCGGACACGACGAACAGGATCATCATCGCCGTTGATCGCGGGTCGATCCCGATCCGCATGACGACTCCCGCCCAGGGACCGAGCTGGCCGGCGTAGGGCTCGCTTCGCCGCGTCGTGTACTCGCCGGTCCGGAGCGCCCGTGCGCCGTCGAACAGCATCCACGCGCCCAGGGCAAGCGAGAGGACGGTCGCGACCGCCGCGTTCCAGCTCATCGGCGGCATTGTAGGCGCGACCCACAGTCCGTCGGCGCTAGTGTCTCGGTTGAAATCGCCGGCCTGCTCGTTGAGGAGAACAGGATTGTGCTGATCGTGCTGTCCGGCCTGCCCGGGACGGGCAAGAGTGCGATCGCGGACGGGATCAGGCGCGCTCGCAGGGCCCCCGTGCTGTCGGTTGACCCGATTGAGTCCGCGATCGTGCGAGCCGGTATCCCGCAGACCTTCGAGACCGGGCTCGCCGCTTACCTGATCGCGCTGACACTGGCGGACCGCCATCTGGCTGAGGGCCTCGACCCAGTCATCGACGCAGTGAACTCAGTCGAGCAGGCGAAGGACTGGTGGCGAGAGCTCGCTGCGAAGCACGCGGTCGAACTGCGGATCATCGAGTGCGTGGCCTCGGACGAGGCGCTGCATCGGACCCGGCTCGCTTCGCGCGAACGCGGCCTCGCAGTCGCAGAACCACTTTGGGACGATGTCGAACGCCGGCGAGCCGAGTGGACGAAGTGGCCGGAGCCGCACCTGACCCTTGACGCCTCCGATCCGCCGGACGTCAACCTGGCGAAGGCGCTCGACTACGTGGCAAGACCCTCAAGCTGACCTGGATGGATCTGTCACTGCTCGCCCGGGCAATCGGGCTCGGGTTCACGATCGCGGCCGCGGTCGGCCCGATCAGCCTACTGACGATCCGCCGGACGCTCGCCCACGGCCAGCTCTACGGCCTTGTCTCCGGGCTGGGCGTCGCCCTGGCGGACGCGACGTATGCCGGGATCGCGGCATTCGGTCTGACCGCCGTCACGAGTGTCCTCGTCGGAGGTCGCGGGGCGCTGGGCGTGATCGGCGGCGCGGTGCTCGTCTGGCTCGGGGCGCGGACCCTCGTGAGCCGCCCGTCCGCGGCCGCGACTGACGCCGCGCGGCCCGGCCTCGTCGCAGCCTTCGCCTCGATCTACGCGCTGACGATGACGAACCCGATGACGATTCTCTCGTTCGCTGCCCTGTTCGCGGCGCTGGGACTCTCGAGCGGGACCCTGGCGGACGCGGTCGCCCTCACCCTCGGGGTACTCGTCGGATCGGCGCTCTGGTGGCTCGTCCTGACGACCGTCGTGGGGCGGCTCCGGTCCCGGGTCACAACCCGCGGCCTCACCTGGGTGAACCGGATCTCCGGGGCTCTGATCCTGGCCTTCGGGGTGGCGGCCATCGTCTCCGCGGTCCAGGTCTGAGTACGATGCCCGGCATGGAAGCGACCCGAACGTCCCGAGTCGTCGTGATCGTGCCGGTCGGTACGCTCGACGGCGCGAAGTCGCGCCTCGGGGAGACGCTCGACGCCGAGGAGCGGCGCGACCTCGTGACGCGGATGGTCCGGCGAACGGTCGAGGCGGCCGTGGGCACGCCCGGCGTCGCGGAGACGATCGTGGTCACGCCGGATGACGACGTTCGCGGCCTGGCCCTGGCCGCCGGGGCGCGGCCGCTCCGCCAGCGGAGCCAGGGCCTCAATCGCGGCCTCCGCGAGGCCCGCGAGGAAGCCGTGGCGGGCGGCGCCGATGCGGTGCTCGTCCTGCCGATCGACCTGCCGATGATCTCGCCCGA
>JBBDZZ010000111.1:7851-10899 GCA_040899885.1 Chloroflexota bacterium | reverse complement strand
GGCGGACGTCCATCACGACAATGTCCGGCTTGTAGCGCCGGGCGGCCTCGATCGCGTCGCCGACGGTCCCCGCTTCGGCGACGACCTGGAATCCCTCGCGCCTGTCGAGGAGGGCGGCGAGACCCTGCCGGACGACCTCGTGGTCGTCGACCACGAGGAGGCGGAGCGCCCTGGCCGGTGACGGCTTCGTTCCTGGCTCCGTAGTTTCGGTCATGCCTCTGGCCTCATGGGAGCTTGTCCCGGGTCGAGTATCCGGCGGCCGGGATGCGGACGATGATACGGGTGCCGCTTCCCGGGACACTATCGAGCTCGATGCTCCCGCCGAGGGCGACTGCCCGATCGCGCATGTTGCCAAGTCCATACTGCTCGTTTGCTCCCGGGGCCGCCGTGTCGAAGCCGCGGCCGTTGTCCACCACTTCGAGGACGATCTCATCGGCGGCCGCGGTCAGCCCCAACTTCGCACGGGTGCCCTCCGAGTGGCGGGCAACGTTGGACAGGGCCTCACGGGCGATCTGAAGGAGTTCTGCCCGGGCGTGGGCAGGCAGATCGACCGGCGTGTCGGGCAGCCGGATGTCGACATCGATCATCGAGTTCTGGCGAAGCTGGTCGGCGAGGGCCGCGAGAAGGCCGGTGAGGTCAGTGCGGTCGACGAGCTCCGGGCGGAGCCCGAAGATGAAGTTGCGGAGATCGCGGATCGTGTCATGGAGGGCGTCGATCGCGCGGTCGACTCTGGCCATCGCCTCGGTCGGCTCGCTCGCACTGAGCTCCTGAACGTCTTCCAGCGACAGGGTGACCCCGTAGATGCCCTGGATGATGCCGTCGTGGAGATCTTTGCCGATCCGGTCGCGCTCCTCGATCACGGCGAGCTTCTGGACCGCCTCGTATAGACGGGCGTTCTCGAAGGCGATTCCGGCATGGAGCGCGAACAGCTCGACCAGGCGCTGATCCTGCTCGCTGAACTCAGGCGCGGACTCCTTGTCGGTGAGGTAGAGATTGCCTAGCGTCCGGCCCTTCACCCGGACCGGCACGCCCAGCAGGGAATGCATCGGCGGGTGGTGCGGCGGGAAGCCGTAGCTCGCGGGGTGGGCGGAGATCTCCGGGATCCGGATCGAACGGCCCTCGGTGATGATCAGCCCCAGGAGGCCGTGCCCCTCGGGCGGCCGCCCGAGGCGGGCTCGCTCCTCCGGCGTGATCCCGCTCGTGACGAAGCGCTCAATGGTGCCCCGGTCGACGATGCCGAGGGCCGCGTAGCGTGCCCCGACGAGGACCCGCACCCGGTCGACGATCAGCTGGAGGACGTGCTCGACGTCGAGGACGCCGGCAATCGCGCCGACGGCCTCGCTGAGCGCCTCGATGGCCGCTCCCTCCCGCCCGCCCGGGGTGTCCTTGTCACGCTGGGCCGCGACTTCCGCCATGGGAACAGGCTACCAAGGGGGGCGGCCCGGGACAGGCGGCCCCGACGGAGGGGCCAAACGACCCTTCCGGCCCCACCCGGGTGCCCGGAGACTGCCTCCATGGACACTACCTCCCTCCGTCCTGAGCCGACCGAGCCGGACGGGCCGGCGGGGCCGTCCCGGCGCGGGTTCCTCCGCATCGCCGCCATGTCCGGAACCGGCTTGGTTGCGGCCGGCCTGGCGGCCTGTGCGCCGGCGGCGGGCCCTGGCTGGACCTACCAGCCCGCGCTGACCCCCAATCCGGCGGCGCCGCCAAGCCCCATTCCTTCGCCGACGGCCGGTTCGGCCCACCCGACGCACTCCGTGGCGCCATCAGTGTCGCCCACGAGTTCCGACCACGATGCTATTGCCAAGGCCGCCGTGGAGCGGTTCCTCGGTGGAGAAGGGGCGACCGTCCCGACCGGCAACCAGCCGCTCGAGTCCAGGCTCGCCGGTGGCGCCCGGGTGTTCGAGCTGACGATCGACGAGATCAGCCACCGGATCGACGCACAGAAGGACCCAATCGCCGCTCTGGGTTTCAACGGCACGTGGCCGGGACCGCTGATCCGGGTGACCGAGGGCGAGACGGTCCGAGCCATCTTCACGAACAACCTGGCCGAATCGACGGGGATTCACTTCCACGGCCAATCGCTGCCGAACGCCATGGACGGGGTGCCGCACGTCACCCAGGAGCCGATCGAGCCCGGCCAGAGCTGGACGTACGAGTTCGTCGCGAAGCCGGCCGGGTCGCACATGTACCACTCCCACCACAACGCCACCGACCAGGTGGGACGCGGTCTCCTCGGCGCCTTCATCGTCGAACCGAAGGACCCGGCGAAGCGCCCCGCACGGCAGTACGGGGTGACCCAGGACATCGTCTGGATCAGCAACGACGTGCTCGGCGGATTCACGATCAACGGCCGGGGCTTCCCGGCCACGAGCCCCGTCGTGGCCAGGCTCGGCGAGAAGATCCTCATCCGGTTCATGAACGAGGGCGTGATGATGCATCCCTGGCACCTCCACGGGATGCCGATGCGGGTTGTCGCCCGGGATGGCTACGACCTCGGCACGGCGGCGTTCACGTGCGACACGCTCGGCGTGAACCCAGGCGAGCGGTGGGACATCGTGATCGACTGCGACAACCCGGGTGCGTGGGCATTCCACTGCCACATCCTGCCTCACGCAGAGGGGCGCGACGGGATGTTCGGGATGGTTACGGCGCTGGTCGTCCAGCCATGACGCCAGGCGCGGTCGGCGGCGGGATGGCCCGCCCGAGCCCGATCCGCAAGATCCTCCTCGCGACCGACCTGTCGCACGTCTCCGACGTCGCGACCGACCTCGCGTTCGATCTCGCCCACCGGGTGGGCGCATCGCTCCTCGTCGTCAGCGTCATCGACCCACGCGAGCTCCGGCTGCCGGGCGGCCCGTTCCTCGTCCGGATCGACCAGGTCCGCGAGCGACGCGAGGTGGCCGCCCAGGCGCTCGTCGAGCGGGGACGCCGGGCAGGCGTCCCGATGACGTTCCTCGTGTGGGACGGCGACCCGGCCGAGTCAATCGTCGCCGCGGCAGCGTCCGAGGCGGCCGATCTTGTGGTCGTCGGCAGCCACGGGCGCGG
>JBBDZZ010000111.1:2881-7751 GCA_040899885.1 Chloroflexota bacterium | reverse complement strand
GGACGTGGCGGACGGCGCAGGCCCGCGGGCGGCCGCATTGGGGGAGACAGGTTAGATCGGCCGGCGCCCGCCATGGCTACACACCCTCGTCGCCGGGCGCAACCCTCCTCGCGTTGGGCCACGCCAACCGGATCAGCGCAGGCCGGCCAGCTCCTGGAGCAGGCGCCAGTTCGCCAGCCGGTCGTCCCGGGTCGCGAGGATCTCAGGGGTGGAAGTCCCGTCGGCCTTGAAGTGGGGGGCGAACCGGCCCTCCGACCGGGCGAACGTCAGGAAGTCGACCGCCCTACCGTCCGCGGTCGTCAGCCAGTCCTGGCGGAGCGCGGGGTTTCCCTGGAGCGACAGCCGCTCGGCCATCGACTCGCCGCGCCGCGGGTCGTAGGTGAACAGTGGGAACGCCCGCGAGTCCACCGCCAGGCTGGCCTGTCGCGTGGCCGCGTCGTCGGCGATGCCGTGCTCCGGCTGGCACGGGGTGTAGGCGATCACGACTGCCGGGCCGGGGTAGGCGTTCGCCTCCAGGATCGTCCGATAGAAGTGGTTGAGGTGGGCAGCGGTGGTCTGGGCAACGTACACCTCGCCGTGCGCCATCAGCACGCGACCCAGCTCCTTCCGCCGCTCGGGGCGGCCGTGGAGCTCCTTGCCGTATGCGGAGAACTTCGTTACCTGGCCGCCGAACGAGGCCGTGGAGGCCTGGCCGCCGGTGTTCGAGTACACCTGTCCGTCGAGCACGAGGACCTTGACGTCCTCGCCCGACGCGGCGAGGCGTGACAGGGCCTGGAAGCCGATGTCGTACATCGCCCCGTCGCCGCCGAGTACCCACAGCCGTCGCTCGGGGTGGCCGGCCTGGTTCCAGCGGGCCCGGATCCCGAGGGCGACGGCCGGGGCGTTCTCGAACAGCGAGTTCGTCCACGAGACGAGAAACGGGTTGAACGGGTACGTCGAGCCGAAGACAGTGTTGCAGCCGGTCGCGGCGACGATTCCCATCGAGTCCGGGCCGTGGACCTGGCGCGTCGCGGCGACGAGCATCCGGATCGCCGTGCCCTCGCCACAGCCTGCGCAGCTGCCTGCCCCGCCGACGTAGCCGAGGGCATGCTCGCCGAGCATGAGGTCTGCGTGCGCCTTCTCGTTCCGGTACTCGGGCCGGGTCTGGGGGAGCGAGCGGAGGAACCGAGTGTCGCGGGCGAACCGATCCACCGTCGATCCGCCGCCCGGCTCGGCCTCGACCTTGTCGATCATGACCAGCGCGTCGTGGCCGAGATGGGCGCACACCTCGACGCACTCGGCGCAGCCCTTGCAGCGCGCCGGATCGACGAACAGCCCGAAGGCCCCGGGCTCGACGCCGCGACGGGCGGGGATCACCGAGTACTTGTCGGTCGTGGCGAAGTGGCTCCGGGCAGTGCGTTCGACATCGGCCGCGGGCGTGCCGGTCTCGGCCGCCCGGAAGGCGGCGACGGCCGGCTCGACGGCCGACTGCGGGACGACGCAGGCGAGGAGGGCGCTGTCGGGGCACGCGCTGACGCAGGCCATGCACCCGACGCAGGCCTCGGCGAGGAACTCCGGGATCCGCGGCCCGAGGTGGCTGAAGTCGCGCCCGGCGGCGGTGCCCGGCGGGAGGATCGAACGGGCGAGACCGGCGTCGGCCGGATACTCGGCGTCGGCGACGCCTCGTCGGTAGGCGGTCAGGACGTCCACCTCGAAGCGATCGAGATAGTCGGGGAGGTCGAAGAGGGGAGTGGTGGTTGCGGGTCCGCCTGTCATCGCCGACTCCCTCCCCCGACTGCCGTCCGGCGCCGTTCGTGGCCGAGCGCAGCCGACCCGCGCTCGGGGACGAGCGCCGGCGCGCCCAGCGGGGCATCCAGCCTGGCGGTCACGTCGATGAGTCCGTCGTAGGCTGCCTCGATCACCCGCATGTTCGCGTCGACGACCGCGCCGCCGCGCTTGCCGAAGAACCGGCCCAGGCGTCGGCCGACTGCCGCCAAAAGCGTCGCGCGATCCAAACCGGCCCGCTCGGCGAACGGGGCGACCCGGAGGAAGACGCCGACGAGGGCGACTCCCTGCATCCGGACGACCAGGTCCGCCCGGGGAGCATGGGCCGCCGCGAGCCCGGCGGTGTCGAGGGCCACGACGTGGATCCTGCGGCGGACGATCTCCTCGCGGGCCGCCTGCGGCACGGACGACCAGATCGCGGCGCGGTCGGGGAGCGGCGACTGGATGAAGACCGTCCCGCCGTCGACCAGGCCGGCCAGGGGGTCCCCAAGCCGAAACGACGAGACCGCGTGGAGTGGGACGAAGTCGACCGTGTCGAGCTCCGCGTGGCCGCGGATCGCGCCGTCGGCGATCGTCAGGTAGTAGGTCGTCGGAAGCCCCTTCTTCTCGGACCCGTAGCGCGGGTACGCCTGCACGTGCAGCCCGAACAGCTCCCCGACGAGCGTGGCGACGAGCTTGTTGGTCGTCACCGAACCGAAGCCGCCTATGCTGTGTCCGCGCATCGCGTACGCGCCAGCCGGGCGAATGTCGAGCGGCTCGGCCGCGAGAGCGAGCGGATGGCGGACGCCGACGACGGCAAAGTCGCCTGCCGGGCCCAGGTCGGGCCGGGCCGCCCATCGGATCGCGGCCGCGAGGTCGCCCGCCCCCACGTCGCGTGAACCGAGACCCGCGGCGAGGGATACGACCCTCGGGCCAGGCCCGCCACCAGCGGCGAGGCGATACAACGCCGCCTTGACCTCGCGGGTCAGCGGACCGTCGCCGGCGGCAGGATCGTCGGTCCGCTCGACGACCACGACGGCGGTCGCGCCGCCGAGGGCCGCTGCGAGCTCGGCGGCGGGGAACGGGCGGAACGACGTCAGGCCGATGCATCCGACCCGCTCGCCGGCCGAGCGCATGGCGTCGACCACGGCGATGGCTGTATCGGCGATCGTGCCCATCGCGACCAAGACGGTCTCGGCGTCATCGACACGGTGTCCCGCGACTGGTCCGTACTGTCGCCCGGTGAGTGCGGTCCACTCGTCCATCGCCTCGCGGAGGAGGGCAGGCAATCGGTCGTACCACGCCCGCTGCGCGATCCGCCCCTTCATGTAGCTGTCCTGGTTCTGGACGACACCCGTCATGAGAGCATCGGCCGGGTCGAACAGGTCGCGCAACCGGGCTCGTGGATTGCCGACGAAGCGCTCGAGGAGCTCGTCCTCCGGGAGCCGGATCGACTCCATCGTGTGGGTCGTCAGGAAGCCGTCCTGGGCGACGAAGAACGGCGTTTCGGATGCCTCCGCGGTCCGCCGCGCGATCGCGGTGAGGTCTGCCGCCTCCTGCACGTTCCGCGCGATGAGCATCCCCCAGCCGACGTCCGCCACGCCCATGAGGTCGTCGTGTCCGGCATGGATGTTCAGCCCCTGGCTCGTCAGAGCGCGCGCACCCACGTGGAATACGACCGGCAGTCGCTTGCCGGAGATGACGTAGAGGACCTCCTTCATGAGGATGAGGCCCTGGCCGGCGGTGAAGTTCGTCACCCGGCCGCCGGCGAGCGCGGCGCCCTCGGCGGCCGAGGCCGACGAATGCTCGGACTCCGGCTCGATGAAGCGGAGCGGCGTGCCCCACAGGTTGCGCGCGCCGTCGGCGACCGCCGTCTGCCAGATCGCGCCCATCGTCGTGGATGGGGTGATCGGATACACGGCCGCGATCTCCGAGATCCGGGTCTCGACCGAGGCGATCGCCTCCGACCCGTCGACGATCGCCGGACGGCCCGGGAACGCGACGGTCGTGCGCTGATTGCCCATACCGCAAGGGTCGTTCCGGCGCGCCGGTTCGGGATGGGTCGGGCGGCCCGAAGGTTGTGGGCCGAGAGTCACCTCGGGCCGTTACGGCAGGTGCGCGGCCGCCAGGTTCTGGCGGGTGACGTCGAGGAGCGTACTGGCCTCGGCCGGCGTGAGCCGGTCGGCAGCCCAGCCCCAGTGGACCGCCACGAGATCCCCGGGGGCGACGTCGTCGACGAACCCTCGTCCGTCGATCCGCCAGGCCACCCGTTCGACGCGAGGCCTTCCGAGGGTCAGCCCCCCAGGCCCGGACTCGAGCGTCCGGCTCTCGACGGTAAGTCCATCGGGCGCGGCCGCGACGACCCGGGCCGGTCGGACGAGGCAGCGGCTCATGACGTCGAGGAGGTCGGATGGGACACCGCTCCGTGCGAGGCCGACCAGTGGCATGACCCGGAGGACGTGACTGCTGTGGTGGACCGGGAAGTCGTCTGCTGGCAGTCGACCGAGCTGCCGAGCCGCCGGGGACGGCCGTCGGACCCGCGGGGCGAACTGCGCCCGTAGGTGATCGTCCATCCGACGGGCCGGGACCGTCCCGATCCCGGGTGAGCCGATCCAGTAGGCGTCGACGACCTCCGCGTCGAGGGGATCCCGATGGCCGGTTGCCTCAGCGAGCAGAGTCAGCCACGGCCAGGCGGCCTCAAACCCCGCTGCGAGTGCCCGGAGCTCACTGTCGACGATCCGGTCCCGAGCGTGCTCGAACAGGGACCGCCCGGCGTCCGGTCCGCACAGGCCGCGCTCGTTGGGGGCGAACGCGAACCGGGCGAACCGCACGGGACCCGGGAGTACGGGCGCGCGCGCCGCGCCGGCGGCCTGTGGGGCGATCGCCTGCCGCAGCCCGGTCATGCCGGCTCCGGCACGATCCGCGACGCTCGCCGGCCCGCGAGCCACACTCCGATCACGCCGAGGGCGATGACCCCGAGACCGGCGACGACCGGCCCGGCCGGGAGCGTCCCGGTGCGGAGCGCCGCCAGCCCCGCGGTGACGACGGCACCACCGACGAGGATGGCCGAGACGCTCGTGGCCGGTGCCAGCCGGAGAGCCCCGTACCAGGTCACGACGTAGCCGAG
>JBBDZZ010000111.1:0-2781 GCA_040899885.1 Chloroflexota bacterium | reverse complement strand
CCGAGGCCGGAGAAGAACAGGATGAACGGGATGCCGCCACCCACGACCCCCAGGCAGACGAGGCCCAGCCGTTGGCGCACGTCGAGGGCCGCGACCTCCCGGATCAGACCTGGCAAGCCGAGCATCGCGATCAGGGCGAGTCCAACGAACCCGTTGCGCACGCCGGCCAGAGCCACGGGATCGGGGAATGAGGCAACGACGAGGCCGTTGACGAATACGGCGACGCCGGAGATTGCGGCCGTGCCGGATGCCAGCGCGAGTCCGGCCGTGGTGGTCGATGGGATCTTCATGGCGGGGTCCTTCTCAGCGGTTGGGTGCGCTGCTGTCTCGTGCTATCCGTCGCGGGGCGTCCCAGGATCATTCCAAGCCCGACCATGACCCGGTCTCCGGGCTGGACGTCCGGTACGAGCAGCGTCATGGCGCGCCGGCGTCGGCCCTCCCACTCGACTGTGGCGCCGTCGGCATCCACCGTCACGACCGTGGCTTCGACCGTCGCGCACATCCGTCCGGCCTCAGCTGGCCGCCAGCCGGGTCAGCTCCGCGCCGAGCGCGCGGCGGAATGCCGCAAGCCCGGACCGGACCGGTCGCGACAACGGCCGGCCGAACGCGAATGAGCGGCCGCCGATGCCGACGAAGCTACCCGCAGGGACCGACCCGCGGAGGTCGCCGGCAAGGCGGATCGCGACGTCCGGAGGCAAGGCGTGGGAGGAGTGGGGTGTCGGGCCGCTCCGTTGCCGGGCCACGCGCTCCAGCGACAGGACGATGACCTGCCCCGGCGCGATCCCGACGGCCGCGTCGACGACGACGGCAGTCATGTTCGGGGGAAGGTCGACCAGGTCGTCGATGCCGAGCTGGGCGCAGCGACGAACCTCGACCCTTTCGAGCACGGCTCGCGGGAGCGTCGGCAGGAGCCCGGCCACTGCGGCCAGGGCGGCCCCGTCGTCGCCGCGGTCGGCGCTGCCGCAGACAAACAACCGGATCGATGGCGGCAGGAGAGCGGTCATGCCGGCCCCTCCTCGATCTGTACGCGCAGGAAATGGGTCGCGCAGCTGATACACGGGTCGTAGCTGCGGATGAGCTGCTCCAGGAGGCCCGTCGCGACGTCGTGCGGGAGGCCCATGACCGACGGCGCGAACGACGCGAGGTCAGCCTCGATCGCGGCCTGGTTCTGGCTGGTGGGGGGCACGATCTGCGCCGCGAGCACCCGGCCGTTGGCGTCCATCTCGTATCGATGGAAGAGCAGACCCCGGGGAGCCTCGGTCGACCATGCCGCCACGCCGGCACGCGGCGTCCACGGCACTGCGGCGGCGTGGCCGGACCTCGCCACGTAGGCGCTCACGATAGCCAGCGCCTCACTGGTTGCTTCGACCAGCTCGACTGCTCGGGCGGCAATGCTCCAGTGTGGGTTCCGGGCGATCCGGTCGGGCCCGCCGAGCCGGGCAAGGGCCACGCTCGCAGGCTGGCCGAGCTGGTCGGCCGAGAGGACGATCCGCGCAGCGGGGCCCAGGAGGTAGGCGCGGCCATCGGCGGTTCGCGCCTGGAGGGCGTGCGACCAGGGGACCTGCTGCTCAGAGAACGCGTCGCGCCATGCTGTCGGCGGCAAGTCGAGTCCGTCGGTCGAGACGATCCGGCCCTCGTTCATCGGATACTCGGTCGCTGACCGAAGGGCCACGAACGGCATCGTGCGGTCCAGGGCCGGCGGCGTCAGCCCCATGACGAGGTCGACTGACGCACTGGCAAGCTCGACGGCACGGACGAGGCCGGGCCGGAGCGCGCCGAGCTCCTCCCGGCTGGGCAGCCGCGAGAAACCGCCCACGCGAACAGTGACCGGGTGGATGGCCCGGCCGCCGATGGTCGTCAGGATCGCGTTCCCGATCCGCTTCAGCTCAAGCCCGTCGAGCACGGTGGCGCGCCGGTCGTGAGCCAGCTCGACGGCCGATGGGTAGCCGAGGAAGTCCGGCAGGTGGAGGAGATACAGGTGGAGCGCGTGACTCTCGATCCACTCGGCGCAGTACATCAGCCGGCGGAGCGAGCGAACCACGGGGTCCACGTGGACGCCGAAGAGCGACTCGAACGCGTGGACGGCGCTCATCTGGTAGGCGACCGGGCAAATCCCGCAGATGCGAGCCACGATGTCGAGGACCTCGTCCGGCGTGCGCCCCACCACGAGCCGCTCGAAGTAGCGAGGCGCCTCGAAGATCTCCAGGTGCGCCTCGGTCACCCTGCCCTCGCTCACGCGGAGGCGTAGCGAGCCCTCGCCCTCGACGCGGGTGAGGCCGGCGACCTCGAATGTCGTCTCGTCGGTGGCGGCGCGATGCATCAGCGTGGCTCCCGGGTCGCCAGGCCCGGCTTGGCCCGGTCCGGATGCGCGACGATCGGCAGCGACGCCGCGGCGGTGGCCCGGAACGGCTCCGCCCACGACGTGAACATCGCGAAGGCCCGGCCGATCTCATCGTCCGAGTGGCCCAGCTCCGAGAACCGCCCCGACAGGGCGGCGACGTTGGCGCCCGGAACGGGGCCGAAGCAGCCGTAGCAAGCCCGCCCGAAAGCCGGGCAGATCGCGCCGCAGCCGGCCGCAGTCACCGGGCCCAGGCAGGGCAGCCCGCCGGCGACGAGCACGCATGCCAGGCCACGCCGTTTGCACGCCGCGCAGACGGCCTCGTCCGGAAGCTGGGGCTTGCGTCCGACCCCGAGAGCGGTGAGGACCTCGAGCAGCTGCCCGCGATCGATTGGGCATCCGCGCAGCTCCAGGTCGACCCTCACGTGATCGGCGAGCGGTGT
>JBBDZZ010000110.1:9869-11163 GCA_040899885.1 Chloroflexota bacterium | reverse complement strand
ACTCGGCGTGCGACAGCTTGACCGGCGAGTCGCCCCGGCGGACGCCGTCGGAGATGGCGTCGTGGTCGACCGTGATCGCGACGGTCAGGCGAGGCAGGGGGTCCGTCACGGCCTGATGCTACCCGGCCGCCGCATCCCCGGCCGCCGTCCCGGTACCATCTGGCGGGAATGGCCTCCGAGCGCGACTACTACACGGTCCTGGGGGTCGCGCGGGGCGCGACCGACGCCGAGATCAAGCGCGCGTACCGCCGCCTCGCCCAGCAGTGGCACCCGGACGTCAACACCGACAAGGCGGCCCCGGAGCGATTCAAGGAGATCAGCGAGGCCTACCAGGTCCTCTCCGACCCGCAGCGCAAGCAGGCGTACGACATGTTCGGACGGACCGCTGCCGGCGGGGATGCCGACGCCGGTTTTGCCGGTGGGTTCGGGGGCTTCGGCGACATCTTCGACGCCTTCTTCGGAGGGGCAGCGACCGCCCGGCGGGGCCGGCCTCAGGCCGGGGCGGATCTCCGCTACGACCTCCGGATCGCGTTCGTCGAGGCCGTCCGGGGGACCGAGAAGGAGATCGAGTTCCCGGTCCTGGTCCGGTGCGAGACCTGTGGTGGATCGGGTGCCAAGCCGGACACCGCGCCGATCACCTGCCCGCAGTGCAACGGACGAGGCGAGATCCGTAACGTGCGCCAGACGATGCTCGGGCAGATGGTCAACGTTACGATGTGCCCGCGCTGCCGGGGCGAGGGCCGGATCATCGAGACGCCGTGCGAGACCTGCAAGGGCGAGGGCCGGACCGAGCGCCGCCGTACGCTCCGGGTGACGATCCCGCCGGGCATCGACGAAGGCCACCAGATCCGGCTCTCGAGCGAGGGCGAGGTGGGGCCGCGGGGCGGACCCTCCGGCAGCCTCTACGTCGCCATTCACGTCTCGCCCCATCCTGCGCTGCGGCGCGAGGGGACCGAGCTCGTCTACGAGGCGGACGTCTCGATCGCCCAGGCGGCGCTGGGTACCCGGATCACGGTGCCGACTGTCGACGGCGACGAGGACATCGACGTCAAGCCAGGGACACAGCCGGGCACGGAGATCCGCCTTCGCGGAAAGGGCGTCCCGCACCTCCGTCGATCCGGCTCCCGCGGCGACCTCCACGTGTTCGTTCACGTGGTCGTCCCCTCGAAGCTCTCGAAGAAGCAGCGGGAGCTGCTCGAGGAGCTGGCACACGAGGGGAAGGAGCCGGTCTCCGACAACGGCGCCGGAATCCGCGAGCGACTCCGCGACGCGCTTGGCTGATCGCCGGGGCGCC
>JBBDZZ010000110.1:0-9769 GCA_040899885.1 Chloroflexota bacterium | reverse complement strand
GGCGCCTGGCTCGAGCTGGCCGTCGAAGCGGACATCGAGGCGGTCGAGGCGGTGAGCGAGATCCTCGGCCGGGTAGCCGGTGGGGGCACGAGCGTCGAGCCGGCATTCGACCTGGTCGACGAGGGTCTGGGAGCCCGGATCGACCCGAACCGACCCGCCACGGTTCGAGCCTATGTGCCGGCACGTGACGAGGCCGGTGCCGCCCGCGCGGTCAGCGATGCGACGGAGATGCTCGGCCACCTCCAGGCGTTCGGGCTCCGCCCGATCGGCGAGCTGCGGACCCGGGTCGGCCACGAGGAAGACTGGGCCGAGGCGTGGAAGGCCCACTTCCCGGTCCTTCGGGTCGGCCGGCGGCTCGTCATCCGCCCGACCTGGCGGCGGCACCGGCCGGAGCCGGGCGACGTTGTTCTCGCGCTCGACCCGGGGATGGCGTTCGGGACGGGCCTCCACCCGACGACCCGGCTCTGCCTGGCGCTCGTCGAGGACCTCGCCGACCGGGGGCTGCTCGCCGGCGCGCGCGTCCTCGACGTGGGTTGTGGTTCAGGAATCCTCGCGATCGCGGCCGCGAGGCTCGGGGCGGCGAGTGTCCTCGGCGTCGATCCGGACCCGATCGCGATCGAGTCGACGACCGCGAACGCCCGCCGCAACCGGCTCGTGCGCCGCATCCGCGCCCGGCAGGGGAGCATCCCCAGCGGGAGCCGCCCGTTCGACGTCGTCCTCGCCAACCTCGTCGCATCGCTGCTCGTCGAGCTGGCACCCGGGCTCCGGGACGAGCTCGTGCCGGGGGGCACGATCGTCGCGTCGGGCATCTTCGTCGACCGCGAGGACGAGGTCGCTCACGCATTCGAAAGCGCCGGCCTGCGCGCCGCCGGTCGGCGGGCAGAGGGCGACTGGGTCGCCCTCGAGGCGAGCCGGATCGTGTCGAGCTGAACTCCGCCCTACAATCGGGCGTCGATGCCCGCCTCGATCCTTCCCTTCCTGCTCGTGACCCACATCGTGCTCGCCGTGGGGCTGTTCCTGCCGTCGATCCTGCTCCCGTTTGCGCTCCGCGCCCGGCGCGCCGCCGTGGACTCACCCAGCCCGGCGGTGCGCGGCCTGCTCTGGATGCAGACGAACGGAACGTACGTCTTCGGGATCGGGCTGGCGGTCACGGGGCTCGGGCTCCTCTGGACGCTCGGTTTCGCGCTCCTTCAGCAGCCGTGGCTCCTGGTGGCCCTCGCCATCTACGCCCTGAACCTGGGGCTCGCGTTCTTCATCCAGCGTCCGAACCTCAGGCGGCTCATCGGCATCCGCGCCGCCGCGGACGACGCGACCTGGAAGGCGTGGGCACGGCGCCAGCGCTACGTGTCGTACGTGATGGCCGGCCTCGTCGGAACGATCGGATTTCTCATGAGCAGGAAGCCGGACCTGTGGTGAGCGATGCCATCTGACTGCCTGTTCTGCCGGATCGTCGCGGGGACGGTGCCCGCGAAGAAGCTCTACGAGGACGAGCTCGTCACGGCCATCGAGGACATCAACCCCCAGGCGCCGACGCACATCCTCGTGATGCCGCGCGAGCACATCGCGTCCGCGGCCGAGCTGCGCGAGACCGACGCCCCCCTCCTGGGCGCGATGTTCGGGGCGCTTGCCGACCTGGCCGACCGCGAGGGCCTGCCGAGAACTGGCTACCGAATCGTGACGAACGTCGGGAAGTGGGGCGGCCAGAGCGTCGACCACCTCCACTTCCATCTCCTCGGCGGTCGCAAGTTTTCGTGGCCGCCCGGGTGACCGCCCTCCCGCGCACGACGGCAGCGAGCGTCCTTCTCGCCGCGATCCTCGCGGGCTGCAGCCCCGGCGCGGCGGTGGACCCGCCGGCGACCTTCCCGCCGACGACGTTCGGCCCAGGCGAGGCCACGGGCGCCGACGTCGCGGCCACCCGCGCGGAGCTGGCTCGCGCGCTTGGCGCGCTGAGCCTCCAGCTGGACGACCCGCAGGTTCCACATCGACCGGGCGAAGGGCCGACCTTCGCCGCCGCGCCCCGGGCCGTTTTCCAGGTCGTGCTTCCGGACGACCCGGCCCACGGGTTCGTGTCGGTCTACGAGTTCGCCGACGAGGCCAGGGCAGCGGCCGCAGGAAAGGACCAGGCGGCCTACATCGCGAGCGGCCCCGGCCGCGTCCAGTGGGTGCCAGATACCCGGTTCGTGATCCGCCAGGTCGGACGGACGGTCGTCTTCTTCGCGTGGTCCCCGCTGAACTCGCCGGATCCGCGCACCGCTGACATTCAGAAGGCGCTCGAAACCGTGGGAACGGGGATCCCGGTCCCGAGCTAGCTGCCCGAGCGACCGGCCTCGGCCCAGGCCCGGATCGGGTCGCGCCGAACCTTGAGCGTGTGGGTTCGGGGGAAGTCCTCGTCCGGCCAGAGCCGCCAGCCGACGATGCGCTGCTGCGGGCCGAGGGTCGCGTTCGCCGCCTTGACCGCGGCGTCGATCCGCGGCCGGAGAGCGTCCGGGTCCGTGATCTCGGCCCCCGGCTCCGCCGCCCCCTTTGCGAGGAGCACCGCTTCGATCCGGCCGGGCTCGGTCTCGACGACGACCGCGTCGCGGATCCCGGCATTGCGGAGCGCGTTCTCGAGGTCCTCCGGATAGACCTTCAGCCCGTTCGGGAGGACGATCCGGTCCTTCGTCCGGCCCGACAGGACGAGCCGCCCGTCCGGGTCGAGATGGCCAATGTCGCCCGAGTGGTACCAGCCCTCCGGGTCGATGGCCCTGGCCGTGGCCTCGGGGTCCTGCCAGTAGCCCTTGAACAGCGTCGGGCCGCGGAACAGCACCTCGCCGTCCTCGGCGACCCGCATCTCGACCGGCGGGTGGGGCCGCCCGACCGTGCCCGGGCCATGGTCGTCGAGCCGGTTGATCGTGCCGAACCCGTGCTCCGACGACCCGTAGCCCTGGAGGACGGCAACGCCGAGGTCCTCCCATGCTTGCTGCAAGGCGGGTGGCAGGAATGCGCCGGCCGACACGAAGAGGCGGAGATTCCCGCCGAGCTGGCGGTGAACGCTCCGGAACAGGAGCCGCCGAAGCGGGTAGGGGAGCCGGCGGGCGATCCTGCGGAGCCGCCCGAAGAGCTTTCCTCGGCCGGACTTCTCGGCCTCGCGCTCGATCGCGCTCCAGAACAGGTCGAGCACCTGGGGGACGAGGAGCATCGTCGTCACCCCGTGCTCACGGAGCGCCTCGAAGATCACTCGGGGGTTCCGGCTCCGCACGTAGAGAACGCTCGCTCCGACATCGAGCGCGTAGAGCAGGCCGATCCCCTGTTCGAGCAGATGCGACAGCGGGAGCACCGACACGACCCGGTGTTCGAGCCGGGGGATGACCTCGTGGATCGTCGAGATCGTCGCGAGAAAGCCCCCATGGTCAACCATCACGCCCTTCGGCGTGCCGGTCGTGCCAGAGGTGAAGATGAGGTCCCAGATCTCATCAGCCTGAGGCCGCTCCCAGCCCTCGAGCTGCGCTTCCCAGTCCGCGGGGAACGTCTCGTCCGGATCGGCGGAGAGAGCCTCGACGGTCGTCATGGGGAACGCGGCCAGGCCCGCGTCACCGGGGTCTGGCGCATCACGGCCGGTCCCGAGAATCAAGTGCCGGGGCTCCGCCCGGCGCACGATTCCCTCGACCGCGTCGCGGCTCATCCGCAGGTCGAGCGGGACGAGGACGAGCCGCGCCCGCATCGCGCCGAAGTACGCGGCCGGCAGCTCCGGCGTCGACGGCGACCAGGTGAGGATCCGCTCGCCCGGCTCGAGACCGAGGGCCCGCAGCCGCCACGCGGCGATCCGGCTCCGGCGGTCGAGCTCGCGGTACGACCACGTCATCGAGGACCCGTCGTCGCGCCGGACGCCGAGCGCAGGCCGGTCACCGTACTCGAGGAACGCGCGGTCGAGCAGGTCGAGGATGGTCTCGCTCATCGGTGTCGATCCTACGACGGCCCGGAGGCGCAATCGTTACCCTCTGGCAAATGGAAGGCCGCGCGACGATGGCAGTGACTGGGGCGTTTGGGTTCACCGGCCGGGCGATCGCCGAGCTGCTCCTGGCGCGCGGTGATCGGGTCGTCACCCTCACGAGGCGAACGCCGGCGGATGACCCGCTGGCCTCCCGGTTGACGGTCGCGCCACTCGCCTTCGATCGACCGGCCGACCTGGCCGACGCGCTCGCCGGCGTCGACACGCTGTTCAACACGTATTGGGTCCGATTCGCGCGGGGCCCGACCACGTTCGAGCGAGCGGTCGTCGACTCGGCCGTGCTTTTCGCTGCTGCACGGCGGGCCGGAGTTCGGCGGATCGTCCACCTCAGCGTCGTCGGTGCGCGCCCTGACGCGCCAACCCCGTATACCCGGGCGAAGGGGCAGCTCGAGGGGATACTCCGTTCTTCGGGGCTCGAGTGGGCAATCGTGCGGCCGACGCTGACCTACGGTCCGGACGACATCCTCGTGAACAACCTCGCCTGGGCACTCCGGCGCCTGCCCGTCTATGGCATCCCCGGCAATGGGCGGTACTCGATCCAGCCCGTCCACCTCGACGACGTCGCGGCGCTCTGCCTCGAAGCCGCCGCCGGCAAGAGCGGCGCCGTGACCGATGCCGCTGGCCCGGAGAAGCTCGAGTTCCGCGAGATGGTCGGCGTCGTCCGGGCGGCGATCCGGAGCCGGTCGCTCGTGGTCGGGATGCCGCACTGGGCCGTGCTCGGGGCGGCTCGCGTGCTCGGTCGGATCGTCGGGGACGTCGTGCTGACGCGGGACGAGATCCTCGAGCTCACCACGGGCTGGCTGAGCTCGACCGAGCCGCCTCGGGGCCAGATCCGCTTCTCCGACTGGGTGCCGGCGAACAGCCACCTCCTCGGCCATCGCTGGGCGAGCGAGCTCGCCCGGAACTACCAAACCGCCCCTCCGGGGCCGGTTTGACCCGCCCCGGACCCTCGGCTATGCTCCCGCAGCCTTGACGGCCGGGCCCCTCCGGGAGCCCGGGCGTGACGCGGCGCGCCGTTCGGGCTCACGAGCGCACGCGAGGTTCGAGACTCAGCCCGAGGAGGTGAACCCGGATTGGCCGAAGTTCGAGTGGGTGAGAACGAGACGTTCGAGAGCGCCCTTCGCCGCTTCAACAAGAAGATCCAGCAGAGCGGCATCCTCGCCGAGGCTCGCCGTCGCGAGCACTACGAGAAGCCGAGCGTGAAGCGGAAGCGCAAGGAAGCCAAGCGCAAGAAGAACGCTCGTACGCCGCAGGGCTGACCAGCCCACGGCTCGAGAAAATCGCCCGATCGAGGTGCCATCTCCGGTGTCCCTTCGAGATCGGATCCAGACCGAAACGACGGCCGCCATGCGGTCCGGTGACACGCTGCGCCGCGATGTCCTGAGGATGGTCTCGAATTCCGCCTACAACCTCGAGAAGAAACAGCAACGCCCGCTGTCCGAGGACGAGTACCTGGGTGTCGTAACCCGCGAGGTGAAGACCCGGCGCGAGTCCGTCGAGGCGTTTCGCAAGGGCGGCCGCGAAGACCTCGCCACGAAGGAGGAGGCTGAGATCGCGATCCTCGGCGAATTCCTTCCCCAATCGCTCTCCGAGGCTGAGCTGGGGGCCCTCGTCACCGAGGCCGTGACCGCGACCGGTGCCACCTCGGCACGCGACCTCGGCAAGGTCATGGGCTGGCTCTCGCCGCGGACCCGCGGCCGGGCCGACGGCAAGCGCGTCCACGAGCTCGTCGTCCAGTCCCTTGCCGCGACCGACCTTGCAGGTCACGACGGAGCCCGACACTGAGCAGTCGATGCTGACCCAGCGAGCCGAGGGGCTGCACCGATTCACCCGCCGGGACGCCGGCCGCCTCGGGATCGCGGCCGCGGTCCTGGTGCTCCTGCTGACCGCGATCCTAGCCGTCGACTTCCTCGCGCCCGGGCTGCGGATCGAGGAAGGCCGGCCGGCGGACCGGGACATCGTCGCGTCCGGCCAGATCAGCTTCGAGAGCGACGTCCAGACTGCGGCCGAGCGGGCGCGCGCACGGAACGGGGTCCAGCCGCAGTACGACTATTCGATCGACAAGGCCCTCGCCGTGTCGGCCCAGCAGGTCGGGGTGTTGCGGCGGGACCTCTTCCCGGTCGATCGCGCGTTCGACCCGTTGACGGTGGCGAGCGAGCGCCGATCGACACTCGAACAGGTCCTTCCCGACCTGTCCGAAGCGGCCCGGACCGCGCTCCTCGCGCTCGACCCGGCCCGCTGGCCGGTGGTCGAGGCGGAGGCGATCAGGGTCCTCGAGACGGTCGAGCGGACAGAGGTCCGGGATTCGGCGCTGGCCGAGGTCCGGGGCGACCTTTCGCGCCGGTTCGGGGAGGTCCTCGACGTAACCGAGCGAGTTCTCGCCGAGGAGATCATCCGTCCGTACGTCGCCCCGAACTCGACTTACAGCGAGGCGCTGACCGAGGAGGTCCGCAACCAGCGCGCCGCCGCCGTGGAGCCGGTCCAGGTCCGGATCCAGCCGGGCCAGATCATCCTCCGCGCCGGCGACCCGATCACCGCGGCCGACATCGAGATCCTCGAGCGCGCGAGCCTCCTCGACGCCGCTCCGGACGTGGCCGCGGTCGCGGGCTGGTTCCTGCTCGCTGCGCTGCTCGTTGGACTCCTGCTCGCCTGGGTGTGGCGGTTCCGCCCGGAGGTCTGGCACCGCAACAACGTCCTGATCCTCGTGGGTCTGCTGCTCGTGGTCACGACGTTCGCGCTGAAGCTCACCGCGGGCCGGGCGGCGTTCCCGTTCCTCCTGCCGATCGCCGCGGTCGGGATGCTCATCGCGGTGCTGCTCGACGCGGGCGCGGCCACGGTCCTGATGGCGGTACTCGCGCTGATCGCGGGCGCGGTCAACGGGAACTCCCTCGAGATGGCGGCGTACGTGTTCCTCGGCGGGTTCGCGGGGATCGTCGCGGTTCGGCGCGGCGACCGGCTCCAGGTGTTCGTCCAGGCGGGGATCGCAATCTTCGTCGTGCAGGCACTCGTGATATCGACGTTCTCGCTATTCGGTGCCCGCGATCCCCGGGGCGTGTTCGAGCTGTGGGCGGCGTCCGCGGCATCGGCCGGCGGCGCGGCCGTCGCGGCCGTCGGCACGTTCGCGGTCCTCGGAAGCCTGTTCGGGATCCTGACGGTCTTCCACCTGCTCGAGCTCGCCAACCCGTCGCAGCCGCTCCTCCGGCGGCTCCTCGTCGAAACACCGGGCACGTATCACCACTCGATCATGGTCGGCAACCTCGCGGAGCGGGCCGCGGAGGCGATCGGCGCCGATCCCCTCATCAGCCGCGTCGCCGCCTACTACCACGACATCGGCAAGCTCGCCAATCCGTATGCGTTCATCGAGAACCAGGCGGGCGGCGACAACATTCACGATGAGCTTGAGCCCGATGTCTCTGCCCAGATCCTCAAACAGCACGTCGTGGATGGGATCGATCTCGCGTACCGCTCGAAACTGCCGAAGTCGCTGATCGCGTTCATCCCGCAGCACCACGGCACCGCGACAATGGCCTACTTCCTCAACCGGGCCAGGGAGCTCGCCGCCGCGCCGTACGGCGGGATGGGGACGGCCGAGGGGCGAAAGGCGGCCGAGGCGGTCGACGAGCGGAAGTTCCGCCACATCGGGCCGAAGCCCCAATCGCGCGAGGCCGCGCTCATCATGCTCGCCGATGGCGTCGAGGCGTCGGTCCGGTCGCTCGCCGCGCGCGACGAGCCGGCCATCCGGGCGATGGTCGCCCGGATCATCGAGGAGCGGCTCGCCGACGGGCAGTTCGACGAGTGCGAAATGACACTGCGCGATATCGAGCGGATCCGGGAAGCGTTCATCGGTCAGCTTCTCGGGATGTACCACACGCGGATCGCCTACCCTCAGAACAAGGTGGTGGAGATCGAGTCGCGCCGCGCAGCCGGAGGCGGCCCGGGCGCCCGCTGAGCGATGCGCTCGCTCTACCTCCCGCCGTGGCGAGTCGACATGGATCGCCGGACGGGCATGCCTCGGGTGCTGCCAGACACGAGCCTTGCCCGCGTCGTGTCCGCGGCCCTGACTGCGGCCGGTGCCCCATCACCCGCATCGGTGGGGGTCCGCCTCACTAACGACCGTGACCTTGCGGCGCTCAATGCGGAACATATGGGCGAGAGCGGTCCGACGGACGTGCTCTCCTTCCCGATTCTTCCCCCCGACGCGTTTCCGCCGCACCCGGGCCGGGCGCGCGGGCGCGGCAAGCCGGCCGCGTTCCCGCTCCCGCCCGGCGCCCGCCAGCCGCTCGGCGACATCGTCGTCTCGGTCGAGCGGGCGCTCGCCCAGGCCGCGGAGGGGCGGGGCGGCCAGACCGGCGACGTCCGCTGGTCGCCCGCCGACGAGCTGCGCTTGCTCGTGACCCACGGCGTTCTCCACCTCTGCGGCTGGGACCACGCCGCGTCCGCCGAGGAAGCAGGGATGCGCGCCCTCGAGCGGCGCCTGCTCGCGAGGCTCTAGTCCAACCGCGACGGGCGGCGGGGACGGTCCAGCGCCGACAGCGCGGAGGCCAGCTCTGACACGTCCGGCCACGCGGGGGCGTAGGGCTGAGCCGCCATCTGTCGATGCAGCTCCTTCAATGCGCTGTCCACCATGAGCCCGACGCCCCGCCCAACACTCGTCGGGATGACAACTCGAGATCGCCGGTCATCGGCGAGACGGCGACGCCGGACGAGCCCGCGCTCGGCGAGTCTTCCGACGAGGCTGCTCACCGTGGAGGGCACGAGGCCTGTCGACTCGATCAGCGCGGCGATCGTCACCCGGGGGTTGAGCACGAGGATCCGGATCACGAGCGCCTCCGACATCGACACGCCAGCCCCGTCGAGCTCCCGTTGAAGGAGCCGATCGAGGGCGTGGTAGGCGACATGGAGGTCAAGGAGGATCGAAGACACCCGGGGATCCTCGCGCAGCGCACTCTCCTGCGACTTCGTACTACGTAAACGCAGGATCTATTTGCCGTCGCCCGCGTGCGCCGATTGGCCGCCGCTGCCGCAATTTCGTACGAATTCGTAGTACGAACTCGTAGGAGGCTGGGCTGGGGAGGGAGCCCCGGCCAGTCGGCCGGACCCACGTGCGCTACCATCGCTGCTGGGCCCTCCCGGGTGGGATCGGGCCCGTTCGGCGTCCGCATGAGCGATGGCGGACGCCCCGTCCGCGTGCCCGGCAAGGAGTGGATTGAAGATCGTCGTCGGCCTGGGGAACCCGGGCGACCGCTACGCTCAGACGCGCCACAACATCGGCTGGCGGGTCATCGACCGCCTCTCCGACCGCGCCGGGTGGGGCAGCGGCCGCGAGCGCGACGCGTCACGAATCGCCTGGGGCCGGTACCAGGGCATGGACCTCACACTTGCGAAGCCGTTGACATACATGAACGATTCGGGGATCGCGGTCCGCAAGATCCTCGCCCGCGAGCACGCGCAGCTCACGGAGATGCTGGTCGTGGCCGACGACTTCGCGCTGCCGTTTGGGCGCCTCCGGTTCCGCGAGGGCGGCGGCGCCGGCGGCCACAACGGGTTGCGCTCGATCATCGCGGAGCTCGGCACGGAGAAGTTCAGCCGGCTGCGGGTGGGGATCGGTGAGCCCGGACAGGGCGCGACCGACCATGTCCTCAGCACCTTCGCGCCTGACGAGAAACAGCGCCTCGACGAGCTCCTCAACGCCGCGGCCGACGCAGTCGAGGCGTGGGCGCGCGACGGGACGAGCAAGGCCGCGAACCGATTCAACATGTTCGAGCTTCGACCGGCCGACGC
>JBBDZZ010000109.1:0-11334 GCA_040899885.1 Chloroflexota bacterium | reverse complement strand
GTGCCGGCCACGATCAGCACGTCCGCCTGGCGCGGGCTGGCCCGGAACGGGAACATGCCCCAGCGGTCCATGTCGTTCTTCGACGTGGCGGCGGACATCATCTCGATCGCGCAGCAGGCGAGGCCGGACAGGAGCGGCCAGAGGCTGTTGGCGCGGATGAGGTCGAGGACGTAGTCGGCCTTGGTCGGGATCACCTCGAGCATCCCGCTCCAGCGCGCGTCGTCGCGGCGGCCGATTCCCTCGGCCTCGACCTCGCGGAGGTGGGTGATCTCGGTCGGACGCCCGCCGCCGTAGGCCGCCGGATCGGTCGCCTGCCAGAGCGTATTCGGGACGACGACGGCCTCGACGAGGGCGTCGTCCTCGCGGGTGACCAGGGCAGACGGCTCGTTGCCGGGCTGGTCCGAGGCCATCGGGGTCGGTTTCAGCGCCACGTCAGGACGCCCTTCCGCCACGCGTAGGCGAGTCCGAGAAGGAGGACGCCGACGAAGATCAGCATGCTGACGAACAGGCCCACCGGGTCTACGTTCGGGCTGCGGAAGACGATCGCCCAGAGGTAGATGAAGATCACCTCGATGTCGAACGCCACGAACAGCAACGCGTAGATGTAGAAGGAGAGTCCGAACCGGCCGTGGGTGTCGCCGTACGTATCGATCCCGGACTCGTACGGGAGGCCCTTGTGCTGGTCGCCCCTGGTCCGGTGGGAGACGAGCCACGCGGCCGCGATCGTCGCGAAGACGAACGTCACTCCGGCGAAGGCGAACCCCACCACGTACAAGAGGCCGGTCAAGCGATCCTCGCTCCGTGCGCGAGCGCACGCTGATTGCTGTTTGTCGAGAAACCCGAGCGCAAGCGTAATCGCAGGGGCACCGGGCGAGCACTCCCCTGACGGCATTCTAGCAGCGGGGGCCCGTGGGCGAGCCCGGCCGGAACGGGGCAGAAAACGAGCGAGGCGGGCATCTGCCCGCCTCGCGAAGAGTCCCCCGCGCCGCTCCTCGGCCGCTCCCCAGCGCGCCGGACGAGTCGGGGGCGGGGTCGGGAAGCGGACCGCGCCGAGCGCGCGTGCAGGTTCGCGATCCGCTTCCCGTCCGTCACTCGCCGTGCCCGGCGAGAGTGCCCCAGCCTGACGCGCACGGCATCGCTGCGGCAATAGGGAATTAGCCCTAATCGGCGGCGGGCAGGCTTGCTCTCAATCTGCGAAGGGCGACGTCCAGTCGCGCAGTGTCCGTGGACACCCATCCGTTCTTGACACACATCTCGAGGACCCGTTCGGAGGCTTCGATGATGCTCCTCGTGAGCAGCTGGCCATCCACCAAGGCGCTACGCAGGACCAGCAGGCTACGGCCGCGCTCTACCAGGTCGAGCTTCCAGCCGTCCTCGACAAGCCTGAGATGAGCCCGATAGGGACTGTGCATGAAATTGACTTCCATTGGCCCGGCATTACCTGCGATCAGCTCCGCGGCAGCATCAGCCCACCAACCACAACAAGTACGAAGTCGGTCCATCCTTCGGCGGGGAAGGCCACTCCGTCAACGGGAACGCCAGACTTCACCGAATGGCAGGCCCCGAGTCGGTCAGGATCAGATCGCCTTTCCCGAGCTCGACTCGGGCGTCCCGCATCAGGACCCTGCCAACCGTGACCGCAGTCTCTCGTCCGCGCGGGACAGTGCGGCCGTGAACTCTGTGAGGTCGAGGTCCCACGAAGATCCATCCGGCCTTCCAGAGAGCTCGATCTTGGATACGCCGCCCTCGATCCGGATCTCCGCAAACTGCGAATGGTCGATAACGAGAGCGGCGACGAGCGCCTCGCGATCGGGCGGGCTAATGAGTTGAACCTGAATCATCGGGTCTGCCTCCAGGAGGACTAGCGCCTGAGGTGGAAAGTGAAGCCCCGTAGGTCGGTGTCCGGCGGAAGCTCGCGGGAGAAGCCCATAACCTTGAACGCACCCGTCGCAGCCGGGTCGAGCAATCGACCGAGGGCAGAGCGCAGCTCGAGGTATGACTCGAGGGTCGTTGATGGATCGGTCTGGACCGCCGTCAGCAGCTCGCCGACGCCGAGCCCGACGAGGAACTCCGCCTGGGTCGTGACCCCGAGCGTGTCGAGACCTGCGCGCGCAGCCGCCCGCTCGACCGCGGTCAGGTCGACGTGGGCCGTGAGGTCCTGCCGGCCGACGTTCGCGAACACGTCGTCGTGGACGCGGTGGTTCACGTATGCGCGCAGGCTGCCCGCCATGCGGCGCGTTCCATACAGCTCAGCCGCGGGATGGCCGTAGTCGATCAGTAGCAGAACGCCCCGGCTCAGGCCGCGGGCCGCGGCATCGATCCAGCCGTCGACGGCGAGGCAGATCTCGGCGCGCTGGCCCTCGCGGAGCTCGATGCCGTCGCCGGCCAGCCGATCCGTGAGCGCCGGCGTCGAAGGATCGCCCTCGACTTCCACGAATCGGCCGTCACGCCAGTCGACAAGCAGCTCACGCAGGCGATCGCCGCGTTCAACGACCCGGTGGACAGGCAGCGCGTCGAGGACCTCGTTCGCCAGCACGCAGCCGACGATCGGTTCGTCCGCCCGGTCACCGACCTCGACCGTCTCGTAGCGGAGGGCGTCGCGCAGGCCGGACTCGTCCGCCGCGAGGCCGTCGAGGATCGCCGCGGCGAGCGCTCCTGTTCCCGCGCCGTACTCGCGGACGACGAACGGAGCGGGTTGGTCGAGCAGGCGCCACACCTCGTCGAGCTGACGGGCGACGGCGCGACCGAAGATCGGGTGCGTCTCGGGGGCCGTGAGGAAGTCGCCGGCGCGACCGGGCCGCGGCGTGGCAGATCGGTAGTAGCCGAGGCTCGGTTCGTATAACGCCCGATCCATGAAGCGGGCGAACGTGATCGGGCCGCCGGCTTCGATCTCGGCTCGCAGCCGCTCGACTAGGGCCGGCTCGTCACCGACGTCGATGTCGCGGGCGGGTTCGCGGCGGAGCGCCGGCTCGAAGGTGCTCACGAGCCCATGAGCCGGCGAAGCGCGATGGGAAGGCCGGGGCCGACAAGCGTGTGCCCTCCGAGGACGATTGGAAGCGTTGCCCCCGCGGCGGAGGCGGTGAGCTCTCGGAGCCAGGGATCCGAGACCGCGTCCGCGTCGAGCAGGTCCGACGCGTAGCGGTCCTCCGGGCGAGGCCAGGCGGCCTCGTCCGGCCCGAGCCGATGGGCGAGGAGCACCCGCGAGTCGACGACCGCCGCATCGCCCTGAGCCGCGAGGATCGCGCCGAGCGCACCCGGTCCCTCGGCATCAAGCACGCGGCCGAGCAGGGAGCGCGGCGGCCGAGTCGGCTCCGCGTCCCGCATCGCGAGCGACGTCGCGGCTCGCAATCCGCGCTCCTCCACAAACGCCCGGGTCCGCGCCGCGGCGTTCCGTTCGAGCCACCGCAGCGTGGCCGCGGAGGTGCGCCCGGCGACCACGATTTCCGCACGCCGATCGGCCGTGACCACCGCGAGCGCGGCCAATGCGCCCGCCGCGCGCTCGAGCGGCCCGCTCTCGTCCATCCCGGCCACGACAAGGTCGATCGGCGAGTCGAGGTCCACCTGGAGGCGGCGTCGCTTTCGGAGGTCCCGGACCTCGTAGCCGGCGACCTCCTCGAGCCAGCGCGGCAGCGCGTTGTCGCCGGGGAGGTCGGGCAGCTCGAGGAGCCGCTCCGCGCACGCGACCGCGAGGACGTCCGCGGAGTACCGGTTGTTCGCGAGCGCCGTCCGGCGGTCGCCCCGCGCCGCGTCGACGAATGCCCGCCGATCTCGCTTCCGCGCGAGCGGAATCGCCCCCGAGCCGAGGACGACGAGGCCCGCCGGCCGGTCACGCGCGACGAGCTCGCGGAGGCGGGCGCCGAACGGTGTATCGTCGGGCGGCCCGGCGACGATCGCGACGTCATCCCCGCCGGCCGCGCGGAAGCCGGCCGCGTGGCGCTCCGCGAGGTGGCGGCGGGCCGCGTCCAGGAGCCGCTCGAGCGGCCCGGCACCGCGAGCCGGCTCGACGTGGAACACGCGGACCGCGACGGGTGTCATCGGGCGAGTCTAGCGAGCAGGAGGCGAGTGCTGGCTCGACGGGTTCGCGCCTACATCGGGCTCGGGGCGAACGTGGGCGACGCGCCCCGGACGCTCGAGGCGGCGATCCGCGCGCTGGCGGCATTACCCGGTGTCCGGCTGCGGGGCGTGTCCCGGCTGTACGCGACGGCGCCGGTCGGGGACGCCGATCAGCCCGACTTCCACAACGCGGTCGTCGCCCTCGACGTGCCGGCCGGGTCGGATCCGGAGACCGGCGCGACCGGCCTGCTGGTGGCGTTGAAGTCGCTCGAGCGCGCGTTCGGCCGGAAGGCACGCCGCCGCTGGGGTCCCCGCGAGCTCGATCTCGACCTGCTCGTGTTCGGCCGGGCCCGACTCGCGATCGATCGCCCGCCGGAGGGCCGGTCGGCGGACCCTGACAAGGCCACCCGGCTCCTCGAGGTGCCCCACCCGGAAGCCCGCGAGCGGCTGTTCGTGCTCGCGCCGCTGGCCGACCTCGCACCCGGGCTCGTCCCGCCCGGCTGGGACGAGCGGGTCGCGACCGCCCGAGCGCGGCGCGCCTCGATCGAGGGCGCGAAAGCAGTCCGCCCCGTCGCGCGGTGGGACCCGCGGAAGGGGTGGGTCGGTCGCGGCTAGAGCCGGACGGCCGGGGGCCGGCTCCGATCGAACATGTGGACCGTGTCGATGAACCGGACTTGCTTCGTCTGGTAGCCCATGACGAGCGAGTGCGTCCGCGCGCCGCCGCCGAAGAAGCGGACGCCCTGGAGCAGATCGCCCTCGGTGACACCCGTTGCGGCGAACACGAGCGTCTCGCCGGAGGCCAGCTCGTCGGTCGTGTAGACCCGGTCCTCGTCGCCGTGACCCATCGCCGCGCCGCGCGCCCGCTCCGCGTCGTTCCGGTAGCGGAAGCGCGCCTGGATCTCGCCACCCAGGCAGCGCAGCGCGGCCGCGGTCAGCACGCCCTCCGGCGCGCCGCCCAGGCCCATGACCGCGTGGACGCCCGTGCCTGACACCGCACAGCTGATCGCGGCCGACAGGTCGCCGTCGCTGATGAGCTTGATCCGCGCGCCGGTCTCGCGAACCTCCGCGATGAGCTTCTCGTGCCGCGGTCGGTCGAGGATGACGACCGTGATGTCGTTGACCTTCCGGCCGAGCGCCGACGCGATCCGCTCGAGGTTCTCGCTCGGCGAGAGGCGGATGTCGACCTTGCCCGCGGCCACCGGCCCCACGCACAGCTTCTCGAGGTACGTGTCCGGCGCGTTCAGCAGGCCGCCCTTCTCCGAGGCGGCGAGGACCGTGATCGCGTTCGCCTGGCCGTGAGCGACGAGGTTCGTCCCCTCGAGCGGGTCGACGGCGATGTCGATCTCGATCGGCTGGCGCCGCTCGCGGTCGTGCCAGGCCCCGACTTCTTCGCCGATGTACAGCATCGGCGCCTTATCGCGCTCCCCCTCGCCGATGACGATCGTGCCCCGGAACTCGATTTCGTCCATCGTCCGGCGCATCGCCTCGACCGCGGCGCGGTCCGCCTCCATCGTGTCGCCGCGGCCCATGAACCGGGCGGATGAGATCGCCGCGGCCTCCGTGACGCGGACCATCTCAAGCGCGAGCATCTGTTCCACGGAAGCGCTGCTCCTCTGCGAGTGGGGTGGGGCGGTGGCCATCAGGTCAGTGGCGGAAGTGGCGCCGGCCGGTGAAGACCATCGCCATGTGGTGGCGGTCGGCGACCTCGATCGCCATCTCGTCGCGAATGGACCCGCCGGGCTGGATGATCGCGGTGACTCCGGCGCCGGCGGCAATCTGGATCCCGTCCGGGAACGGGAAGTACGCATCGCTCGCCATGACCGCGAGCTTCGACCGATCCCCGGCCCGCCGAAGCGCGATCTCGACCGACACCTGGCGGCTCGCCTGGGCAGCCCCGATCCCGATCGTCGCCGCGTTTCGGGCGAGCACGATCGCATTCGACCGGACATGGCGGACCGCCCGCCACGCAAAGAGGAGATCGGTCAGCTCCTCGAGCGTGGGGCGGCGCGTGGTCACGACCTGGAGCTGCCCGCGGTCGAGGCCCAGCTCGTCGAGGCTCTCGACGAGCAGCCCGCCCCCGACGCGCTTGAAGTCGAGGTTCGCGATCCCGTAGTCGCGCATTCCCTCGGTCGGGTTCGGCGGGACGGCGAGCAACTCGAGGCCGGCCTTGCCGCGGAGGAGCCCGAGGGCCGCCTGGCTGTAGGCCGGGGCGACGACCGCCTCGTACGAGTTGGCCGCGATCTCGCGGGCGGTCGCGCCGTCAAGCTCACGATTGACCGCGACGATTCCGCCGAATGACGCGACCGGGTCGGTCTCGAGCGCCCGCCGGTACGCCTCGACGAGCTCGTCGTTCGATGCGAGGCCGACGGGATCCGTGTGCTTGACGATCGCGACCGTCGGGGCCGTGTAGTCGCTCGCGATCCGCCAAGCCGCGTCGAGGTCGAGCAGGTTGTTGAACGACGGCCGCGAGCCGTGGACGTGGGTTGCGTCGGCGATGGTCCCGGACCGGTGGGTCGTCTCGCGGTAGAACGCCGCCTGCTGGTGGGGGTTCTCCCCGTATCGCAGGTCATCGACCTTCTCTAGGACCATCGCCAGGCGGCGCGGGAAGCGATTGCCGGAGAGCTGGTTGAGATACGCGGCGATCTCCGCGTAGTAGGCGGCGACCGCACCGAACGCGTCGGCTGCGAGATGGGCGCGAAGCTCCGCGGATGGCTGCCCGTGCGCGCGCATCTCCGCGATGACCTTGGGGTAGTGCTCCGGGCTCGCGACCGCGGCGACACCCGCCGAGTTGCGCGCGGCGGCGCCGAGGAGCGCCGCACCGCCGACGTCGATCATCTCGATCGCCTCGTCGATGCCGATCATGCGCTTGCCGACCTCGGGCGCGAACGGCTTGACGTTGACGATGACGAGGTCGATGGGCGCGATGCCCTGCTCGACGAGCTCCTGGAGCTGTTCCGGGATGTCGCGGCGGGCGAGGATGCCCGCGTACACGGCCGGGTGGAACGTCTTCACCTGGCCGCCGGCCAGCGAAGGGACGTGGGTCAGCTCGGAGACGGGCTCGACCTCGATGCCGTCGGCCGCGAGGTACTCACGGGTGCCATCCGTCGCGAACATCTCCACCCCGAGCGCGGCGAGTTCCCGGGCGAGAGCCGAGATCCCATCCCGGTTCGCGACCGACAGCAGGGCTCGCAACCCGGCACTCCTCCATCCCCTGGCTCGCGTCGGCTCGCGGCACCGTGCAGGAGAGGGCAACCTGCGTGGGGCGACGGTGCGCGGCGGACGTGTCCTTCGGCCGAGTATAGCGTGCGCCGTGGCATACTCCTCGACGCCGCACGGACACAGTTCTAGCGAGGACGACGGTGACGAAGCTCCCGTGGGAGTACCTGTTCATTACGTTCAACGACGAGCTATTCCCGGACCTGTTCCACCCGATCTGGATCGCCTCGCTCGTCCTGCTCGTCGTGCTGATCGCGATGTACAACGTCAGGACCCGGCAACTCCACCGTCACGAGCCGTACCTGACGATGTACGAGTGGCTGCTGTGGACGGGGTTCATCACGTTCAGCCTGCTGATCGTCGGCGCCCTCTTCGTGTTCGATTTCATCATCATCGTGCTGGTGGCGACGATCGGTCTCGGCGCGCTCGTCTGGATCCGCTTCTTGCGCTTTCCGCCGCTCTTCGCGGCGTACGAGCACCGTCTCGCGCGGCAGCGCTATTTCACCCGCTCGAAGTACGCCCGTCCCGAGGCGACGATCCGGCCGAAGGCCGCCCGGCGCAGCCGCCGGCGGCGCTGAGGGACCGCGCCCAGATGCCGATCGAGGTCCTCCGCTTCGGCGTCGGCCACCGGCGGCCAGACGGGCCGCCGGGCACGACCGGGATCAACGGCCGCATCATTCACAGCGACGAACGCGGCGTCGTGTCGGAGCTTGCATTCGCCCGAGGCGCGCGCATCGAGCCGCACTCGAACCCGAACACGACGTACTTCATTGTGATCGAGGGCGGCGGCTGGGCTGCCGTCGGCGACGAGCGGGTCAGGGTCGCGGCGGGCGAGGCCGTCGTCTGGCCACCCGACATCGATCACGCCGCGTGGACCGAGCACTCCGAGATGCGGGCGTTCGTCGTCGAGTTCGCGGGCTGGGACCTTGTGGAACGGCGGGGCGTCCTCGCGGGCGTGGCGCGCGCGGCGATCCCCGCCGAGGCGTCCGCCGCGACGCGCGGCGAGGGCCGGCTCGCGCCTCGTCCCATCGACCCGGAGACCATCGACCGATCGAGCGGCGAGCCGCTCTAGCGCTGCGCCGAAGCCGGCCATCCACTCATACCCGGACTACGAGGCCGCATCTGGCCCGCCAGGGAGCCAGAATTGAGCCCAGAAATAGCCTCCGGCGGGTAGTGTCTCAGTTTGAGGCTGGCGGCTCAGATGTTAGCGCGTTGCCAACATCTGCGCCCCCAGACCGAGGCCCACAAAGATGATCCCCCGGACGATCATTCCTCGCATCCTGGGTTGGGCATCCGGTCGGTTTCGGTAGAACCACACGGCGGCGACTTGGAGCACTCCGAGCCCGGAGAGGACTAGGGCGGCAGGGCTCACGACGCCAAAGAGCATCGGCGAAAGGATAATCCCGATGCCCTGCGGTCGCACGGTGCCAAGTCTGTGGGGGCCGAGGCGGCTCAATCGAGCAGCGCCACGATTTCCTCGCATGTCCAAATGTGGTCCGCAAGCCCGGCCGCCATCGCCGGAGTCCGCGGATAAGGGCTAGCAAGGCTCTTGTGGGGCCGGGCGAAGTTGTAGTGCAGGAAGTGGAGCGCCACCCTCCGGCGGCTATCGACCCGACTGAATCGGTCTTCGGGGGCCGCTGAACCAGTCCACAAAGTCCCTGGGTGCCTATGTGCCAGTTGGGGGTCCGAGCGGGGAGCCACTCTGAGGCTCGTTGCGCGCCGCGCGGTCAGTCGGCGAGGAGCGCCCCGAGCTGACCGAGGATCCGCGCGGTCGCACCCCACACTTTCAGGCCCTCGACCGGATATGCCCCGTAGCGGAGGGGCCAGTCGCGGACGACCGCCTCGACCATCTCGATCGGCCCGGCGGGCAGGAACGAGCCGAGCGGCGCCTCCACGATCCGGGCCACCTCCGAAGGCGAGGCCACGAGGACCGGCCGCCGGCCGGCGATCGCGAGGACCGGGGTGACCAGGTAGTCGCTGACCGGGATCCAGAAGGGCTCGAGATGACCGATGACCCGCACGTCGGCGGCGACGGGGTCGAGCCCGACCTCCTCCTCCGCCTCGCGGAGTGCGGTCGCTTCCGGGTCCGCGTCGCCCGGCTCGGCGCGGCCGCCGGGGAAGCTCACCTCGCCGCTGTGATGACCGCCCCGATCGACCCGCTCGGTGAGGACGATGAGAGCTTCGCCGTCGTCGCCGGGCACGACGAGCACGAGGACCGCGGCCGCGCGCGCAGTCGCCGAAGCGCTTCGGATCGGGGGCTGGCGCCAAGCGCCGTCGGTCCGGACGGGCATGAGAGCGGCAGGCGGTGCCGGGAGGCGCTCGGGCAACGTCGCGAGCCGCGCAACGGCTGCCTCGAAGCGCATGCGATCAGCGCGGGTCGGGCTGGTCGACGAGGTCGAGGAACCGGCGCGCCGCGTCCGTCGCGTCGGCGGAGAGGTTGGTCGGAAGGACCACGCGGATTCGGACGTAGAGGTCGCCGCTCCCCGAGGCCTTGAACCGCGGCATGCCCTGGCCGCTGAGGCGGATCGTCCGGCCTGCCTGGGTCCCCGGCGGAACGCTCAGGACGACACGGCCCTTGAGAGTCGGCACGGCGACGTCCGCGCCGAGGAGCGCCTCCTCGAGGGTCACGGAAAGGTCGCGCTCGAGGTCGGCACCGCGGCGGGTGAACGTCCGGTGGGGCCGGACGTGCACGATCACCACGAGATCGCGCCCGCCACCGCCCTTGCCGGTGAACTTGATCCGGGTTCCGGTGTCGACACCGGGCGGGATCGTCACCTCGAGCCGCTTGCCGTCGACCTCGACGAGGCGCGTGGTGCCGCGAAAGGCCTCCTCGAGGTCCAGCTCGGCGTCTGCCTCGACGGCCAGCACTGGCTGGGGTCCAGGCCCGCGGTTGCGCCGCGCGTCGAGAATCGAGTCCGGGTCCATCCCCATGCCCGACAGGATGTCGTCGAAGCCCTGGGGCGCAGGGCCTCCGCGCGCGGTACCTCTAGCCCCGGCCGCGCCGCCGCCGCCGGCCGATCGGGCTGCCCCGAAGACCGCGCGGAAGAAGTCGGAGAAGCCGCCGGCGTCCTCGCCCCCGGAGGTCCGGAACTCGTAGCGGATGTTGCCGCCGGAGTAAGGCCCGCCGGCCCCGAACGGACTGGCGCCCCCGGCACCGGCCCGGGAGATTGCCTCCCAGTTGGCGCCGAGGGCGTCGTACTGCTTGCGCTTGTCCGCGTCGCCGAGCACCGCGTGAGCCTCGTTGACGTCCTTGAATCGACGCTCGGCGGCCTTGTCCCCGGCATTGCGGTCCGGGTGGTGCTGGCGGGCAAGCTTCCGGTAGGCCTTCTTGATGTCAGCCTGGCTCGCCCCCCTGGGCACCCCGAGCGTCTTGTAGTAGTCGCGGTACTCCATCGACGGTGCCCGCGACCGCCCCTACTGCCTCTCGACCACGACCGGCGGCTGCTCGGCCGGTGGGAAGGTCGTGCGCCGGACGCGGCTCTCGCCCTCCGGTTCCGGGTCGAGCGGCTTGTCGCCCTCGATGACCTTCGGCGGCTCGGCCTGGAGCGGCTGCGGCTTGCGCCGGAGAGCCGCTTCCAGGACCTGGTCCATCGAGTCGACGAGGACGAGCTTGATCTGCTTCCGGATCTCATCCGGGATGTCGCGCAGGTCCTTCTCGTTCTTGCGCGGCAGGATCACCATGCCGGCCCCCGACAGGTGGGCCGCGAGGATCTTGCTCTTCAGCCCGCCGATCGGGAGCACCCGACCGCGCAGGGTGATCTCGCCGGTCATCGCGACGTCCTTGCGGACGGGAATGCCGGTGAGCGCGCTGACCATGGCTGTGGCCATCGTGACCCCGGCCGACGGCCCGTCCTTCGGGATCGCCCCCGCCGGAACGTGGATGTGGAGGGTGTTCTTCTCGAACACCTCCCGGCTGATGCCGAGCCGGGCCGCGTTGGCGCGCATCCACGAGAGGCCGGCGCGAGCCGACTCGCGCATGACCTCGCCGAGCTGGCCGGTGAGGATGAAGTCCTCCTTGCCGTCCATCCGCGTGACCTCGACGGCGACGACGTCGCCACCGACCTC
>JBBDZZ010000108.1:0-11345 GCA_040899885.1 Chloroflexota bacterium | reverse complement strand
TGGCGCAGCTTGCGGAGCGCCTTCGCCTCGATCTGGCGGATCCGCTCGCGGGTGACGTTGAACTCCTTGCCCACTTCCTCCAAAGTCCGCGCCCGGCCGTCCTCCAGACCGAACCGCAATTGAAGGACTCGCCGCTCGCGGCCCGTCAAGGAATCCAGCACCGCTTCCACCTGCTCCTTGAGCAGCTGGTGGGACGCCGCCTCGGCCGGTGCCAGCGCGCCGCGGTCCTCGATGAAGTCGCCGAGATGGGAGTCCTCCTCCTCGCCGATCGGCGTTTCGAGCGACACCGGTTCCTGGGAGACCTTGATGATCTCGCGGACCTTCTCCGGGGTGACCTGGACCTCCTGGCCCTTCGACATTGCCTCGGCGATCTCCTCGACCGTCGGCTCGCGACCCAGCTCCTGCAGGAGCCCGCGCGAGACGCGGATCAGCCGGTTGATCGTCTCGACCATGTGGACGGGGATCCGGATCGTGCGAGCCTGGTCGGCGATCGCCCGGGTGATCGCCTGCCGGATCCACCACGTCGCGTACGTCGAGAACTTGTAGCCCTTCTCGTAATCGAACTTCTCGACTGCCCGGATCAGCCCGATGTTCCCTTCCTGGATGAGGTCGAGGAACGACATCCCGCGGCCGATGTACTTCTTCGCGATCGACACGACGAGCCGCAGGTTCGCCGACGTGAGCTGCTCGCGCGCGTCGCGACCGATCCGGACGAGCTCCCCCTTGCGGTGGGCGAGCTTCGTGTTCAGCGGAACCTCGGGGTCGTGGCCCATCCGCTTGAGGAGCTCCGCCTCGCGGCCGACGGTCACGAACCGCTCCAGCGCCGGGAACGCGACCCCGTCGCGCGTCCAGTCGTAGATCGCCCGGAGGCCGATGTTGTCGCGCGAATCGAGATCGCCGTTGTGGACCGCGAAGTAGGCCCAGTCAAGGAGCGCCAGGAACGAATCCGGGTCGAGCTTTGAGTTGTAGGTCTCGACGAGCTTGCGCCCCTCTTTGAGGAGCTTTTTCGTGCCGTCGGACTGGACATCGCGGCCGGCCTTGATGAGGTGGAAGTCGGGGGTCGGGACGCGCAGGTCTTTGGTGGCCTTCTTGTCCGAGACGGCCTCGCGAACGAGGCGATGGGCCTCGTCGCCGAGCGGCAGGCGATGTTGCGTTTTCGCCGTCCGCGTCTTCGTCTCGGTGTTGTGAAGCGTCCACTCGTGGAGGCTGACGATCCCCTTCCACGGCGCGTCGACGAGCTGCTCGCCGAGCTCGATCGCCTTGGCGAGGACGACCTCTTCCTCGGCCGTCAGGAGCGCGACCTTGCCGATCTCCTTTAGGTACATCCGGACCGGGTCGTCGATCCCGATCATGTCCGCGGACAGAGCTTCGAGCTCTTCCGCGGAGGGCTCCTCGAGCTCCTTGGCATCGAGCTTGGCCGGGGCATCGACCGGGAGCTTGCCATCGACCGGCTCGCCTTCGGCGTCGACGACCTCCACGCCGAGGTCTCCGCCGGGCGCGTCGGGCGTGTCGGGTCCGAGGTCGAGATCGTCGTCGTCGTCGGCGGCGACCTTCACCGGTGTGGCAGTCCCGGCGCGGCGCGCGGGTCGGAGATTGGCGAGCTTCGCCTCCTCGACGTCCGCCTTCCTTCGACGGGGGCGGGTCAGGACGGCTTCGACGAGCTGCTTGTCGAGCGGATTACCAGCCACGGGTGTCCTCCGTGTTCGTGCGGGGATCGAGCGTCATGTCCGGCCCGCCAGCTGGCGGGTGAGATAGCGGGTCTGGTCGCGGCGCCGGTCGAGCGATTTGCGTGACTCGTTGAGCTGTCGGAGCTCGAGCAGCAACCGGTCCATCGTCTCTCGGTCCCCTGCCCGCTCGGCCTCGCCGAGTGCCTCCTGGGTGAAATCGCGACGCTGTTCCAGCCGGTCCTCCTCGAGGTCGAGCAGGAGCCGTTCGATCTCGTAGTTGACGTCGCCCTCGTCGAGGTCGCGTGGGCTCGGGCCGTCCAGCGCATAGAGCGCACGCGCGAGGGCGGCCGTCTCGTCGTCGAGACCGGCGAGCAATGCCGCGGAATCGAACGGCGGGTGGACCCCCTGGTCGTTCGGAGCCCGCTGCAGGACGAGCGCCCGGAAGAGCTCCCGGGCGACGGTCGAGGGCAGCTGATCCGGGCCAAGGGATTCGGCAATTCTCAGTTGCTGCTCCGGCAGGAGGAGCATCAGTCGGAGGAGGTCGCGCTCACCCTTCGTCACCGATCGGAGGATCTCCCGGACGGGCAGCGCGTCGGCCGAATGGGTCACCGATTCCGCGGTGATCCGGCCTCCGTCGGCGCCCGGCCCGACGGGGACGCGCGGCCGGCGGTGGAAGACCTCGAGGAGCGTCCGCTCCTCCACCCCGCTCACCTGGCGGATCCGGCCGAGGTAGGCGTCGCGCATGACCGGGTTCGGGACCGCCCGTACCGTCGGCATGATCGCGTCGACGAAGCGTGACTTCCCGCCGGCGGTTTTCAAGTCGAACTGGCGGGCCTGGAAATCGATCAGGTAGTCGACGATCGGCTCGGCGGTGCGGACCTCCTCCCGCCATCGGTCGGGCGTTTCGCGCAGCACCTCGTCGGGATCCTTGCCGTCGGGCAGGCGGACGACCCGCACCTCGTCGAGCTCGATGCCGCTGTCCAACCCGGCAAGCTGGCCGATCAGGCCCTCGAGCGCCTGGACGCCGAACGTGCCGGCCTTCTCGCCGGCCGTGTCGACGTCGTAGGCCAGCGCGATCCGCTTCGCGTAGCGAGTCAGGAGCGCGACCTGGCCCGGGGTGAGCGCCGTCCCGAGCGAGGCGACGACGTTGTCGAACCCGGCCTGGTGGGCCATCAGCGCATCCGTGTAGCCCTCGACGATCACCGCCTGCGACCCGCGGCGCATCGGCCCCTTCGCCTTGTTGATGAGGTACAGGCTGCGGCTCTTGTCGAACAGCGGTGTCGCCGGGGAGTTGAGGTACTTCGGGCCGTGGTCGCGGCCGTCCTCGCCCTCCGACCCGAGGATCCGCCCACCGAGCCCGGTGGGGCTGCCGTTCTGGTCGCGTATCGGGAAGATGACCCGCTCGCGGAACTTGTCGTATGCGCCGCGGCCGCTCTGGCGCGGGCTCGTCAACCCGACTTCGGCCAGCTCCTCCGGCCGGATCTGTCGCCGTTCCAGGAGTTGCCGGCTCATCGTGTCCCAGCCGCCCGGTGCCCAGCCGAGCTGGTGGGTCGCGATCGTCTCGTCCGTGAAGCCACGGCCGCGCAGGTAGTCGAGAGCGGGCTGCCCCGGCTTCGATGCGGTCAGGACCGCGTGATAGAAGGCGATCGCCGCCTCGAGGACCTCGCGGAGGCGGGACTTCCGGGCGTCGTCGCGGCGGGTCCGCTCGTCGAGCTCGACGCCGGCCTTCGCAGCCAGCTGGCGGAGTGCCTCCGGAAACGGCACTCCATCGCGCTGCATGACGAAGCTGAAGACGTCGCCGCCCAGGCCGCAGCCGAAGCAGTGCCAGCTGTCGCGAGCCGGAGTGACCACGAAGGAGGGCGTCTTCTCCCCGTGGAAAGGGCAGAGGCCCTTGTACGTGGAACCGGCCTTCTTGAGGCTGACCGTCTCGCCGACCACGTCGACGACGTTCAGCCGGCTCTTCACCTCGGCCGCGATGCCGACAGCCAAGCTCGCCTCCGCAGGACGCCGGACATGAGTGGTGGCGTGTCAAGTCTTGACACGCCGTTCGGGCGAAGATTACGCCTTACTCACCCCTCTTGACAAGAGTACTTGTCAATACCCGGCTGGAGTATCCGGGTGGGTAAATCGGCCTAGTCTTCCATGTAGGCGCGCAGCTTCCGGCTGCGGGACGGATGGCGCATCTTGCGCAGCGCCAGCGCCTCGATCTGGCGAATCCGCTCGCGGGTCACGCCCAGCTCCCGGCCGACCTCCTCGAGCGTTCGCGCGCGCCCATCGGAGAGGCCGAACCGGAGCTCGAGGACGTGCCGCTCACGGCCGGTGAGCGACTCGAGGACGGTATCGATCTGCTCGCGGAGGAGCTGACTGGCCGCCGCGTCGAGCGGGACGATCGCGTCTCTGTCCTCGATGAAGTCACCGAGGCGGGCGTCTTCCTCCTCGCCGATCGGCGTCTCGAGGGAGACCGGCTCGCGCCGGATCTTGATCATCTCGCGGACCTTGTCCGGGGTGACGAGCATCTCCTGCCCGACGGACATCCCCTCGGCGATCTCCTCCTCGGTCGGCTGGCGGCCGAGGGCGGCCTGGAGCTCCCGGGTGATCCGGAGCATCCGGTTGATCGACTCGATCATGTGGACCGGGATCCGGATGGTCCGGGCCTGGTCGGCGATCGCCCGCGTGACGGCCTGTCGGATCCACCACGTCGCGTATGTCGAGAACTTGAAGCCGCGCTCGTACTCGAACTTCTCCACCGCCCGGATGAGGCCGGCGTTGCCTTCCTGGATGAGGTCGAGGATGTTCATGCCCCGGTTCGGGTACTTCTTGGCGACCGAGACGACGAGCCGCAGGTTCGCGCTCGTCAGGTGGTCGCGCGACTCGCGCCCGATACCCACGATCTCACCCTTGCGCTCGGCGAGCTTCGTGTCCGCGGGCACGTCCGGGTCGTAGCCCATCACCTTGAGGAGCGCGGCGTCGTGGCCGGCGTCGATCCAGCGCTGGAGCGCGGGAAACGCGACCTCGTCGCGGGTCCACGTATACAGGGCCCGCAGCGCGACGTCGTCGCGCACTTCGAGGTCGCCACTGTGGATGATCCCGTACATCCGGTCGAGGAGATCGATGAACGACTCGGCGTCGAGCCGCTCGTTGTAGATCGAGCGCAGCGTGCGCGCCTCCCCGATGCGCCCGCGGACGGGGTCGCTCGGGGCGTCCTTGGCGGCCGCGGCGAGACCGAACGCGGGCGCAGTCACGAGCAGGTCGCTCGCGGCCTCGTCGGCCAGGGCGGCGTTGACCATCCGATGCGCCTCTGCGCCGAACGGCAGCGCGTAGCCCGGCTTCGCCGTGCGAGTCTTCGCCTCGGTGTCGTGGAGCGTCCACTCGTGGAGCGACACCATCGCCTTCCACGGCTCGATCGCGGTCTGCTCGCCGAGCTCGATGCCCTTGGCGAGGACGACCTCCTCCTGGGCCGTGAGAAGCGGGACGCGGGCGATCTCCCGGAGGTACATCCGGACCGGGTCGTCGATCTCGACGTCGTCCGCCTCCGCCGCGGCCTTCTCGAGCTCGTCGCGGGTCGGCTCGTCGACGTCGGCCGGGTCGAGCTTCGCCGGTGCCTCAATCGGCTGTGCCGCCGCGAGTTCGTCCTCGGGCGCGATGTCCAGCGCAACGCCCGTCGCGCCGGTCCCGACGACCGCGTCGACGCCCTCGTCCGCCGCCGGGTCGAGGGCGGCATCGCTCCGCGCGTCATCCCGGGATCCGCGCTGGCCGGTCTTGGTCTTGTCGTTGAGTCGCTTGTCGAGAAGGAAGGTCATGATTCTCCGGTGTCGGTTGCCGAGGCGTGGCGATTGGGAGACGCCTCTGAGGTCGGGCGCGCGTGCTATGGGGATGGCCGCCGATCCACGCCGATCGACGTCCGCGGTTCCTGGGGATCCGGAACGGTCCGCCTCGCCGGCCCGGACATGACACGAGGCGTGTCAACTCTTGACACGCCGCTCGACCCATATTCTAGCCCATCTAACCCCTCTTGACAACCCCCGAAACCCATACTGGGCAGGGGTATCCGTTCGCGCGAGGGAGTATCCCGATTCGGGCCCTCCGAAGACCGGTTTCGTGCTCAGGAACGGCTCGCGCGGGCGTCGCGTACGCTAGGGCCGAAATGGAGATCGGCGTATACACCTTCGGAGAGCTGGCCCTCGACGCGGCGGGCGCCCGGACGAGCCACGCGGAGCGGACCCGCCAGCTCGTCGAGGAAGCGGCCCTGGCCGACGAGGTGGGGCTCGACGTCTTCGGCGTCGGCGAGCACCATCGGCCGGACTTCATCGTCTCCGCGCCGGCCGTCGTCCTCGCCGCGGCCGCGGAGCGCACGAAACGGATTCGGCTGACGAGCGCGGTCTCGGTCATCAGCTCCGACGATCCGGTCCGCGTGTTCCAGGACTTCGCGACACTTGATCTCGTGTCCGGCGGTCGGGCGGAGATCATGGCCGGCCGGGGCTCGTTCATCGAGTCGTTCCCGCTGTTCGGCCGCGACCTGCGCGCCTACGACGAGCTGTTCGCCGAAAATCTCGAGCTCCTGCTACGGATCCGCGGTCGGAGAGGGTCAACTGGTCCGGCAGGCATCGGGCGCCGATCGAGAACCTCGGCGTCTACCCGCGCCCGATCCAGGATCCGCTGCCGATCTGGGTCGCGGTGGGCGGGACACCCGAGTCGGCGGTGCGCACCGGGACCCTGGGACTGCCCATGGCACTCGCGATCATCGGCGGGATGCCCGAACGGTTCGCGCCCTTCGCCGAGATCTTCCGCGCTGCCGCGCGGGCGGCCGGCCACGATCCCGTGCCGCCGATGAGCATCAACTCGCACGGCTACGTGGCCGACACCTCGCAGCAGGCGGCCGAGGAGGCGTGGCCTCCCTTGCAGGCCGTGATGAACCGGATCGCGCGCGAACGAGGCTTTGCGCCGATGGACCGGGCCGCATTCGATGCTTCACGCTCGCTCCGCGGCGCCGACTTCGTCGGGAGCCCGCAGGAGGTGGTCGACAAGATCCTCTTCCAGCACGAGATCTTCAAGCATGACCGCTTCCTCCTCCAGATGATCGGCGGCGGCATGCCCCACGAGAAGATCATGCGCTCGATCGAGCTGCTTGGAACGAGGGTCGCACCGAACGTTCGCAGGGCCCTGGAGCCGTCGGCCGCGCCGGCCTGAGCCGCAGGGTCCCGCGGGGCGAGTGGACCGAACGTACCTGCCCGACCGGTGCGGAGATGCACCAGAAGTAAGCCTTCCGCAGGGCGGCCGCTGTTCCTACGGTAGTCGCGGCGCCTCCTTCCCCGGGGTTCGAGACGCGGGACCGTGCACAAGACCGCGGGTCCGCGCCAACGAGGGCTTCACCCCGGGGAAGCAGGTGCTATTTCGTGCCCGCGCGGGCTCCTGGGCGAGCCGGGTGGCGTTCAGCTCTCGCGAGCGATCGGCTCCAGGTCGATCGTCCGGACCTGGCGGGTCCGTCCGGCCTCGGTGCGGACGAGCGCGGCGGGAATCACGCCGGTCGCAAACTTCTCGATGACTGCGGCTTCTCCGGCGTAGAGGCCGGTGCCGATGATCCTGACCCGGTCCCCGATTGCGAGCCCGCCGCGGCCGCTGCCGGCCGTCAGGTCGATCGCGACGAGCGACTGGCGGACGTAGGCGGGATCGGGGCCGGGTGCGGGGGGCTGCTTCGTGGCGGTTCGGGCGGGCGGATAGTTCACCTTGCGCTTGCGGGCTGGCACTGTCGGTCGTGACTCCTCGTTCGGTCTGGTGGTCGGCGTAAAAGATGCAGCCCGACGACCGATTCGGTCAAGAAGGGCGCCCTGGCGCCCCGCTGCTACCCCCCGCGCCACATGCCCATCGGGCGCATATATGCACTCGACGGGCATACGAAAAAAGGGGGTCATCGTCCGGGCCGCGGGAACCTGCGACGATGAGCGGCGTGTCGACGACATCCCCGCGGCGTCTCCCCGGCTGGGCGGCCGCCCTCCTCACGTTCGGCGCCGCGGCCGGCGTGCTGGTCCTCGAGATCGCGGCGGGCCGCCTTCTCGCCCCGTTCGTCGGGGTGTCGCTCACGACCTACACCGGCATCATCGGGGTGATCCTCGCCGGCATCGCCCTCGGGGCGTGGCTCGGGGGTCGGGCCGCCGACCGCTTCGGGCCGGAGCGCCTCATCGGCCCGACGTTCGCCGCCGGCGGGATCGCGGCGATTGCCTCGGTTCCGATCGTCGACGCCGTCGGAACCCTGGGCCTGGGCGGGGAGTTCGGCGGCATCGTCGCCCTCGCCGCGGCCGGGTTCGTCCTGCCGGCGACGATTCTCTCCGCGGTCGGGCCGATGATCGTCCGCGCCTCGCTCACCGACCTCGGCACGAGCGGTGCGCTCGTCGGCCGCCTGTCGGCGATCGGCACGGCCGGCGCGATCAGCGGGACGTTCCTCACCGGGTTCGTCCTCCTCGGCCTCGTGCCGACACGGCCGTTGATCGTCGGCGTCGGAGCGTTGCTCGTCGGAGTCGGGATCGTGACCGCCTGGGGCCTCGGGCGAGGTCGTTCGGCCGCCCTCCTCGGTCTCATCGGCCTCGTCGCCGGCGCAGGCCTGGTCGCCGCGGCCGGGGCCTCGCCCTGCCTCCGCGAATCCGCTTACTACTGCGTTGCCATCACTCCCGACCCTGCCTCGCCGAACGGGCGGACGCTCGTGCTCGACCGCGTCCGGCACGCGTACGTCGACCTGGCCGATCCGTCCGTCCTCGGGTTCCGCTACGTCCGCTGGCTGGTCGATGCCTCCGCCCCGCTCATCGAGGCCCGCGGCGGCGATGTCGACATCCTGTACGTCGGCGGTGGGGGCTTCTCGCTCCCCCGCTACCTCGAATCTGCGTACCCGGAGAGCCGGCACACGGTCCTCGAGCTCGATCCCGTGGTCCTCGCCACGGCCCGATCCGAGCTCGGGTTCGCCCCGAGCGACCGCACGACAGTCATCGTCGGCGACGCGCGACTGTCGGTCGGCGGCCTGCCGACGGACGGGTACGACCTCGTGATCGGTGACGCCTTCGGCGGGCTGTCGGTCCCGTGGCACCTCACGACCCGCGAGTTCCTCGCCCAGATCGACCGCGTCATGCGGCCGGACGGGCTCTACCTCATGAACGTCATCGACGGCGACCAGCTCCGGTTCGCCCAGGCGGAGACGGTGACCCTCCGATCCTTGTTCGAACACGTCGTCGTCATCGCGGGCGGCTCTCCGCTCGGTGGCCATGCGGGCGGCAACCTCGTGCTGGTCGCCTCGCACGAGCCGATCGACGCCGCGGACATCCTCGCCCGGATCCGCGCCCGCGGCGACGGGGGCGAGCTCCTCTCGCTCCCGGCCGACCTCGCAGCGTTCACGGCCGGCACGCCGATCCTGACCGACGACTTCGCCCCGGTCGACCAGCTCCTCGGCCGCTGACCCCGCCACCGACGGCGCGTCCGCGTTCCGCAACGAGACCGTGACACAGGGGCATGGAATCGGACCCGTGGATCGGCGAGAATGAGCCCTGAGGAGCGCAACCCCGGCTGGGAGTCCCGCGTCTCACCGGCACGCCCAGCAGATCCCCGTCACCGCACCTCCAGGAGAGCCGTGTTCCGCTCCGCGCGCCGCCTGACCGCCACCGCCGCATTCGCGCTCGCGGCGACCGTCCTCGCCGGCACGGTCCTCGTCGCCTGCGCGGCGCCCGCAGCCCCGGGCGTCGACTCCGGCCCGAGGAAGCCGGTGCCGGTCGCGAATCCGGAACAACCGTATGGCCCGTACCCGACCCTGCCCGTTACCGGCGGACAGCCGCCCGTCGGCAACACGGACCGCCAGTACCCGGAGCTGTCCGTATCGCGCGGGGACGGCTACATCATCGACCTCGTCGACCCGGAGGCGCGGGCGTGGTGGGTCGTCATCTCGGGGACCGGCGGGAACGAGGGCGACCGGATCGAGATCGTCGCCGAGGTCGGCGACATCTGGCCGGGCGCCGCGGTCCGGGTCTATGTCGGGGGCGAGCTCTTCGATACGACCGATATGAACGGCCTGATCGGCAACCGAACCGCGATCGCCGGCGGCTGCCACCCGGTGCTCGACCTGTGCTTCTCGTCCGCCGGCATCGACATCCGGCCCGACGACGGTCGCCTGACGGTGGCGCTCCAGGGAGCGGCCGCGGGCGCGTTCGGGATTCGCGGGGCGACCGCCTCTTGGGCCGGCGAGCCGTACATCCTCGGCCCTTGGCAGGGCACAGAGGCCGTCACGACCAACTGAGCAGGACGAGGCCGCGCGGCTGGACCTGAATGCGCCCGACGCGGTATCGTGCAGCCCTCACGAGGGGTAACTGAGGGACGCGAGCCGTGTCGGAGATGGGAAACGCGTTGCGGGCGTCGTCGGACGCTCTGCTGCGCGACCTCACGGAGCTCCAGGCGCTGGAGCAGGAGAAACGGCACACCGAGCCGGACAGTCCGCGGCTCGTGCGCCTGGCCATCGAGATCGAGGCGCTCGCCGCGCGCGTGATGGGCTCGTCCATGCGCCAGCGCGAACGGGCCGAGGAGATCGTCGGTGCCGGCGGGTCAAGTGCCCCGGACGACACGATCGCCGAGACCCCGCGCGAGATCCACGTGATCCTCGCCGAGTGGCGTGACACCGAACGGGCGCTGACCGATGGCGTGCCGGGTTCTGCCGAGGCCGACATCGCCGAGCGACGGATCGACACGCTCCGCCGGGAATACCACCGCGCCCACGACGCCGCCCGCCGGCGCAGTGAAGAGGGCCGCGGGACGTCCTGAACGCCCTGGGACGCCGAAGCGCCTCAGCCGGACGAGCGGATCCTCACCGTTCGGATCTCCCCGCCGCGGAGTGGCGCGCTCGGGTCACCCTGGGCCGCCGTCTCGTCGAGACGGGCCCGGCTCATTGTCCCGTCGGCGGCGATCGACAGGCCGGTCGGCCCGGGCGCGAACACGCGGAGGATCATCCCTTCGCCATCCTCCGCGCCCTTGAGCGCGGTGACGACGACATCGCCCGCGACCGACAGCAGACCGCGGGTCTGCGCGCCGGGCGCCCCGATCGTCAGCGGCGTGCGGTAGTCCGCCGAGGCGCGCAGCATCCCGAGATCGGTCAGGTCCTCGGTCGTGGCGATCGCGATCGCGTATTCGAACGTGTGCTCCCCGGGGCACTGCGCCTCCGGCGTCGGGAGGGTCGGGCCGGCACTGCCCGGCCGGGTCGAGAGGTCGTCCCGCGACAGCCAGCCGACACAGCGCAGGAGTGTCAGCGCGAGGTCCAGGCCGGCCGACGTCGGCACGGCCTCGTACTCCGGCAGGCCGCGCCCGAGGACCACGAGGTCGCCGGCGGCCACGAAGCCGGAGGTATGCGACGTGAGCTGCGGCGGCTCGTGCCAGCCTGCGCCGCTCCAGCTCGGCCGGACGGGCCGGCGAACGACGCTGAAGTGACCCTCCGCCCGGACCGGCGACGTGTCGTCCGCGGCCGGCGCCTCGAAGCGGACCCGGAGCCGGTGGTCCTCGGCCCGGTTGTCGACGGTCGTCTGGAATTCGATCCGCTCGGAGCCCGCGGTCAGCCGGACCCGGGTCGTGATCGGGACGGTGACCTCGCCTGTCCGACGGCGCCGATCGGGCGACAGCCGCGCGGGCAGCCGGAGCTCGAGCGCGATCTCGAGCTCGGCG
>JBBDZZ010000107.1:0-11499 GCA_040899885.1 Chloroflexota bacterium | reverse complement strand
CTAGATGCGGTCAGCCGGTGCGGCGCCCAACTCGGAGCCGCTTCTTCCCGACCCGGACGACGAGCCACTCCCCGGCGATCGGCGTCGGGACGGGACTGTCCGGCCCGGCAACTCGCTCGTCGTTGATCGACAGGCCGCCCTGGGCGATCGTCCGGCGCGCCTCCCCGTTCGAGGCGAAGGTTCCCGTGGCGACGGCGAACGCGACTGCCCCGCCCCGCAGGTCGTCGTCGCGGAAGGTGAACCCGTCGACCGCCTCGTGGAGCATCGCCAGGACGGCGGGATCGCGGACGGGTTCGGGCGAGAATGCCGCCTCGGAGACGTGGACCGCGCCGGCCGCGGCAGCCTCCCCGTGGACACGGGCGGTGAGGTCGCCCGCGAGCGCCCGCTGGGCGGGTCGCGCCTCGGGTCGCGAAGCTTGCTCGGCCTCGAGCGCCTCGATCGCCGGCTGGTCGAGGAGCGTGAAGAACCGGAGCAGGCGCCCCACCTCGGCGTCCTCCCGATCGAGCCAGTACTGGTAGAACGCGTACGGGCTCGTCCGCTTCGGGTCGAGCCAGACAGACGTCCCGGCAGCGGTCTTGCCGAACTTCGCCCCGCCCGGGTCGAGGAGCAATGTGAACGCGAGGGCATGGGCGAGCTCCTGGCCCTCCGCCGCTCCCTCGGACCGCCGGATGAGCTCGAGGCCGGCCGTGATGTTCCCCCACTGGTCGGCGCCGCCCATCTGGGCCTCGACCCCGAGCGTCCGGTAGAGATGCCGGAAGTCGGCGGCCTGGAGGAGCATGTAGCTGAACTCGGTGTACGAGAGCCCTGCCCCGAGCCGCTCCTTGACCGAATCCTTGCCGAGCATGTACGGGACCGTGAAGTGCTTCCCGACGTCCCGCAGGAAGTCGAGCATCGAGACCCCGCCCAGCCAGTCGAGGTTGTTGACCATCGTAGCGGCGCCGGGACCCGAGAAGTCGAGGAAGCGCTCCAGCTGGCCCCGGACGGCGGCAACGTTCGCCTCGAGCGTGGGCCGGTCGAGCAGGTTCCGTTCGGCGGAGGTGCCCGAGGGGTCCCCGATCATCCCCGTCGCCCCGCCCACGAGGAGGACCGGCCGGCCGCCCCGTCGCTGGAGGTGCACGAGGCCCATGACCGGCACGAGGTGCCCGACGTGGAGGGATGGCCCGGACGGGTCGAAGCCGTTATAGGCGGCGAGCGGCCGGCCCGTGGCGAGGCGCCCGGCCAGGCCGGGGGTCGCATCGTGAAACAGGCCCCTCCAGCGGAGCTCGTCGAGCAGCCCCGGGAGGCCGTCGGCCGGGCGGCCGGCCGAACGGGAGACGGCAGCCTCCGTCACAGGCGGCGGCGCCGAGTCGTCTGCGGCGGGTAACGGGGAACCTGCCCGTTCATTTCCCCATGCTATCGTGGCGGCACTCATGCAGACCAGCCTCGCGCGGCGCCAGCGCCACCGGCGCACCGGAGTGGCCAGGCGTCCTCGCGGAGGGCACGCCACCGCCCGGAATGTGGCGATCGCCATCCCGATCGTGCTCTTCTCGACCTTCCTGCTCGTTGGGCTGGTCGGCTTCCTCGGCGTGGTCACCGCGTACGCCTACTACTCCCACGGGCTGAGCGATCCCCGGGAGCTCCTCGAGAACATTGACTTCGAGGAGCAGACGATCGTCTACGACCGAACCGGTACGACCGAGCTGGCCCGCCTGGGGGACCTCCGCCGGGAGCTGGTGAGCTTCAACGAGATCCCGGCCGAGCTCCTCGACGCGACCACGGCGATCGAGGACAAGGACTTCTGGGAGAACCCCGGCTTCGACCTTGGCGGCTTCATCGCCGCCTCGGTCGACACCCTGAATGGCCGGCCCCGCGGCGGATCCACGATCACCCAGCAGCTCGTCCGTGCCCGGCTCCTCCCACCGGAGGCGTTCGAGGACTCTGTCTACGAACGGAAGATCCGGGAGATCATCCAGTCGCTCCGGCTGACCGAGGACTACCCCGGCGAGCGGGGCAAGAAAGAAATCATCACCGCCTACCTCAACCTGAACTTCTACGGCAACCACAGCTACGGCGTGAAGGCGGCGGCCAAGAGCTATTTCAACAAGCCGCTGGAGCAGCTCACCCTGGCCGAGATCGCGATCCTCGCGGCCATTCCCCAGTCGCCCACGAAGTTCGACCTGACGAAGAACGCCGAGGCGGTCTGCCTCGTCGAAGCTACAGAGGCGGCGCCCTGTCCGGCCGACCAGCTGAGGCTCGTCGTCCCGGCCGATTCGGAGATTGTCACCCGGCGCAATTACGTCCTCGACCGGATGCAGCAGTTCGCGATCCTCACGAAGGGTGACCACACGGCCGCCGACTACCGCAAGGCCCGCCAGGAGCCGGTGATCCTCGCCGACCAGCGAACGACACCGTGGAAGGCGGCCCACTTCGTGTGGCAGGTCCGCGAGCAGCTCGCGGCGATCCTCTGCCCGGACATCACGGTCGACGAGTGCAAGGAGGTCGACAGCGGCGGCTACCGGGTGACGACAACGCTCGACATGAAGATGCAGGCCGTCACCGAGAAGTGGACGTTCGTCGCGGCACGCGCCCCGAACGCGAAGAACCCCACCGCGCTCCTCGACGCATACAAGATCCCGAAGGGCCAGCGGAGCTGGATCCTCAGCCTGCGCGGTCACAATCTCCACAACGGCGCGTCGGCGATCGTCGACTACCGGACCGGCGAGATCCTCGCCTACGTCGGCAGCGCCAGCTACAACGCCAAGGGGAACGTGAAGTTCCAGCCCCAGTTCGATGTCCTGTCCCAGGGCTGGCGGCAGCCCGGGTCCTCGATCAAGCCGCTGAACTACATCGTCGGGATCGACGATCACACGTTGACCGCGTCCACGATGTTCATGGACGTCGTCACCGACTTCGGACGGAAGTACACCCCCACGCAGGCTGACGGCCTCGAGCGCGGCCCGGTCCGCCTCCGGTCTGCAGTCCAGTTCTCGCTCAACATCCCGGCCATCAAGGCCGGGCTGATGATCGGTCTCGACCGCCTGTCCGCCCGGAACGCGGAGTTCGGCCTGACCCATCCGCGCGGCGCGATCCCGGTCACGTCGATGAGCATCGGAACTCTCGAGAGCCACCCGATCGACCTCCTCCGCGCGTACGGGGCGGTCGCCAACGGCGGCGTGCTCATGCCGCGCACGACGATCCAGACCATCCGCGACACCGACGGCAAGACGGTCTGGTCGGCCGAGGAGAGCCTGGAGGGCAAGCGCGTCGCCAGCGCCCAGGCCGCTTACATCGTCACAGACATCATGGCCGGCAGCACGGACCGGCGGGTCAACCCCTACTGGGGCAAATGGGCGATCTTCGACGGCAAGGTGCGCCGGCCCGCGGCCTACAAGACCGGCACGACGCAGGACAACCGCGACGTCCACGCGTACGGCTACGTTGCGCCGCCCAAGGATCCCGACGCGCCGGCCCTGGCGGTCGGGGTCTGGATGGGCAACAGCAACAATGAGCCGAACGACGGCAAGCTGTCGCTCGACACGTCTGCTCCGCTCTGGTCGGCAATCCTGACCGAGGTCACCAGGGGCACGCCGATGGCCAAGTTTGAGGACACGAGGCCGGACGGGCTCGTGACGGCAAACGTCGACGTCATCAGCGGCCTCCTGCCCGGCCCGATGACCAGCCGGACGACCAAGGAGCTGTTCATCGCCGGCACCGTCCCGAACCAGCACGCCGATCTCCAGAAGTTCGCCGACATCGACGAGGCGACCGGCATGCTGTGGCAGGAAGGCTGCGCGGGGCCGAAGGTCAGCAAGGCCTTCATGGACTTCAGCGGGGTCGAGCAGGCCTACCCGGCGTGGGCCAAGTACAACCGGGCCTGGGCGGCACGGGCGGCCCGCGGTCCATACGTCCGCGGCGGGCCGAAGGGGACGAGAACGATCTACTTCTACAACGGGGCGTTCGCGCCGTACGGCGCGAACTGGGGTGGTCCGTTCGCGCCAACCGAGGTCTGCGAGCCACCGCCGCCAACCCCACCGCCGTGCGACCCGTTCCTGGGCCTGCCGTGCGACATCCCACCCGCGGAGCCGCCCGGTGGCGGGGGCCCCGGCGGGGGGCCGGAAAGGACGCCGAAGCCCAAGCCCTAGAGGCTCAGGACCGTCGCGCCGTCGCCACCCTCGCCACGCTCGCCCGGACGCACGTCCTTGACCTGCGGATGCTCGCCCGCCTGGGCGCGGACCGCGTCGCGCAACGCGCCGGTCCCGAGTCCATGGATGATCGTCACCCGGTCGAGGCCGGCCAGAGACGCGTCGTCGAGGTAGCGGCCGAGCGCGTCTAGCGCCTCGTCGACGCGCGCCCCGCGAAGATCGAGCGAGGACGCCACGGACCTCGCCCGCGACATCTGCAGCGCGGCCGCGTTCGAGGTCGCCTCGGGCCGGCCGGTTCGCCCCCCGGCCCGCCCGGAGTCGCCGACCGCCGGTTCGAGGTCGTCGACGCCGACCGACACGCGCATCCCGCCGGCCTCGAGAGTCGCCCGCCGGCCGCCCTTCTCGAGCGCCGCGATCCGGCCCTCCCAGCCGCCCGTCCGGCTCCGCGCTCGCTCCCCCACCCGCCACGAACGAGGCGCGGCCGGCGGGCCTGCCGCGACCGGGACCGGGACCGGCTCGGGCTCGGGCAGCCGTCCGAGGGTCTCCTCGGCCCGGGCCACGGCCTGGTCGATCGACGGCGCGGTCACGGTTTCGCGCTCGAGGCGTCGGCGCGTCGAGCTGACGTCGTCGCGCAGATCGTCGACCAGCCGCTCCGCCTCCTGCCGTGCGGATCGGACGACGTCGTCGCGCTCCCGACGGGCGCGGCGTCGTTCCTCGGCGGCGTGACGGAGAGCATCCGCCGCGCGCGCCTCGGCGGCGCGGGCACGCTCGAGGGCGTCGCTCGTCTCGCCCTCCGTCGCCCTGATCCGGGCGAGGGTCTCCTCGAACGCCTGTTGCGACTCGGTGAGCCTCGAGCGCGCGTCGGCGACGATCGGCCCCGGGAGGCCGAGCTGCTCCGCGATCGCGAACGCCTGGCTGCCGCCGGGCAGCCCGATCGTCAGCCGGTACGTCGGCGAGAGCGTCGCGAGGTCGAACTCGACGGAGGCATTACGGGCCTGCTCGGTCGTGTGGGCGTAGGCCTTCAGCTCGGCGTAGTGGGTCGTTGCCGCGACGAGGGCGCCGGCCCGGATGAAGTGGTCGAGCAGGGCCTGGGCGAGGGCGGAGCCTTCGGTCGGGTCCGTTCCGGCGCCCAGCTCGTCGAGGACGACGAGCGTCCCGGGCCCGGCCGCCTCGACGATCCGGGTGATCCGCCGGAGGTGGCCGGAAAAGGTCGAGAGCGACTGGGCGATCGACTGCTCGTCGCCGATGTCCGCGAAGACGTCGCGGAAGACCGGCAGGCGGCTGCCCGCAGACGCGGGCACGTGGAGTCCGGCCTGGTGCATGAGCGCGAGCAACCCGAGCGTCCGCAGGGTGACGGTCTTGCCACCGGTGTTCGGGCCGGTGACGACGAGGGCCGTGTAGCCGTCGCCGAGGCGGATGTCGATCGGGACGACCCGCCCGGACAGTCCCGGGTGGCGGGCTCCGAGCAGGACGACCTCGGGCCGCTCCGCGGTGGCGGCCCGAACGCCGTCCATCTCCGAGGCGAGCTGCGCCTTGGCGGCCCACAGGTCGAACCGCGCGAGCGCCTCGAGGCTTTCGCGAAGCTGCGGCCCGTTCACCGCCACGAGGGCCGACAGCTCGTCGAGGATCCGCTCGACCTCCTCCCGCTCGGCGACCTGCGCCTCGCGCCACGTATTGCCGAGCTCGACGACGACGAGCGGCTCGACGAACAGCGTCTGGCCGCTCCCGGACGCGTCATGGACGATTCCCTTGACCCGGCTGCGTGCCTCGGCCTTGACCGGCACGACGTAGCGGCCGTTGCGGAGGGTGACGATCGGGTCCTGGAGGGCGCCACCCAGCTCCGAGGCGACGAGTGCATCGAGCCGGCGGCGGAGCCGGTCGTACGCGAGGCGCACAGCCGCCCGCAGCCCGCCGAGCCGGGGCGAGGCGGTGTCGAGCAGCTCGCCGACGGGGTCGAAGCTCCGGGCGACTGTGCTGCGCAGGGCGGGGAGCGGATGGAGCTGCCGGCCCAGCTCGCGCAGGAGCGTCCGGCGCTCGTCGGCGAGGGCCGTCACGAGCCGGGATGTCGCGTCGAGTGTCTCCGCGATCTCAATGAAGTGGTCCGGGTCGAGGCGCCCTCCGCGCACAGCCCGCTCGATCCAGGGGCCGATGTCGTGGGCACCACCGATGCCAACCGCGGCCCGCTCGGCGAGCAGCGCCCGAGCCTGGTCGGTCTCGTCGAGCGCCCGAGCCACGAGCACCGGATCGCTGTCCGGCACGAGGGCCTCGGCGAGCCGCCGGCCGGGCGGAAACGAGGTGAGCTCGGCGAGCCTGGCGCGGACGAGCGGGAACTCGAGCAGCTCGAGCGACCGGGCGTCCATCAGCCGCGGGCGGGCGCCCGCCCCGAGACCGCCGGGTTCCCGGGCAGCCACAATCGCCACGGACGGCTCATCCACGGCTCGCCCGCGTACGCGATTCCGACCCGGCGGCCGGAGGCCACGTCGCCCGTTCGCTCGTCCGCCGGCGCCGGCTCGAGGCGGAGCGGCGACGACGGATCGCACAGGTCGAGGCCGGTGTCGGAACGGTCGATGGAGAACGCGGCGGCGACCAGGCCGGGACCGCGGGCAATCGCCTCAGGCCTGAGACGCTCGATCCGGGTGGCCTCGCGGGCCGCGGCCTCGGAATCGGCGGGCCGGCTACGCGCGGCCGTGCGGGCGAGGCGGGCGGCGCGCATCTCGTCGATCCCCTCGATCGGCTCGATCGCGCGGACGAGCAGGGCCGCCGGGCGGCCGGCGGGCTCGGTGACCACGTTCAGGCAGTCGTACATCCCGTAGACAAGGTACACGTACGCGATCCCGGGCCGCCCGAACATCACCGCGTTGCGGGGCGTCCGGCCGAACCGCGCGTGTGAGGCACGGTCCTCCTCGCCGATGTACGCCTCGAGCTCGACGATCCGGCCGGTCCTGATGCGACCGGCGGCGTCGGTGCGGACGAGGCGGGCGCCGAGCAGCGCGCGCGCTGCGTCGAGGGTCGGCCTGGCGAGGAGATCCCGATCGACGACCGTGGCCGGTCTCGTCGATCCCGAGGTCAGTCGCCCGCGCCCAGGTAGGCCGCGCGCAGGTCGCTCGGGATCAGCGGGCCCACGATCGTCATGAACGCCGGGATCAACGTCGTCCGGAAGATGTCGGCGGTGATCGACCCGTCGTAGGAGTTGTACAGCTCGCGGAGGAACGGCAGCTCGTCGCCGCGCGTCGCGATGCCGGGGATGCGGAAGAAGCTGTCGAGAATGACGATCATCGCGCCGAGGAGAAACACGCCCTGGACGATCCCGAGCAGGCCGCCGAGGAGCTCGTCCACGACCGTGTACTTGGCGAACAGCGGGGTCTTCGTATAGAAGGCCTGGATGACCAGGGAGAAGGCGAGGGCGGAGGCCACGAAAACCAGCCCAAACCCGATCATCCTCGAGTACTCACCGGGGAACTGGGACCAGTTCGCGGCGAGAAAGTCTCCCAGCGGGCCGCGCAGGTTTGCGGCGAGAAGAAACGAGAACACGATCGAGCCGATTCCGAGGAGCCGCCGGACCGTCCCCTGGATGAACCCCAGGATGAACAGCGCGGCGAGGATGAGCACGACGAGCAGATCGAACGGATCGATCGACGTGAGGATCTCGCTGATATCCACGGATTTCCCTCGTTGACGGCGTGCCAAAAGGGTAGCAGCGGCCAATCGGCACTCGCAAGGCAACCGAAGGTCCCGCCCGGGGCGGCGTCCGGGATGGAGAGGGAGAGTCCGCGCGAGCGCGGGGCTGTCTGCCCGGGAAGCGGCCAGACAGGTCAGGTCCGGATGCGTGCCCCCAGGTCGCGCTCGAGGCCGGCGGCGATCGTAGCCGTGACCCCGTCCACCTCCGCCTCCGTGAGCGTTCGATCCGGCGCCTGGAAAGTGAGCCGGTGGGCAAGGCTCTTCTCGTCCGCCCCGAGTGGGACGCCCCGATACAGGTCGAACAGCGCGACGGCGCGGAGAAGCTCCCCGCCGTGCTTGCGGATCGAAGCGCTGACGTCGGCCGCCGCCCGGTCCGAGCCGACGACGATCGCCATGTCGCGCTCGACCGGCGGGTAGCGGTCCGGCGGGACCGTGCGTATCCGCGGGAGGCGGCCCGCCCCGAGGCCGGCGATCGACAGCTCCGCGACGATCACCCGCTCCGCGCGAACCTCGTTCGATGCGAGCACGTCCGGGTGAAGCTCGCCGACGATCCCCGCCAGCCGATCGTCGGCCAGGATGCGCGCTGTCCGACCGGGGTGGAACATCGGCTCACCGGTCTCTGCCTGCCACGACGGGGCGTCGAGTCCGAGGCGCCGCGCGATGAGCTCGACGATTCCCTTCGCGTCGTCGAGATCGAACTCGCGGGCCGGCCGGTTCCACGCCGGAGGGTCGCCCGGACCAGTCAGCGCGAACCCGAGGCGCCACCATTCGCGGGCCTCACCACGGTGCCTTGTGTAGCCCTTGCCGACCTCGAAGATCGCGACCCCGGCGCGGCCATGCCGGAGATTCGACGCAACGACCTCGAGGAGGCTGCCGGTCAGCCCGAGGCGAAGCACCGAATGATCGCGCGACAGCGGATTCGTGACCGCGATCGGGTCGCCACCCGGCTGCGGATCGTCGCCCACAGAGGGGACATCGCCGCGCTGTCGGAACGTCTCCACGTGCCGGGGCGAGACGAGCGCGGAGGTGACGACCTCGGTCAGGCCTGCCCCGACGAGGGCCTCGCGGACCGCGTCCCGAACCTCGAGCGGTGAGGGCCGGTAGGGCGGCATCGGCGTGTGCGGCGGGATCGCGGGCACGCGCTCGTAACCGTGGACGCGGGCGACCTCCTCGGCGACGTCCGCCTCGATCGCGATGTCCCGCCGCCAGCTCGGGACGAGGGCTGAGATCGCCTCTCCGGGCGACGCTTCGACGCGGACGGGCTTCGGGTCGAGGGCGATGGTCACGAGCTCGCCGGGCTCGGCGGCCTCGGTCGCGACGCCGACCCGGGCCAGCAGGTCACGCTGCTCGTCGACCCCGAGGTTCGTGCCGAGGAGCCGATTCACCCGCGACGGGCGGAAGGCGACGACCCGGTTGGGCGGTTCGGTCGGGGCGCTGTCGACGCGGCCTCGCGCGACGACGCCGCCTGACCACTCGCGGATGAGCCGTGCCGCCCGGTCGGCGCCGATCCGGGCGAGTGGCACCTCCTGGCCCTTCTCGAACCGGAGGCTCGCCTCGGAACGCAGCCCGTACCGCTGGCTGGTCCGGCGGATCGAGATCGGGTCGAAGATCGCCGACTCGACGACGACGTCCTTCGTCCTCTCCCCCACCTCGGACGTCGCGCCGCCCATGATCCCGGCGATCCCGAGGGCACCCTTCGTGTCGGCGATGACGAGGGTGTCCGGGTCGAGCGTCCGGTCGACGTGATCGAGCGTCACGAGCCGCTCGCCCTTCTTCGCGCGCCGGACGACGATCCGTGCCCGCCCGTCCTTGTCGCGGGCGATCGCGGCCGCGTCGAACGCGTGGATCGGCTTGCCCAGCTCGAGCATGACGTAGTTCGTCGCGTCGACGACGTTGCTGACCGGCCGCATCCCGGCCGCGAGGAGTCGCATCTGGACCCGATCGGGCGACGGCCCGAGCCGGACGCCGGTCACCCACCGTCCCACGAACCGGGGCGCCAGGTCCGGGTCCTTGACCTCGACCGCCAGCAGCTCCTCGACGACGGGCGCCCCCTCGTCGGGATCGGTCTCGGGCCAGCGAACGCTCGCCCCGGTGGCCGCGGCAACCTCGCGCGCCAGGCCGACGAGGCTGAGCGCGTCGCCCCGGTTCGGCTTGACGTCGACGTCGAGGACGACATCCCCGTAGAGCTCGGCGAGCGGCCGCCCGAGCGGCGCGTCGGCGGGGAGGATGAGGATTCCGTCGGCGTCGGCCGTGAGGTGCAGCTCGTCGCCCGAGCAGAGCATCCCGTTCGAGACGACTCCCATCTTCTCGGTCCGCTCGATTCGTCGGTCGCCGGGCAGGACCGCACCCGGCAGGGCCACGGGCACGCGCTGGCCGGGAGCGATGTTCGTCGCCCCGCACACGATCGACAGCGGTTCGCCGCTCCCGGTCGTGACCGTCGTCAGCGACAGGCGGTCCGCACGCGGGTGGGGCTGCACCGTCAGCAGCTCGCCGACGACGACGTTCTGCCAGTCCTCGCCGAGTCGCTCGATCCGCTGGACCTCCATGCCGAGCAGCGTCAGGCGCTCGGCCAGCTGCTCCGGCGTGAGATCCACGTCGACGTAATCCCGCAACCAGGAGAGCGGCACTCTCACGTCTTCACCGGAACTGCTCGAGGAAGCGGAGGTCGTTTTCGAGGTACAGCCGGAGGTCGCCGACGTTGTGCTTGAGGTTGGCGATCCGTTCGACGCCCATCCCGAACGCGAAGCCCTGGTAGCGCTCCGGATCGAGGCCGCCGTACTCGAGGACGACCGGGTGGACCATCCCGGCCCCGAGGATCGTCATCCAACCGGTCCGCGAGCAGGCCGGGCAGCCCGAGCCGCCGCAGACCAGGCACTCAACGTCGAACGCGACCGATGGCTCGGTGAACGGGTAATAGCCGGGCCGGAATCGGGTCCGCTTGTCCGACCCGTACATCGCGTGGGCGAACTGCTCGAGGAGGCCCTTGAGGTCCGCGAGGGTCGTGCCTTCGTCGACCATCAGACCCTCGACCTGGAAGAACTCGGACGCGTGGCTCGCGTCGATCGCCTCGTAGCGGTAGCAGCGGCCGGGCAGAAGCGCCCGAATGGGCGGCGGGGTCGAGCGCATGAGGTGGATCTGGCCGGGTGACGTGTGGGTGCGCAGGAGTCGCCCTTCGAGATCCAGGTAGAGCGTGTCCCAGAGGTCACGTGAAGGATGATCCGGCGGGATGTTGAGCATCTGGAAGTTGGTCGAGTCGTCCTCGATCTCGGGCCCCTCGTAGACCTGGAACCCGAACTGGCCGAAGACGTCGGCGATCTGCTCGATCGTGGCGGGGATCGGGTGGTACGCGCCGCGCCGGATCGGGCGGCCCGGCGTCGTAACGTCGAGGCGCTCCGAGCCCAGTCTCGAGGCCAGTTCGCCGCCGCGGAGCGCCGACCGGCGCTCGGTGAGCGCGCCCTCGACCGAGGCGCGGACAACGTTCGCAACGGCACCCACCTGGGGCCGGTCCGCGGCGGGCAACGACCCGATGCCACGGAGGATCGATGTGAGGCGGCCCTTGCGGCCGAGGACGTCGAGCTCGACCGCGTCCAGGCCTGCCACGTCCGGCGCGGCCGCGATCGCGGCGAGCGCCTCGTCGCGGAGCGCCTCCAGATCGCGGGTCAGGTCGGTCAGGTCCACGGCTCCCTCAGTCACCGGAATC
>JBBDZZ010000106.1:0-11937 GCA_040899885.1 Chloroflexota bacterium | reverse complement strand
GTCACGCTCGTGATGCTCGAGGCGATCCGCGACTTCGAGCGGGCGACCGGCCGCCAGGTGGGGATGAAGCCGGCCGGTGGGATCCGGACGGCGAAGGAAGCGATCCACTACCTCGTCGTGCTCTACGAGACGCTCGGGCCGCGCTGGATGACCCCGGACTGGTTCCGGTTCGGCGCGTCGAGCCTGCTCAACGATGTCCTCATGCAGATCGAGAAGGAGCGGACCGGCCGTTACCAGGCGCCGGACCACTTCACGATCGACTGACGTTCGCCAAACCCAGATGTCCACCACCGAACCGAACTACCTCACGCTCAGCCAGGTCGCGGTCCGGACGGGCCGTCATCCGGAGCTGCTCCGCCAGTGGTGCGCGGCCGGGCGGCTGCCCTGCGCGCGGGTCGGGGGGAGCTGGGTGATGCTCGAGAGGGACGTCGCGCTCATCGACGGCATCGCGAGCCGAGCCCGCCGGAGCCACACGCCGGCGCCGACTGCGACGGCTCAGCTCGACGCTCCGGTCCCCATGCCGGCCACCGACCGCGTGCTGGCCGCGGTGTTCGACGACGCGGCCGCGGCCCGCCTCGCCGCGGCGGCGCTGCGGGACCGCCTTGGCGGGGCCGCGCAGGAGGTCGAGACGGCGCCGCTGGTCGTGCCCGCGCTCCCCGCGCTGTCCCTGACGGTGGTCGCCGGCCAGATCGCCGGATCTGCGGCTATCGGGGCTCGCCGGATCCTCGCCGCATTCGGCGGCCGGGTCATCGCCGACATCGAGGAGATCCGCGCCGCCGCGGACGTCGCGCCGGTGGTCGAGCCCGAGACGGGCGACCAGCGGGGCGAAGAGCCCGCCGGGATCGCCTAGCCGGCCGGGAGCCGCGCGCCGTCGACTGCGCCGAGGACGAGCGCGGCGTTCAGCCCGCCGAAACCGAACGATGTCGAGAGGATCCGCCGGTAGGTGCCCGGCCGCCCCTCGCGGAGGAGTCGAGGCAGGAGCGCACCCGATTCGTCGTCCGGTCGCGCGAGGTTGACAGTGGCGGGTGCCCATCCGTCGCGGATCGCCATCGCCCCGATCGCCGCCTCGATCGCGCCGGAAGCTCCAAGCGGGTGGCCATACAACGCCTTCGTGCCGCTCACCGGGACCGTCGCGGCCCGCTCGCCGAGCGCGCGGGCGATCGCGCGCGCCTCGGCCACGTCGCCGATCGGCGTCGACGAGGCGTGGGCGTTGACGTAGTCGATTTCGCCCGGGTCGACGCCCGCGTCGTCGAGCGCGATGGTCGCAGCGCGGGCTGCCTCCCGTCCGTCGGCCCGCGGCTGGATCATGTGGAAGGCATCGGACGTTGCGCCGTAGCCCATGAGTTCCGCGTACGGCTGCGCGCCGCGGGCGCGGGCGACGTCCTCCGCCTCGAGGACGAGCAGCGCGGCGCCCTCACCCATGACGAACCCGTCCCGCGCCGCGTCGAACGGGCGGGCCGCGTTCTGCGGATCGTCGTTCGAGCCGGGCGACAGCGCCCGGATGATGTCGAACGCCCCGAACGCGAGCGGGCTCAGCGGCACCTCCGCGCCGCCCGCCAGCGCGGCGTCGATTTGCCCGTCCCTGATCGCGTCGAGCGCCTCGCCCAGGGCGACCGCGCCCGACGCGCACGAGTTCGCGGTCGAGAGGATCGGGCCGCGGACGTCGAGGGCAATCCCGAGGTTGGCCGGGGCCGCGCCGCCGAACACCGCCAGCGCGAGGTTCGGGGCCACGGCCCGGATCCCGCGCTCCATGTACCGCTCGTGCTGGATCTCCGCGTAGGCGATGCCGCCGAGGGCGCTCCCGAGGTAGATCCCGATCCGCTCCCGCGCCGCCGACCCGTTCTCGCCGGGCGCGAGACCCGCGTCCTCGAGGGCGAGCCGCCCGGTGACGAGGCCGAACTGGCTGAACCGGTCGAGCTGACGCGCGGTCTTCGGGGTCATGTGGTCGAGCGGGTCGAAGTCGTCGACCTGGGCCGCGACTTGTGACCGGAACGGCGACGGATCGAACCGGTCGATCCGCTTGACCGGGGAGCGAGCCGCGCGGAGGCCGTCCGCGAAGGCGGCGCGCCCGATCCCGATCGGCGTGACAACCCCGATCCCGGTGATCCAGACGCGGCGGCGTTCCGTCATGCCGGTTGATTCGCGCTCATGGCCGGCGCGGACTCCTCTCTGCAGAGCCGGCCTCGTGGACCGCCTCCGCGAGATCGCGGAACGTGGCGAGCGTCCGGCCCGCGATCGGTCGCGTGAACAGCCGATCGACCAGCCTGGCCCAGCCCGGCAGGCGCGGTCGGAAGTCGTGGTCGATCGAGACACGGCAACCTGCCGGAGCGGGCTCGATCCGCCACGTGACATCCATGCCGTTGGTCGCGCCACCGCGGTGGACGAACCGGAGTCGTAGCGTCTCCGGCTCGTTCCACGTCCGCGATCGCCAGGCGACCGGCAGCCCGAGGCCGAGCACCGGGACAAGAGCCCGGCGGGCGACGAACTCGGCGACGACGGATCCGTCGGGCTGCCGTTCGATGATCCTCACTCCGACGTAGTGGGGGAGGAGCCGCGGCCAGCGCTCGACGTCGCGGGCGAGCCGGAACACGAGGCCAGGTGGAGCGGCGACGTCGACCGCGATCGTGCTCCGCACGTCACGGTGCCAGCAGGGCGGCCAGGAAGTGCGGGTCGAGGCCACGCGACGCGGGGACGAGATCGCCCATCACGCGGCCCATCGTCTCACGGACAGCCGGTCGGGCCGCGAGGCGCCGAGCCGCATAGTCGAACAGTGCGGGCCGGGCGAGAAAGCCCTGGACGAGAAGGCTCAGCGCGTCCTTCGAGCGAAACCGCGCCCGCATCGTCGCCTCGTAGCCCGCCAGGCCGCCCGGATCTCCGTCGAGGTGGCGGTCGATCGCGCTCGCCGCCAGCTCGGCCGACACGAGCGCTCGATGGAGGCCTTCACCCGTGAACGGGTCGAGGAATCCGGCGGCATCGCCGACGAGCAACCAGTTCGGTCCGTGCCGCCGGGTGACGCGATGGCCGAGTGGCGCCGCGCCCTCGATCGGGTCGCAGCGGACCGCCGCCGGCCAGTCGACCGGGTCGTTGGGGTCGAGCGGGACGGCCGAAAGGACCCGAGCGGCGACGGCTTCCGCGCCGTCCGAGCGCAGCTCGTCCGCCATCGACCGGCCGATCACGATGCCGACGTTGACCCGGCCCCCCGGAACGGGAGCAAGCCCGACGTAGCCGTCGCGGAACAGGACCATCCGACCGTGGCGAGGCGTCGCCGGAACGGGATCCTCGACGTGGAATGTCAGCCCGGTCCGCGGCGCGAGCCGCGCCTGCCGGACGACCCCGACGGCACGCGCGACCGTCGAGCGGATTCCGTCGGCGCCGACGACGACCCGGGACTCGACGGTCGACTCGTCGCCGCCCTCGCGAACCGTGAGGCGATTGCCGTCCACCTCGCTAACGGCTGCCCCGAGCCGGACCTCCGCGCCCGCGTCGCGGGCGAGCTCGAGCAACGCCGGGTCGAGCGACGATCGATCGAAGCCCACCGGTGGAGCGTTGAGCGAGCCATCGTCGCCGTACGCAAGGCGAAAGCGCGTTCCGGCTCCCGTCTCCACCTGGAGCGCCGCCACGGGACGTGCCACCCGCTGGAGCGTCGCGTCGTCGAGGCCGATGCGCCGCAGCGCGTCGATCGACGCCGGCGAGCTGAACACGCCGCACGCGTGCCAGCGGTACGCGGGCGCGCGCTCGAAAACCACGACATGTCGTCCGCGCCGGGCGAGCAGCGCGGCCACTGCCGCGCCTGCCGGTCCGCCACCGACGATCGCGACATCCATCCTGACGGCGCGGGTCATGCGGGCACCGCCGCGATCGCGTAGCGGTGCCGGAGGATGTCGCGTCGTGTGGCAATCGGGCGCAGGCCGGCGACGGCGAGAAGAGCGTGCATCTCGACGGCCGTATACGCGCGGCGGACCGACAGCGGCCCGTCGTGCCGCGTGTACCGGTTGCGCGTAGCCACGCGCGCCAGCAGCCACGCAGCGAGCCACGCGAGCCTGCCCCGGCCGAGGTCGTTAACCACGACGCCGCGCCGGCTCACCCGGCTCATCTCGACGAGCAACCTGACGGCGTCGGCGGGCTCGAGATGGTGGACGAGGAGCGACGCGTGGGCGACGTCGAACGCCCTGTCCTCGTGGGGCAGGGCCCGACCGTCGGCGACCTGGAGTACAAGCCCCTCGACCCGATCGAGCTCCGGCCGCGCCAGGCGGGCCGCGGCGAGCACCTCCGCCCGCTCGTCGACCGCCGTGATCGCGAGCCGGCGTCCATTGCGCCGCCACGCAGCCAGAAGCGCGACCGGGATGTCCGCTCCACCGGTCCCGACGTCGAGCAACTCGATCGCGGTACGGCGTCCCGCGTCCGACCCAACGAGGGCGTCGATCGCGTCAAGCGACAGCCGGACACCCCCGAGCAGCGCGTTCACCCGACCCAGGTCGCGCAGGTTGCCGGCCAGCGTCGCCGCATCGTCGAGCGGGCCGTCGAGCAGCTCGTGGGCGCCGGCGAGGCGGTCCATCCCTATGGCAGCTCGAATGCCTCGACCGTATCGCTCACGAAGAGGCCGGGCTCCGGTCCCCCGAGCAGGACGTAGACACCGCCCTCGACGACTGCCGCTCCGAGGCCGTGCCGCGGGGCGTTGAGATCGGGCAGCCGGGTCAGCAGTCCGTCGGCGGTTATGCACTCCACCTGCGGGTTGGTACCGCCGGGCGACTCCCCGCCGGCGAGGCAGGCTCCGAGCGGCGGCCACCAGAACGCAGCGACGCCGCCGCGCGGCGTCGGCAGCTGGCCGAGCCGTCGAACCTCGCCTGCGCGCACGACCTCCACCGTCGCGAGATTCCCGTCCAGCCCGCCCCGGCGACCGCCGAGGACGAACACGGTGCCGGCCCCGTCGGACGTCGCCGCGAGGTGCTCGCGGGGCCCCTCGAGATGCCCTCGCCGGACCCAGCCGTCATCGGGGTCTCGAACGAGGATGGCGTCGGACACGCCGCCCGGGCCGACACCGCCGGCGTACACGATCTCGGGACCCCCGTCGTAGGCCGCCGCGCCCGCCGCGCGCGCCTCCGGTAACGGCTGGCTGGGCTGCCACTCCCGGGCTTCGGGAAAGAGTTCCCAGACCGCATCGGTGGGGCGATCGAACCCGTTGCCGACATACCCGCCGATCAGCCACAAGACGCCACCCTCCGCCTCCACCAGCGCGCTGTGGTGGACAGGCTCCGGCAGGTGGGGGCCGTCCGTCCAGGTCCGGGTCGCCGGATCGAAGACCATCACGGCGTCGACTGCCCGACCCTCGGCTGTCAGCCCGCCGGCGACCCAGATCCGCCCGTCGTGAGCGGTGGCCGCCACCTCCGTGAGCGCGAGCGGGGCCGGCGCCAGTCGTGCCCACCCTTCGTCGGGCGAGACCGCCGCGACGCTCGGCGCCGGTGAGCCCTGGGCGCCGCACGCGGCCAAAACAATCACCGCCGCCGCCAGTAACCCCATGCGCGAGCCACGGTGAAGGGGCGTCATCCCCGCATCATGCCGGAAGCCGCTGCTACCATCGGGCCGTGGGACCGCCCGCCCGCCGGCCGCGCACGCTGCTCGGGCTGTCGGCCCTGACGGCAGCGCTGCTTGCCGCGGCCGTCGTGACGACCCCCGCCATTGCTGCGTTGCCCGGCTTCGACTGGCCGGTACAGAGCTTCGGCAACCGCGGCGCGGACGTGAGGGCCATCCAGTCGCTCCTCAGGGGTCACGGCGTGACCGTGGCCTACGACGGCATCTTCACGACGGATACGCGCTCGGCGGTCATCGGCTTCCAGGAGGCCCGCGGGTTGCCCCAGACCGGCGTCGCCGACGCCGCGACGTGGGAGCAACTCGTCACGTCGGTCGGTCGGGGAGCGGCGCGGGAGGCGGTGCTGACCCTCCAGCGCCAGCTCAACGAGAAGCGGGCAGCCGGCCTGGTCCCCACCGGCACCTGGGACGAGCCGACCGCGGCCGCGGTCCGCGCGTTCGAGCGGCACGTGGGCCTGCCGGTCGACGGGATCGCGGATCCGACCGCGTGGCGCTACCTCATCGCCCACTTCGATCGTCCGGCGTTCTCGAGCTCGGCCCTGTGCGATTACAGCGTCGGCAACGGCCTCGCGAACTGGGGCACCGGAGCCGCGATCGGGCAGCTCGAGGCAGCGGGACGGATTGCGGTCGCCGCCGGCCTGGGGCGGATCCCGGTCGGCGACGTGGGGCTCGAGCATGGCGGCAACATCGCCGGCCACCAGACCCACGAGCTGGGCCTCGAGGTGGACGTCCGACCGGTCCGTGACCGCCGTGACCAGTGCCGCTGGGGGACGAACTGGCGCCTCGCCTCGTACGACCGGACCGCGACCCGGGCGCTCATCAAGGCGATCCGGAACGCTGCACCCGGCCACGTCAAGCTCATCTTCTTCAACGACCCCAAGCTCATCGCCGAGGGCTGGTCGACGCGGTTTGCCGGCCACGACGACCACCTCCATATTCGGTACTGCGAGGTCGAGCACCCGGTCGCCGCGTACCGCTGCTGAGGCCAGGGCCTGATCGGGCCGAGGGTCCGGCCGAGCGGCGGTGCCATAATGAGCACGATGGCGACCGAAACGAAGGGTGCTCTGACCCGCTCCGGCGAGCGCGCCCCGGCGAGCTGGGGGCTGGGGGACGGCCGGGCGATCCCGTGGGACTACGCTCCCGCTCCCGAATCCCGGGACATCGTCAAGCTCAAGGAGCGCTACGGCCTGTTCATCGGCGGGCGCGAGGTGCCCTCCAGCGACGGCAAGACGTTCGTCACGGTGAATCCGGCCACGGAAGAGCCGCTGGCGGAGGTGTCGCGGGCCACCGCGGAGGACGTCGACAAGGCCGTCCGGGTCGCCCGCCGCGCCCAGCAGCGGAGCTGGGGCAACCTGCCCGGCCGTGAGCGCGCCAAGTACCTGTTCCGGATCTCCCGCATCCTCCAGGAGCGGAGCCGCGAGTTCGCCGTCCTCGAATCGATGGACTCGGGCAAGCCGATCAAGGAGAGCCGCGACGTCGACGTCCCGCTCGCCGCGGCCCATTTCTGGTACTACGCCGGCTGGGCGGACAAGCTCGACTACGCGTTCCCGGGCCGGGTCGCCCGGCCGCTCGGCGTCGCCGCACAGATCATCCCGTGGAACTTCCCGCTGCTCATGCTCGCCTGGAAGATCGCCCCGGCGCTTGCCGCGGGCAACACGGTGGTCCTCAAGCCGGCGTCCACGACTCCGCTCTCTGCCCTGCTCTTCGCCGACGTCTGCCGCCAGGCGGACCTGCCGAACGGGGTCGTGAACATCGTCCCCGGACCCGGCGAGATCGGCATGGTCCTCGTCCGCCACCCGAAGGTCGACAAGGTCGCGTTCACCGGCTCGACGGAGATCGGCCGGAAGATCTTCAAGGGCGTCGCCGGCTCGGACAAGGCGCTGACGCTCGAGCTCGGCGGCAAGGCCGCCAACATCGTGTTCGAGGACGCGGCGCTCGACCAGGCCGTCGAGGGAATCGTCAACGGCATCTACTTCAACCAGGGCGAGGTGTGTTGCGCGGGGTCGCGCCTGCTTGCCCAGGAGTCGATCGTTGGGCCGCTCGTCGAAAAGCTCAAGGACCGGCTGTCGACGATCCGGGTCGGCGATCCGCTCGACAAGAACACCGACGTCGGGGCGATCAACTCGCGGCAACAGCTCGAGAAGATCACCGAGCTTGTCGAATCGGGCAAGGCCGAGGGCGCGGAGTTCTATCAGCCGGCCTGCGACCTGCCGGAGCGCGGCTACTTCTTCCGCCCGACGCTGTTCACGAACGTCGCCCAGTCCCACCGGATCGCGAAGGAAGAGATCTTCGGGCCCGTCCTCTCGGTGCTGACGTTCCGGACCCCCGATGAGGCGATCGAGAAGGCGAACAACACGCCGTACGGCCTCTCGGCCGGCGTCTGGACGGAGAAGGGGAGCCGGATCCTGAACATGGTCAGCCGGCTCAAGGCGGGGGTCGTCTGGGCGAACACGTTCAATCGCTTCGACCCGACGTCGCCGTTCGGCGGTTACAAGGAATCCGGCTTCGGACGCGAGGGCGGGATGCACGGGCTCCACGCGTACGTCCGGCTCGAGGACCGCTGAGCCGGTGGCTGCCCAGGCCCGTCAGATACGTACGGGGTGCGTGGTGGGCTGGTCGCCGCCCGCATGGAGGGGCTGGAGCGGACCGAAAGTAGCCGGTCGCGGCTATCTTCGAACCGCCTCGACCATCGGCGGCATTTTTTCACGCGCCTGTTGCGTATGTGATCCCTGCGCGGCGATCAAGTGGCGGTGACCCGCCGCCGGGCCGTTGCGCGAAGCTCAGCCGCTCCGGCGCCCCGGATCGAAGTCCGCAAGACCTACAAGCTGTACATCGACGGCGCCTTTCCGAGGACCGAGTCGGGCCGCTCGTACGAGGTTCGCGCCGCCGACGGGACGCTGCTCGCGAACGCGTCCCGCGGATCGCGCAAGGACATCCGCGACGCCGTCCGCGCCGCGCGCAAGGCGACCGAAGGCTGGGCCGCGAAGACGGCGATGAACCGGGGCCAGGTCCTCTACCGCGTCGCCGAGCTGATGGAGGGGCGGCGGGCCCAGTTCTTCGCCGAGGTCGCCGCGGCGGAAGGGCTCGATGCGCCGCGTGCGCGCGAATCGGTCACCCGGGCCGTCGACCGGTGGGTCTGGTACGCCGGCTGGGCGGACAAGATCGCCCAGGTGCTCGGCAGCAGCAACCCGGTCGCCGCGCCGTACTTCAACTTCACGATCCCGGAGCCGACCGGCGTCGTTGGGATCGTGGCGCCCGAAACGTCATCGCTCCTCGGTCTCGTGTCGCGGCTCGCGCCGCCGCTCGTGGCCGGCAACTCTGTCGTGGTCATCGCGTCGGAAACGCGGCCGCTGCCGGCGATCACGCTGGCCGAGGTGCTCGCGACCTCTGACGTCCCGCCGGGCGTCGTCAACATCGTGACCGGGCTGAAGAAGGAGCTGATCCCGATTCTCGCCGGCCACGACGACGTCGATGCGATCGACCTGTGGGGCGTGCCGGACGAGATGCGCGAAGACAGCGAGACGTTCGCCGCCGAGGACATCAAGCGGATCGCGCGGCGCCCACGAACTGTCGCCGACGCGCGTTTCGACTGGACCGACGATCGCGCGACGCAACGTCCGGAATGGATCGCCGCCTTCCTCGAGATGAAGACGGTCTGGCACCCGATGGGAGTCTGACCGGAGCCGATCGGCCTGCGCTGGTATCGTCGGGTCGTGCGACCTCCCGACCGGGTGACCGACGGCGATCGCGAGCCAGCAGTGCCCTTCGCCGGCGTTCGCCGGCATGCCGTCGCACTCGCGGGCGCGTTCGTCCTCCTCGTCGGGTTGTGGCTCCTCCCGGACCTGGCGCCCGCTCCGACCCAGTCGTCTCCCGTCGTTCTGGCCCACGGCCGAATCGTGGCGTTGATCCCGCGCGCCGCGGGCGAGCCCGGCCCCGACGTGCGGATCGAGGTGATCGGCGGGCCCCGAGACGGCGAACTCCTCGAGGGGTTCACGCAGGGCCCGTCGGGCTCGCAGTTCGTGCCGGACTACAAGGTCGGCGACGAGGTCGTGGTCAGCCTGTCGCTCGAGCCGGAGGGGTCGTTCATCGCGGTGTCGGACCGCTGGCGGATCCCGGCGCTGGCCGGGATCCTCGGCCTGTTCGCTGTCGCAGTCGTCCTGGTCGGCGGCTGGCGTGGCGTCCGCTCGTTGCTCGCCCTTGTCCTGAGCCTCGGGGTGATCGTCAAGATCGTCATCCCCCTGCTGCTCGCCGGCTGGGATCCGGTTCCGCTGGCGGTTGGAGCGGCGAGCGCCGTGACGGTGGTGACGTTCCTCCTGACCGAGGGTGCGCGCCGATCCACGGCCGCGGCCGCGGTCGGGACGTTCGCCGCCCTGGCCCTGACCGCCGCCCTCGCGACCGCGTTCACCGCGCTTGCCCGGTTCACCGAGATCCAGGGGTCGGAGGACGTCGTGTTCCTCGAGGCGTTCGGGCTGCGCGACCTCGATCTCGGCGGTCTGCTGCTCGCGGCCGTCATCTTCGGCGCGCTCGGCGTACTCGACGACGTCACCGTCACCCAGGCAGCCACGGTTCACGAGCTGTTCGAGGCCGACACGGCAGCCTCGCGCTGGCAGCTGTTCAGCCGGGCGATGAACGTCGGCCGGTCGCACATCGCGGCGACCGTGAACACGCTGGCCCTCGCTTACGTCGGCGCATCCCTGCCCCTGCTCGTGCTGTTCGCGGCCGGCCGCCAGGACCCATTGCTCATCGCAAGCGGAGAGATCGTGGCGGTCGAGATCGGCAAGGCAATCGTCGGGAGCATCGGGATCGTCGCCGCTGTCCCGCTGACGACCGCGATCGCCGTTCTGCTCACCGGGCGGAGTCTGCCCATCCTCGGCGACGGAAGCACCGTGCGCCGAGCGCCGGGCTGGGAGCGGCGCTCACGCGATCGCAGAAGGAACTCGTAGCTCCCGGTGGATCCGCTCGTCTACGGGCTGATCGCCGTCGCCGCGGTCCTGCACGTGACCTGGAACGTGCTCGTCAAGACGTCCGGCGATCCGCTCCGGGCCGCGGCGGTCGGGATGACGGTAGGGGCGATCGTGCTCACGCCGCTCGCGATCGTCGGCTGGTTCGCGATCGGCCGGCCGGCGATCCCGACGGAGGCGGTCGCGCTCGGCATCGGGTCCGGGGTGTTCGAGGCGATTTACGTCGTCGTACTCTCGGCCGCCTACCGCCACGGGGACCTGTCGATCGTCTATCCGCTCGCCCGAGGCACGGCCACGCTCCTGGCGGTCGCGATCGGCATCGGGATCCTCGGCGAGCGGCTCGGGCCACTCGGCCTCACAGGCGTCGTCCTGCTGCTCGCCGGGTTCTTCTGGCTCCAACGCCCCTGGCGGGTGCTGATGAGGGCGGCCCGCGGGAGGGGGATCGATCGCGGGGTGGGCCTCGCGCTGTTGACCGGGGTGATGATCGCCACCTATACCGCGATCGATCGGGTCGGGACGCGATTGACGGAGCCGTGGCTGTACGGGGCGATCCTGTCCGCCACGACTGCCATCGTCCTCGTCGTCGTGGTGGCGGTCCGCATCTCGCCGGCGGCGGTCGTTCCGCGCGAGCCGCGCATCGTCGCGGTCGGCCTGATCATGCTCGTCCAGTACATGGCGATCCTCGTCGCGCTGAGCATCGCGCCGCTCACGGCCGTGGCGCCCTTGCGCGAGTCGGCGATCGTTCTCGCATCGGGCTGGGGAGCGATCCGGCTCGCCGAAGCGGCCGGCAGGCGTGAAGCGGCGGCCCGGATCGCCGCGGCGTCGCTGATCGTGATCGGGGCGATTCTCCTGGGCCTCGACGGCTGACCGACTTCGGACGCCGTCGGGCTCAGGGGTCGGTCGACGTTGCCTCGGCGCGCGCGGGCGGCTCGACCTGGGTCGGGGCCCCTCCCGCGTTCGCGCGGCCGTAGAGCCGGCGCGACCCGAACCGGCTGTTGACGAGAGCGACTCCACCGATGACGAGCGCGGTCCCCAGGAGCAATCGCCCGTCGACTGCTTCGCTCAGCACGAGGAACCCCAGGACGATCCCGAAGACCGGCAGGACGTACGCGACCATCGAGGTCCGGGTGGCGCCCCACCGCTTCAGCAGTCGGAAGTACATCAGGTAGGCGAGGCCTGACCCGAAGATGCCGAGCCAGACGACGGAGACGAGCGCGTCGCGGTTGAGCCCGACCTCGAGCGGCCGCTCGAACGTGAACGCGAGGATTGTCGTGATGACGAGCGCGAAGCCGACCTGGAACACTGCCGGGATCATGGGGCGCAGGCCCTGGACATTGCGCCGGGCGTAGACGTTGCCGGCGGCTTACGAGATAGAGGAGCCGCTCAGCGC
>JBBDZZ010000105.1:0-12100 GCA_040899885.1 Chloroflexota bacterium | reverse complement strand
AGTTCCGCGAGATGCCCGGGATCATGGACTACACCCAGCGCCCGGACTACGCGCGGGTCGTCGACATCACCACTCGGGCCGCGCTCAAGGAGATGATCGCGCCCGGACTCGTCGCGGTCGCGACGCCGATCATTGTCGGCCTGCTGCTCGGGGCCGAGGCGGTCGCCGGCATGCTGATGGTCGGGACGATCGCCGGTGTCATGCTCGCGACGGTCCTGAATAATGGCGGCGGCGCGTGGGACAACGCGAAGAAGTACATCGAGTCCGGCAACCTCAAGGATGACCAGGGCAATGTCCTCGGCAAGGGCTCACCGGCCCATGCGGCGGCCGTCGTCGGCGACACGGTCGGCGATCCGTTCAAGGACACGGCGGGGCCCTCGCTGCACGTCCTCGTGAAGCTGCTCGCCACGATTACGCTGGTTCTCGCTCCACTGTTCATTCGGTAGAGCCGCGCCTGAGCCACGCGCTCGATGGACATTGTCATTCAGGCCCTCGTGATGGGAATCGTGCAGGGACTGACCGAGTTCCTGCCGGTCTCGAGCTCCGGGCACCTCATCGTGGTCCCGTTCCTGCTGGGTTGGCGCGACCCGTTCATCAATTCGCTCGAGTTCAGCGTGATGCTCCATTTCGGGACGCTCGTCGCGTTGCTCGCCTACTTCCGGGCGGACTGGCTGCGGCTCGTGCCCGCCGGCCTCGCGGCGCTCCGTGACCGCTCGTTCCGCGACGACCCGGACCGCCGCCTCGCGTGGCTGCTCGCGGCGGCCACCGTCCCGGCGCTCGTCGTCGGCTTCGCGTTCAACGACCTCATCGAGGAGCGGTTCCGGCAGGTCGGCCTCGTTGCGCTCATGCTCGCCGTCGGCGGCGCGATCCTGTGGCTGGCCGAGCGAAACGGCTCGCGCCGTCGGGGGATCGGCGGGCTGACGTTCCGGGCCGCGATCGGGATCGGCGCGGCCCAGGCGCTGGCGCTCATCCCGGGCATCTCGCGTTCGGGCATCTCGATCTCGGCCGGGCTGTTCGCGGGTCTCGATCGCGAGTCGGCCGCCCGTTTCTCGTTCCTCATGGCGACGCCGATCACGGCCCTCGCCGGTGCCTACGAGACCCGCAAGGTCCTGGCGGGCGAGAGTGGCGTCGAGGTCTCGCTGCTGCCGCTCGTCGTGGGGCTCGTCGCCTCGCTGGTCGCGGGATTCGCCGCGATCGCGATTCTTCTCCGGTTCCTCCGGTCGCATCCGACCCACGTCTTCGTCATCTACCGCGCGATCCTTGCCACCGTCGTCGTCATCGCCTGGCTGAGCCTGGCGCGGTAGGGCAGGGACGGGCCGCGGTGGTCGTCATGAAGCAGCTCCGCCAGCGGGCGATCCGCGACCTCGTCGCTCAGCGGCCGGTCAGGACCCAGCAGGAGCTGGCCGCCGCGATCCGGGAGCGCGGCTTCCAGACGACCCAGGCGACGATCAGCCGCGACGTCGCCGAGCTGGGCCTGATCAAGGTCACCCGCGAGGGCACCCAGGCCTACGCGTTGCCGCCGCGACTCGTCGAGGCGGAGACGTCCGGGGAGGACCGGCTCCGGACGCTGCTCGCGGACCTGCCGGTCGAGGTCCGGGAGGCGGGACTTCTGCTGGTCGTGCGGACGCTGCCCGGATCGGCCCATGCGATCGCGGCCGCGCTCGACCGGGCACGCTGGCCCGAGGTCGCGGGCTCGATCGCGGGCGACGACACCCTGTTCGTGGCATTCCCCGACCGGGGCTCTCTCCAGCGGATCAAGCGGCGTCTTGTGGGGCTTGCCGGCGGGAGGTGACCCGCGGACGCCGAGGGGTCCGGGACCGGCCCGGGAGGCCTTTGACACCCTTGCCGGGCCGCGCTAGACTCCGCCACCGGCTCGAACTTCAGGCCCGCAACGACCGCGGAGGCCTGGAGTTCTTTCCTTATCCGATGGCTGTGGCCTCTGCTCCAGCCGTACGCTCAACCGCCTGGGGGCGAACCCACCGTGAACAACAAGCCGACCTATCTCTCGAAGGAAGGTCTCGAGAAGCTCCGCGCGGAGCTGGACGAGATGACCACCGTCAAGCGGCCCGAGGTCGCGGCCCGGATCCACGACGCCAAGGAGCACGGCGATCTCTCGGAGAACGCCGAGTACGAGGATGCCAAGAACGAGCAGGCGTTCGTCGAGGGCCGGATCCAGACGCTCGAGGCGCTGATCAAGAACGCCACGATCATCGAGGAGACCCACTCGACCGATCACGTCCAGATCGGCTCGACGGTGGCGGTCGAGAGCCCTGACGGGTCGGAGTCGTTCACGATCGTCGGATCGGCGGAGGCGAAGCCGACCGAGGGCCGGATCTCGAACGAGAGTCCGGTCGGTCGGGCATTGCTCGGCAAGAAGAAGGGCGAGAAGGTCCTCGTCCGCGTCCCCGCAGGCGACTTCACCTACAAGATCGTCGGGATCACCTGAGCGCGGCGCGGCCACGAACCGCCGCGCACAATACGCGGCATGGACTGGGCTGACGAGCTAGCCGCACGAGTCTCCGGCCCGCAGGTCGTCAACGACTCGAAGACCCCCTCGGGGACCGTCCACGTCGGCAGCCTCCGGGGCCCCGTCCTCCTTGACGTCATCGTCCGGGCGCTGCGCGCAAACGGGATCGAGACGACGTACCTGTACGGCGTCGACGACATGGACCCGATGGACGCCCAGGCGCTCCTCACCCCCGACGCGGTTGAAGGCGCGATGGGCCGGCCCCTCGCCCAGATCCCGGACCAGGAACCGGACGGGCATGCGTCGTACGGCCGGCACCACGCCCAGGTCTTCATCGACATCTTCGCCCGACTCGGGATCCACCCGGACCGCTACTACTGGATGAGCGAGATCTACCCGACGGGGAATCTCGACAAGTACATCCGCCTCGCGCTCGATCGTGCGGACCGCGTCCGCGACATCTACCGCCGCGTCGCCAACGTCCGGCACCCGGAGACCTGGCACCCGATCGGCGTCGTGTGCGAGAACTGCGGCAAGGTCGGGACGACGATCGTGACGAAGTGGGACGGCGAGCGGGTCTTCTACGAGTGCCGGCCGAACCTCGTGACCTGGGCGAAGGGATGCGGCCATTCCGGCTGGGTCTCGCCGTTTGGCGGGCGGGCGAAGCTGCCCTGGAATCTCGAGTGGGCGGCCCAGTGGTCGCTGTTCGGGGTGACGATCGAACCGAACGGCAAGGACCTCTCGACGAAGGGCGGGTCGCGCGACCGCTCGGATGCGATCGCCCGCGAGGTCTTCGAGCGCGAGCCGCCACTCAATGTGCCCTACGAGTTCCTCAACATCGGCGGCCAGAAGATGTCCACGTCGAAGGGACGGGGCGCGGCCGCGCACCGGATCGCCGACGTCCTGCCGCCAGAGCTGCTCCGCTTCCTGTTCATTCGGCCCCGGCCGAACCAGGTCATCGAGTTCGATCCGCAGGGCACGGACGCCGTCCCGCGCCTGTTCGACGACTTCGACAAGTTCTGCGCCGCGACCGCCGGGCGGGACGTTCACGGTGAGCTACCGGCCGGCCACGAGCAGATCCTCCGGTACTCGCTGCTGTCGCCCGACACGGACGTGGCGTCTGAGGCAGCCGCGTTCCGGTCGCCGTTCGCCCATCTCGCGATGCTCCTCCAGGTCCCGGGCGTCGACATCGAAGAGCGGGTGGCCGCCGAGAAGGGGGAGCCGCTGACCGAGCGCGAGCGCGAGATCCTCGACGAACGGACCGCGTCCGCCAGGGGCTGGCTCGAGGAATACGCGCCTGAGGCGGCGCGGCTGGTCGTCCGCCGTGAAGGTCTTCCGGCCGAGGCCGCGGACCTCGACGACAACCAGCGGCGCTTCCTCGGCGCGTTGGCCGAAGCCGCCGGTGAACCCGGGGCCACGCTGAGCGGCGAGGCGTGGCAGGGCCTGATCTTCCTCGCGGCCCAGGACAAGGACGTGGCCGCGCGGCGCGCGTTTGAGGCGATCTACCGGGCGTTCCTCGGTCGCTCGAATGGCCCGCGCGCCGGCTGGCTCCTCGCGAGCCTCGAACCGGAATTCGTCCGGGCGCGGCTGCGGGAGGCCGCGGGCTCCGCCGTGAAGGCGTCGTTGTGAGCGTCGGGCTGCAGCGACTGCGCGACGAGCCGGAGGCCATCCGGCGTGGCGCGATCGACAAGGGCGAGGACCCCGCCGTTGTCGACGCCGCGATCGCCGCCGACGAGCGCCGCCGGGCGCTGCTCGGGGAGGGCGACACGCTGAAGGCCGAGCGGAACGCCGCTTCGAAGCGGATCGGCGAGGCGATGAAGGCTGGAGCCGCGGCGGGCGACGCGGAGGTGGCAAAGCTCAAGGCCGCGTCCTCGAAGGCAGGCGAGCGAATCGCGACGATCGACGCGGAGCTCGCGACCGTCGAGGCCGAGCTCGACGATCTGCTCCTCCGGATCCCCAATCCCGCCGATCCGGACGTGCCGGTCGGTGGCCTCGAGGCGAATGTCACCGTCCGGACGTGGGGCGACCAGCTGCCCCGCGAGCAGCCACTCAGCGGTGAGGTCGGTGCGGATGCGCCCGCGGGCGGCGCCACCTGGACCCGGAAGCCGCACTGGGAGCTGGCCGAGGCGCTCGACATTATCGACAACGCCCGAGGGGCGAAGATCGCCGGGTCGGGCTTCCCGGTCTACAAGGGCGCTGGCTCGCGCCTCCAGCGAGCGCTGATCAACTGGTTCCTCGACATTCACGTCACCGAGAACGGAATGACCGAGGTGTGGCCGCCGGCCGTCGTCAACGCCGATTCCGCCCGCGGCACCGGACAGATCCCGGACAAGGAAGACCAGATGTACGTCGTGACGCGCGACGACCTCTACCTGGTCCCGACGGCCGAGGTTCCGGTCACGAACCTCCATCGCGACGAGATCTTCGACGCGGCTGCGCTGCCCGTCCGATACGCCGCCTACTCGCCGTGCTTCCGCCGCGAGGCCGGAGCTGCCGGCCGCGACACCCGGGGGATCCTCCGCGTTCACCAGTTCGACAAGGTCGAGATGGTCCTGTTCGAGAAGCCGTCCGAATCGGAGGCCGCCCTCGAGTGGATGACCGCCCGTGCCGAATCGCTCCTTCAGCGGCTCGGGCTGGCCTACCGGGTCGTGCTGATGAGCACCCGCGAGCTGGGCTTCGTCCAGGCGAAGAAGTACGACCTCGAGGTCTGGGCGCCGGGCGTCGAGCGCTGGCTCGAGGTCAGCTCGTGCTCGAACTTCCGCGACTACCAGGCCCGCCGAATGGCGATCCGTTACCGGCCGGAGCCCGGTGCGAAGCCGGAGCTCGTCCACACCCTCAACGGCTCCGCGATGGCCTTGGCCCGCACAGTCGCGGCCCTCCTCGAGACGTACCAGCAGCCGGACGGCTCGATCGGCGTCCCGGAGGTTCTACGCCCCGCAATGGGAGCGGAGGTCATCCGGGCCTGACGGGAGCCCGCCGTACAATCGGCCGCGGAGAGGTGGCAGAGCGGTTGAATGCGGCGGTCTTGAAAACCGTTGAGTCGCAAGACTCCGTGGGTTCGAATCCCACCCTCTCCGCCAGGTCGCGAAGGGCCGTCTCAGGCTCCTGAGTCGACCTCGCGACGGGAGGCCGCCCGATCGGTCGCCTCGCGATACCGATCGTGCGCCTCGACCTCGGTGACATCCGCCATCGCGGTCTCGGCCTCGGTGTCTGCGACGTCCGCCCGGGCCGATTCGACCGACAGCCGGGCTGCTTTCGCGGTCTTGCTCGCCGATGCCTCGGCCAGCGTGGCGGCCTTGAGCGATGCCCTGGCTGCCTTGGCCGTGGCCGCCGCTGCCTCGGCCGCATCGACTGCGGCGGCTGCCGCGGCCTCAGCCGCCAGCCGTCCGCGGCGCGCCACGGCAGCCGATCGCTCTGCGGCCCGCCACTGGGCGAGCGATCCGGCGGTGGTTGCTTGCTCCACGTCCAGATCCTTCATTGGCCGGCGCCTCCTCAGCAACTGGCTTGCCCGGTCATGCTACATCCGAACGATGGCCGATCAACCGGAGCCCGGACTCTGCTCGCGGTGCAGGCACGCCCGGGAGGTCGTGAGCGGCAGAGGGAGCCGGTTCGTCCTGTGCGAGCTCTCTCGGACCGATCGGCGATTCCCGCGCTACCCGCAGCTGCCGGTGCTCGCGTGCATCGGGTACGAGCCGCGCGATTCTCCCCAACTCTCTCCCAGGGAGCCGTAGCAGCTCGCGGGGCATCTCGGGCCGCCGGCGAGGCTCGCCTGAGCGTGAAATCGGGCCGCCTTGAGGGTCCGAGGGGCGCTGGAGCCTGCTTAGCGCTCCATGGGTGAAGTCAGGGAAGTAGCCACGGGCCGACGCTTGACGCCCCGGAACGCCGCGCCTAGACTCCCCGCCTACATCGCGAAGAACGGGCTGTGAACGGGACGAGTACCCGGCGCGCGTCGGCAGAGAGACCCGGTGGCTGGTGGAAACCGGGGCGGCGACGGCGGGGAATGGACCCGGGAGCCTCCGGACCGAACGGACCTCGGCGCAAGCGGGTTCCAGTAGGCTCCGGCGCAGGGCGCCAGCGATACAGGGCAGCGCCGATCGGCCGCGTAAGCGACCCGTCGGTCACCAAAGTGCGGCATCGCCGAATGAGGGTGGCACCGCGGAAGGCTCGGCCTTTCGTCCCGGGGGACGAAGGCCGTTCTTGATTCTCGGGAGCCCACTCCGGGAGGCAGCCGAACCGATGACGACATCCGACCCGCTGAGCCTCACCCAGGCGAAGCGCCTCACGACCGCCGCCGACACGATCCTCCTGCGGGCCACGCGCCCGGCGGATCTCGAGACGCCGATCGGCGCGTTCCTCCGCCTCGACGACGGGACGACGCCCGCCTACCTGCTCGAGTCGGTCGAGGGCGGGGAGCGCCTCGGGCGGTATTCGTTCCTCGGGGTCGGCCCGCGCCGCCTGCTCGAGGTCCGCGACGGCCGTGCCCGCGTCCAGACCCGTCCCGTCACGGTCCCCGCGTACAGCCCCGACCTCCCGACCGAGGCATCCGACGCGCCCGACCCGCTCGACGCGATCCGCGCCTTCGTCACCCGCCGCCGGGTCCAGCCGGTCGACGGGATGCCGCGCTTCACCGGTGGCGCCGTCGGGGCCCTGGCATACGACGCGGTCTCGATGTTCGAGCCGTCCGTCCCGACCCCGGAGCGTGACCCGGTCGGGGTCCCGACCGCCGCCTTCATCGAGACCGACCTCGTCCTCGTCTTCGACCACCTGACCCACACGCTGTCGGCGATCGCCTCGCTCCACACCGAGGCGCCGGACTTCGAGGGCCGCTACCGGATCGCCGAGGAGGCGATCTTCGGGGCGCTCGAGCTAACCGCGCGACCGAGCGCCGCTGAGCTCGCCGGCGCATCGGGCGGCCGCGCGACGGCCGGCGCGCCAATCGCCAACGGTGTCGAGACGAGCCTTGGCCGGGACGAGTACATCCACGCGGTCGAGATGGCGAAGGACGCCATCGCCGCCGGCGAGGCTATCCAGGTCGTGCTTGCGCGCCGCCAGTCGTTCGACCTCCCGACCGACCCGGCCACCAGCCGGCCGCTCGAGGGCGTCGCCCTCTACCGTGCCCTCCGGCGGGTCAACCCGAGCCCGTACCTCTTCTTTGTTCGGACGCCGACGTTCGAGGTCGTCGGGGCCAGCCCCGAGCTGCTTCTCCAGGTCGAGGGTGACAAGCTCACGACCCACCCGATCGCCGGAACCCGCCCGCGTGGCGCCGACCCGCGCGAGGACGCGCTCCTCGCCGAGCAGCTCCAGCGCGACCCGAAGGAGCGGGCGGAGCACGTGATGCTCGTCGACCTCGGCCGGAACGACCTCGGACGGGTGGCCAGGCCGGGCACGGTCACCGTGAGCAAGTACATGGAGGTCGAGCGGTATAGCCACGTCCTCCACCTCGTGTCCCACGTCGAGGGCCGTTTGCGCCCGGACATGGACGCGCTCGACGCGCTTCGGGCGGTCTTTCCGGCCGGCACCTTGTCCGGCGCCCCGAAGGTCCGGGCGATGCAGCTGATCGCGGCGGCCGAGGGCGAGCGGCGCGGGCTGTACGGGGGCGCGGTCGGGTACCTCGGATACGACGGCAACCTCGACACGGCGATCACGATCCGGAGTGCGGTCCTCCGCGGCGGGCAGGCCCATGTCCACACTGGCGCCGGGATCGTCGCCGGGAGCGTACCCGAGAAGGAGTTCGAGGAGACCGAGCACAAGGCGGCCGCGCTGCGCCGGGCGATCGAGCTGGCGGCCGGGGTGCCCGAGGCTCCCAAGGCGACCGAGGCGGGTGAGCCGGAAGCCGCGGGGGCGCGGCCGTGATCCTCGTCGTCGACAACTACGACTCGTTCACGTTCAACCTCGTCCAGGCGCTGCTCGCCGCGGGAGCCGAGGTGCGGGTGGTCCGCAACGACGCGATCGACCGGGCCGGGGTCGAGGCGCTCGCTGCGGATCCCGACGCGAACCTCCGGGGGATTGTCATCTCGCCCGGACCTGGCGACCCGGACCATGCGGGCGTGTCGGTCGACACGATTCGGGTTGCAGCGGAGCGACGGATTCCGCTGCTCGGCGTGTGCCTCGGGATGCAGTCGATGGCCGCGGCATACGGCGCGTCGATCGTCAGGGCGCCGACGCTCGTCCACGGCGAGGCGTCGGAGGTCACCCACGACGGGAGCGGCCTGCTCGAGGGAATGCCGCCGTCGTTCATGGCCGCCCGCTACCACTCCCTTGCGATAGATGCGGCGACATTGCCGGACGAGCTCCGGATTACGGCGATGAGTGAAGTCGACCGGGTGGTCATGGGCATCCGCCACGTTGAGCTCCCGATGGAAGGGGTCCAGTTCCACCCGGAATCCGTGCTCACGCCACAGGGCCCGCATCTCCTCGCGAACTTCCTCCGGCTCGCCGGGGAGGGTGAGGGAGACCGGCTCGACGCGGTGAGCGGGTCGTTTGCGACCTCGGGCATGGCTGAGACCGAACCGACGGAGCCCGAGGCGGTCCGATGAGCGAGCAGGTTCGGGCCGCACTCGCCGCGGTCGTCGATGGCCGGACGCTGACCATGGACGAGGCGCACGCGGCGATGGGCTCCGTCATGGACGGCGAGGCGACGCCAGCCCAGCTCGCGGCGCTGCTCGTCGCGCTGCGGATGCGCGGCGAAACGATCGAGGAGCTGGCCGGGTTTGCCGCCGCGATGCGCGACCGCGTCGTTCGGGTCGAGGCGCCGGACGGCACGATCGACACATGCGGGACCGGCGGCGACCGGAGCGGTACGTTCAACATCTCGACCGCGGCCGCGCTCGTCGTCGCGGCGGCTGGGGTGCCGGTGGCGAAGCATGGCAATCGGGCGATCACCTCGCAGTCCGGGTCGGCGGACGTGCTCGAGGCGCTGGGAGTCCGCACAGATCATGACGCGGGTTCTGCGGCGGCCGCGTTGCGCGACCACGGTTTTGCGTTCCTCTTCGCACCGAACTTTCACCCGGCGATGAAGCACGCGGGGCCGACCCGGCGCGAGATCGGCGTGCGGACCGCGTTCAACCTCCTCGGGCCGCTGACAAACCCGGCCGGTGCGCGACGCCAGGTCGTCGGCGTCGCGGATCCGGCAGTGGCCCCGCGCCTGGCGGATGTCCTCCGGCTGCTCGGGGTCGAGCGGGCGTTCGTCGTCCACGGCAACGGCCTCGACGAGCTGCCGCTCGACGGCAGCGGCGTGCTGTACCACGCGTCCCCGGACGAGGTCGTGCGTCATGTCGTCGACGCGAAAGCCCTTGGGTTGCCCGCCGCGCCCACGTCGGCGCTCGCCGGCGGAGACCCGGCGACCAACGCGCGACTCATCGAGGCGATCCTGCACGGCGAGAGTGGTGCGCGGCGGGACGTCGTCCTGCTGAACGCCGCCGCGGCACTCCTCGCGGCGGGACGGGTCGAGAAGCTCGAGGAGGGCCTCGAACTCGCGGCCCTGACGATTGACGCGGGGCTGGGCACGCAGCTCCTCGAGGCGCTTCGCGCGGAGAAGCGCGCAGCCGACGCCGCCACGCCCGCTCCGGAGCCACAAGGAATGCCGGCATGACGATCGCGGAGCGGCCGGTCCGGGTGCGAACGCGGCGACCGAACGTGGTCGCCCAGATCGCCGCCCGGCGCACCGCCGATATCCGCGCCGAGCTCTCGGAGCTCAGCACGTCCGACCGCCGCCGGCTCCTCGCCGCCGCCCCGCCGCCGCGCCCGATCGCCGAGCGTCTCGCCGCTTCCGGGCTCCACCTGATCGCGGAGATCAAGCGTCGGTCGCCGTCGGCCGGCGCGATAGCTGCCCCGGACCGCGACGTCGTCGCGCTCGCCCGCGCGTACGAGGCCGGCGGAGCGGCCGCTATTTCCGTGCTCTGCGAGCCGCACTGGTTTGGTGGCTCGATCGACGATCTGCGCGCAATCCGGTCCGCGATTGGCGTTCCGGTCCTCGCCAAGGACTTCGTCGTCGACGCGAGCCAGCTCGACCTGCTGCGGGCCGCCGGCGCCGACATGGTTCTCCTTCTTGCTTCCCTCCACCCGGCGGCCCGCCTCGGCCGGCTCGTCGACCGCGCGCTCGACCTGGGCCTCGAGCCGCTCGTCGAGGCGCACGACGAGCGCGAGCTCGACCGGGCGCTCGCGACAGGAGCGCGGCTGATCGGCCTGAACAACCGCGATCTCCGCACGCTCGTCGTCGATCCCGAACGAGCGCTGCGCCTCCGCTGCCTCGTCCCCGAAGACCATCTAGTCGTCGCCGAGTCAGGCGTTCGCGATCCCGCGGCTGTCGCCGATTGGCGGGCGGCCGGTTTCGATGCCGCGCTCGTCGGCGAGGCGCTCGTGCGGGCCGCGGATCCGCGAGCGGAAGCTGCGCGATACGTCGCTGCGGGCCGCGATCCGGACGATCCCGCGAACCGCGCTCGCCGGCCGTTCGTGAAGATCTGCGGCGTGACCGACAACGAGGGAGCCCTCGCCGCGGTCCGTGCCATGGCGGACGCGATCGGGCTCAACCTCGTGCCCGGCACGCCCCGGGCACTCGAGCTGGCGGAGGCCGTGGCCTTGGCCGGTGTCGTGCGCGCGACCGCGCCGCCGAACCGTCGCCCGAGGATCGTCGCGATCACCGTCGATCGCACCGCGGCCGAGCTCGAGACGATCGGCGACGCGCTCGATGCAGATGCGATCCAGCTGAGCGGGGACGAGCCGCCAAAGCTGATCAGGCGGGTGCGGCGGAGGATCTGGAAGGCGATCCGCGTATCACCCTCGGACGACGCCGGGTCCGTTATCGAGCGCGGTCAGGAATACCTGGCCGCCGGGGCCGAGCGGATCCTCCTCGACGCGGCGGGGGGCCCGCATCCGGGCGGTACCGGGCGGGCATTGCCAGCGGAGCTCGCCCGCGCCGTCGCACGCGAGATGCCCGTGCTGCTCGCCGGCGGCCTCACTCCCGCGACCGTGGCCGAGGCGCTCCGGGCGATCCCGGCGATCGGCGTCGACGTCGCCTCGGGCGTCGAACGCCCGCGCGCAAACGGCGAGCGGCCGCGCAAGGACCCGCTCAGGGTCGCGCTGTTCGCGAAGCGCGCTCGCGCCGCGCGCCTCGATCGCCCGAACCTCGCCTCGCGGCCCACACCCGTCCACCCGGGCCTCATCGACGCCGACGCCGCGGGTCGCTGGGGGATCGACCGCGCCTTCGGCGGACGCTACGTTCCCGAGACGCTCATGGCCGCGCTCCAGCAGCTCGAGCGAGCCTACGACGAGATCCGTCACGATCCGCGCTTCTGGGCGGAGCTCCGCGAGCGCCTCGCGCACTACGCCGGTCGCCCGACGCCGCTCTACCGCGCCGACAACCTCGCAGCGGACGTCCGCAAGACGGCGGCCCGAGAGGCGCGGCACGCGGTCCCGGAGCTGCGGCTCTACTTGAAACGCGAGGACCTCGCGCACACGGGCGCGCACAAGATCAACAACGCCCTCGGCCAGGCGCTCCTCACCCGCCGGCTCGGCAAGACCCGGGTCATCGCCGAGACCGGCGCGGGCCAGCACGGTGTCGCCACCGCGACTGCATGTGCGCTGCTCGACCTGCCGTGCGTCGTCTACATGGGCGCCGAGGACATCGAGCGCCAG
>JBBDZZ010000104.1:0-12209 GCA_040899885.1 Chloroflexota bacterium | reverse complement strand
ATGGTCGACGCGATGCTCGAGCTCATGCCGACCGCTCAGGTCTGGCACCTGGGGCTATTCCGCGACGAGCGGACGCTTCGGCCCGTCGAGTACTACAACAAGCTGCCGGACTCGGCTTCGGTCGACCTGTGCCTGATCCTCGACCCGATGCTCGCGACGGGCGGCTCGGCAACCGCGGCGATCGAGGTGCTCAAGCGATGGGGAGCGGTGACGCCGGTCCGCATCAAGCTCGTGAACCTCATCGCAGCGCCGGAGGGCGTCGCGGCGGTGACCGCGGCTCACCCGGATGTCCACATCCACTGTGCCGCCCTCGACCGCCAGCTCAACGAGAAGGGCTACATCATGCCCGGGCTCGGCGACGCCGGGGATCGACAGTTCGGAACAGGTAGCAGCGACTGACCGCGCGACCGGAGCGGTCGGCTCAGGCCATCAGCGTTAGGCCGTACCTCGCAACCAGCTCTGGCACCCAGTCGGGGGAGGACATCGTCGAGCCGTATTCGGCCGCGGTCGCGCCCATCGTTTCGGGCGTGAGTTCGCCGCGCGCCCCCAGGGCTCCGAACCGCGCGAACATCTCCTCGAGCCCGGACGGCGTGATGATCTCCAGGATCCTCGAAGGCCGATCGTCCGGATTCCAGAAAACGTGTGGAATCTGGCGCGGCTTGAGGATGTAGGAGCCGGTCTCGGCGATGAACTCCTCGTCGCCGATGCGGGCGCCGATGCGACCCTCGAGGATGTACGACCACTCGTCGTGGTCCTGGTGGACGTGCGGCGGGACGAGGAGCCGAGGGGCGACCGGGTGCTCGACCACAGAGATGACGCCGTTGGTCGCCGTCCCGGGGATCTTCGTGATCACCCCGAGCGGGCCCTGCATGACGACCTGGCCGCCTGCCGGCTCAACGAGAAACCGCTTCGCCGCGGCGGTATGAGACGTCGTCATCTCGCACCTCCCATTTTGCATGCACAGGTCTGTGCAATATCGTCGCGTACACTAGCCACCGGCGGCAGGTTCGTCAATACTTTCGGTGCACATGGCTGGGCAAAAGAAACAAGCGGGGCCGCGCACCTACCGGATGGGGCGACGACAGGAGCAACTCGAGGCGACGCGGCAACGCATCGCCGAGGCGGCGTTCGAGCTGCACGGCATCGTCGGGCCCGCGCGGACGTCGATCAGTGCCGTCGCCGAGCGCGCCGGCGTCCAGCGTCACACGGTGTACCACCACTTCCCGGACATGACGACGCTTCTCCGCGCCTGCACGGAGCACGGGATGCGAGTCACCAGGATCCCAGAGGCTACTTCCTGGCGGGCCATCGACGACCTGGCCGACCGCCTACGCCACGGCTTCGGCGAGCTGTACGCGTACTACCGGGCGAACGCCCAGCTCCTCGGCAACATCTTGCGGGACATGCCATTCATGGCCCAGTTTGGCGGCGCGGAGTCGTTCGTGGAGCACATGACCCAGCTCTTCGACGCGTTGGCGGAGGGTTGGCCGGACGGAGCCGGGGCGCAGCGCCTCCGAATGGCGGCGATTGGCCACGCGATGGCCTACGAAACGTGGCGATCGCTCACCGATAAGGGGCTATCGGACGACGAAGCATGTCAGCTCATGATGCGGCTGGTGATCACCGCCGCGGATGATGCCTAGTCGACGAGCACGCTCGGGCGCGGTGACCGACGGTCGATGCGTTGGGGCGGAAAGCCACTGAAGTGCTCTCGACGCCGATCCCGGGCTCAGCCGGCGAGCGTCGCCCAGCGGCCGTCGCGGGCCGATGCGAGCACGGCCTCGACGAACGCGACCCCGCGGGCTCCGTCGTCGAGGGTCGGGTAGGGAGCAGCCGCGCCCTTGGCCGGCGGCTCCCCCGCGAGAACTGCCGCGTAGAGCGGGCGAAAGAGGTCGCGGAGCGCCTCCGCCCAGCCCTCCGGGTGACCGGCCGGCAACGACGGGATGCCCGGTCCGGGCGGGGGGCCGTCCTCGGGCCGGCGGGTGAGCTGGCGGGCCTCGTCGCGCGTCCGGATCCAGAGTCGCTCGGCGTCTTCCTGGTCCCAGTCGAGCGTCGCCCGCGAGCCCGCAACCTCGAGGCTGAACGCGTTCTTTCGCCCGGGGCTGACCTGGCTGATGACCGCCGCGCCGCGCGCGCCACCCGCAAAACGAACGAGGATTGTTGCCGCATCCTCCGAGTGGACATCGACCTCCTCGGCCGGCCCGTCTGACGTCGCGAACGCGACGGATCCGGCGAGCGGCCGGGATCGCCGCGGCAGGAACGTCGCGAGGTCCGCGAAGACCTCCTCCACCCGCACGCCGGCGGTGAACTCCGCGGTGTCGAACCAATGCGACCCGATGTCGGCGACGGCCCGCGATGCACCGCCGAGCTCGGGCTCCAGGCGCCAGTTGTAGTCGGTCGCTTCGGCCAGCCAGTCCTGGATGTATCCGCCGTGGACGAGGCGAATCTGGCCCACGTCCCCGGCCTGGACGAGCGCCCGGGCACGGCGGACCATCGGATAGCCGCGGTACGTGAGGGCGACGCCAGCGTGCAGGCGCTGCCGGCGAGCGAGGTCGGCCAGCCCGCGCGCCGAAGCTGAATCGAGCGCGACCGGCTTCTCGAGCACGAGGTGCTTGCCGGCCTCGAGAACGGCCGTCGCGAGCTCGACGTGCGTCCGGTTCGGGGTACAGACGTGGACGACCTCGATCGATGGATCGTCGAGCACCTCGCGCATATCCGTCGTCGCGCGAGACACGCCGAGCGCTGCCGCGCGGGCCTTGGTCCGGGCCGGATCCGACCCGACCACCGCCACAACCTCGCCGTAGCCGCCGCGCCGGATCGCATCGACGTGGAACGGTCCGACGAACCCCGTCCCAACGACTGCCGCCCGGATGAGGCGGCCGGCCGTCACGTCCACCATGCGTCGGACAGCGCTGGTTCGGTCGGCATCACGGACCGCAGGAACGCCACGCCCTTGAGGAAGCCTTCGTCGATCGACAGGAGGGCGTCCTCGTGCTCGATCGAGAGCACGTCGTCGTAGCCGGCCAGCCGGAGTGCACTGAGGATCCGCCGCCACTCGAGCTCGCCATGCCCGTAACCGACGGTCCGGAAGATCCAGCTTCGCCGGCCCACCTCGGCCATCGGCACGGTGTCGAGGACGCCGTTGAGCGCCGCGTTACGCGGGTTGATCGCGGTGTCCTTCGCGTGAGTGTGGAAGATCGCGCCCGCCCGGCCCAGCTCGGCGATCGCGACCTCGAGATCGATCCCCTGCCAGAACAGGTGGCTAGGGTCGAGGTTCGCGCCGACGGACTCGCCGCACGCCTCGCGCAGGCGGAGGAGCGTCACGGGGTTGTAGACGACGAAGCCTGGATGCATCTCGAATCCGAGCCGGACGTGATGGGCGGCCGCGAACGCCGCCTGCTCCCTCCAGTACGGGATGACCTTCTCGCGCCACTGCCACTCGAGCAGCTCGCCATAGTCGGTCGGCCACGCGCAGGTCACCCAGTTCGGGTACCGGGCATTGTCCGAATCGCCGGGGCAGCCGCTGAACAGGTTGACCCGCGTCACGCCAAGGCGGTCGGCCAGCTCAACAGTGCGGACGAACGTGTCGTGGCTGTCGCGGGCGACGGCGGCCTGCGGGTGAAGCGGATTGCCGTGGCAGGACAGGGCACTGATCTCGAGATTGCGCGACGAGATCGCCTTGCGGAACCGCTCGAGCGCCGCTTTGTCGGCGAGGAGCTCCTCGGGGCGGCAATGACGGTTGCCCGGGTAGTTGCCGGTGCCGATCTCGACGCAGTCGAGCCCGGCTTCGACGACGCGATCGAGGACGGCCTCGAGCGGCTCGCTGCCGTACAGCACCGTGAAGACGCCGAGCTTCATGTTGCCTCCAGGCCCCGAAACAGAGCGTGCCGGCCCTTCGCGGACCGGCACGTTCCAACCCGCCGAACCGCAGAGGCTACTTGCCGCCCTCGGTCACGGTAACCGGCGGCTTCGAGTAGCTCGCGCCCTTCGTGTCGACGCTCGAGCCGAGCTGGTCGAGCGCCTTCTTGGCGAGGTCGTTGCGGAAGGCCGTCCCGGTCGGTGCCGCCTTGAGGACCTTGCCCTCGAGGGCGACAGCGATCGTTCGGTCGTAGGCGGCCTGGTCCATCATCCCGATCCCCGCCGGTGACGGCCAGATCAGGGCGTTGATCTCGTTCATCATCCAGGTCTGGTGGCCCTTCGGGAGCTGGGCGTCGTACTTGAGCACGATCTGGACGCACTCGTCGACGTTGTCGCGGCAATGGGCCCAGCCGCGGAAGGATGCCTTGAGGAACTTCACGGTGATGTCTTCGTTGCCGGGCTTGGCGAGCCACGCCTCGGACGTGAAGATCGCGTCCTGGAGCATCGCGGTGCCGGCCGACTCCATCGAGACGACGTCGAGGTCCCCCGGCTGGTACAGCTGCCCAGTGTCCGGGTTCTTCGCCTCGAGCACCTGGGCGTACTCGTTGTAGGTCATCGCCTGCGCTGCGTCGATGTCGCCGTTCAGGAAGGCGGCCATCGTGAAGTCCTGCGGGATGATGGTCACGTCCGCGGGATTGGCCGGGTCGATGCCGACCTTCCGCATCGCGGCGTAGAGCTCATGCTCGTTGCCGAATCCCCACGTGCCGACCTTCTTGCCGCGCCAGTCCTCCGGCTTCGTGATGCTGGATTCCTTCCACGCCACCTGGAGTGTGCCGGAGCGCTGGAAGACCTGGCTCACGATCTGGAGGTCCGCGCCACTCTCCCGCGGGGCGAGCATCCGGGGCACCCAGCTGATCCCGAACTCCGCCTGTTCGCTCGCGACGACGGTGGCGGGCACGATCTCGACGGCGCCGGGCTTGATCGTGACGTTGAGGCCCTCGTCCTTGTAGAAGCCCTTGTCGAGCGCGGCGTAGTAGCCCGCGAACTGGGCCTGGGGGAACCACTGGAGCTGCAGCCTCACGTCGACCAGCTGCTGGCTGGCCGCGGGGGTTGAGCAGGCGGCGAGCGCCACCATGCCCGCCGCGAGCAGCGCGACGGACCTCGATCTCTTCATCCGACTTCCTCCTCCGGGCCGTCGAACCTCGCCGGCCCCCTCCTGCGATCTCGCGCAGTCTAACGAGCGAGACCCGGCTACGTCTCCTGCGCCTGTGCCGTGTACCAGGGCATCACGAGGCGCTCGAGCAGCACCACCAGCAGATAGAGCGTGATCCCAATCGCGGCCGTGAACACGATCGCCGCCCAGGCGTTCTCCACGCTCAGGTAGCCGAACGAGGTCGCGACGTACTGGCCGAGGCTCACTTTGGGAGCACCGAAGTACTCGCCGACGACCGCGCCGATCGTCGCCAGCGTCGTCGCGAGGCGGAGAGCCGTGAACACGAACGGCAGCGCGTTCGGGACGCGCACTCGACGGAAGACCTCCAGCTCGCTCGCCGCGTACGACCGCATGAGCTCGAGGGCCGCGGGCTGGACGCTGATCAGGCCACGGACCGTGTTGATCATCACCGGGAAGAAGCACAGGACGGCCGCGATCATCGCCTTGGACAGCGGGTTGGCGATCCCGAACCAGTTGTTGAAGATCGGCGCGAAGGCGAGGATCGGCACCGAGTTGGCCGCGATCGCGAATGGCATGAGCGAGTCGCGCAGCGCGACGAAGCGGGCCGTCAGCACGCCAGCCAGGATCCCGGCCGTCACCCCGATCCCGAGGCCCAGGAGGATCTCCGTCACGGTGTAGGTCGTGGCGGCCCAGAGTGCCGGCAGCTCCGCCCGCCACGCGGCGGCGATGGCCAACGGGCCGGGCAGGATGAACTGCTTGACTTGGAAGACGACGACGACCAGCTCCCAGCAGGCGAGAAAGCCGGCAAAGACGACGGCCGCGGGCAACCAGTCGCGGATGCCGGAGCCGACCCACGCCGCGGCGGTCCGCCTCGGCGGCTCGGGGAGCGCGACGCTCATCCGGACAGGCCCTCGGCCCGGACGCGCGCCGAGGCCGGCTCACCGTCGCCGGACTCCGGGCCACCGTCGCCGGCCGGTGGCTCGCCTGCCCGGAGCGCCTCGCGGACCTCCGTGACGAGCTCGAAGTAGCGTTCCATCTCACGCGTCTCGACGTTCCGCTCGCGGGGCAGGTCGACCTCGACCATATGGGTGATTCGACCCGGCCGGGCGGACATCACGGCGACACGGGTGGAGAGGAAGACCGCCTCGGGGATCGAGTGGGTGACGAAGATGACCGTCGTCCCGGTCCGATCCCAGATCCGGAGGAGCTCGAGGTTCATCCGCTCGCGGGTCATCTCGTCGAGCGCCCCGAACGGCTCGTCCATGAGCAGGATGGCCGGATCGAGCGCGAGCGCGCGGGCGATCGCCACCCGCTGCTGCATCCCGCCGGAGAGCTGCCACGGCCGATGGCCGGCGAAGGGCGACAGCTCCACCAGCGCGAGCATCGCGCTCGCCTTGGCGGCCCGTTCCGATTTCGGGCTGCCGATGATCTCGAGCGGGAGCTCGACATTCTTCTGGACGGTCCGCCAGTCGAACAAGACCGGAACCTGGAAGACCATCCCGTAGTCCCGATCGAGGCGGGCCCGAGCGGCCGGCTTGCCGTTGACGGTGACGGTGCCGGTGGTCGGCGAGATCAGGTCGCCGACGATCCGCAGGAGGGTGGACTTGCCGCAGCCGGACGGGCCGATGAGCGACACGAAGTCGCCCCGCTCGATCCGCAGGTCGATGCCCGACAGGGCGTCGACCGGCCCTGCCGTCCCGCCGAAGCGCTTCGACACGCCGGCCAGCTCGACGACGGGCGCCCCGGTCAAGCGTCCGCTCCGGTCTCGGCCGGGCGCGCGCCGCGCAGGACGCGTCGCTCGACGAGCGAAACGAGAATGAACGCCCCGATCCCGAAGATCGATGCGACGACGACGGCAGCCCACAGCTTGGCCGGCGCGAGCGTGTAGTACTGCATCGCGGTCAGGATCTGGCGAGCGAGACCCTGGGTAATCCCGGACGGGAGCTCGCCGACGATCGCCCCCACGATCGAGCCCGTGGCGCCAACCTTGAACGCGGTGAACAAGTAGGCAGTCGATGCGGGCAGGCGAAGCTTCCAGAGGATCGTCCGCCGTCCCGCCGCGTAGGACGTCAGCAGCTCGTAAGCGCGCGGGTCGTAGGCGCGCATCCCCCGGATGGCCGCGATCGTCACCGGGAAGAACGTCAGGTAGCTGGTAACGACGGCGACGCCGAGCCAGTCGGCGCGGAGGCCGATGACGATGAGCGGCGCGATCGCGATGATCGGAATGGTCTGGCTCACGACAAGGAGCGGCACGAGAGACCGTTCGACGAGCCGGACGTGGACGATGACGATCGCGAGGCCGAGCCCGACGATCGCGCCGATGGCGAAACCGAGGGCCGCGTTTCGGAGCGTGAACAGGCCGGCCCCGAGGAGGACCTGGAGGAGCGTGTCGCCCCGGGCGTCGGCCGTGAAGAAGATCGCGGCAATGTCCCAGACGTGGGGCAGGTTGATGTCGTTGAACTGGATGATCCGGAACGGCGGGTTGTGGTTGATCGCGATCCCCGTCCCGAGGAACGAGTCGTACCGCCACGGGTCGCCGGCGAGCCACTTCGCGGCCTCCCACGCCACGACGAGGATGGCGACGATGGCGAGGAACCCGATCGCCGGGCGGAGCCGGCGGCGGGTCGACCGGCGGCCAGGCTGCACGGCCGTCGGCGCGACGGAGGCGGCGGCGGTCGCCACGACGGCCTGGCCCGCGCCCGCGCCTGCGGCCTAGCCCGCGACCGCCCGGTCGGCGATTTCGAGGGCCCGGTCGATGATCCCGAAGCCCTCGGCCAGCTGCTCCTCGCTGATCGACAGCGGCGGGTTCGTGTGAATCGAGTTGTTCGCGATCATCGTGTAGAGACCGTTCTCGCGGAGGAACTTGCCGACCGCCTTCATCTCGTCGCTCGTGCCGTTGAACGGCGTGAGCGGCTCGAATGGCTCGCGGCTCCGGACGAGGTCGAGGATCCCGAAAAGCCCGAGATTCCGGTGCGCACCGACCGACGGATGCCGGTCGTAGAGGTCCTCATGGTGGCGGCGCATGACCTTGCCGAGCCGGGCCGAGTTCTCGATCAGGCCGTCCGACTCGTACACCCCGATCGTCGCCAGCGCCGCGGCACAACTCACGGGGTGGCTTGAGTAGGTCAGCCCGCCGTAATACATCTTCGTCTCGAACGCCTCGGCGATCTTGCGGCACATCGCGACGGCCCCCAGCGGCAGGTAGCTGCTGGTCAGACCCTTGGCCATCGTCATGAGGTCCGGGACCGTGTCCCAGTGGTCGATCGCGAACCACCGGCCGCTCCGTCCGAAGCCGGCCATCACCTCGTCCGCGACCATGAGGATGTCGTACTTGTCGCACAGCGCCCGGACGCCCTGGATGTAGCCGTCGGGCGGGATGAGGATCCCGTTCGTGCCGACGATCGTCTCGAGGAAGATCGCGGCGATCGTGTGCGGGCCTTCGTAGCGGATGACGTCCTCGAGCCCCTCGAGGCTCTCCTCGACCGGGCGGGGCTCTTTCTCGCCCCAGCGATGGGTGTCCGGGTAGCGGACGACCCCGACGAGGCCCGGCTCGTTCGCCCACCGGCGCGGGTCACCGGTGAGGGTCATCGCCCCCATCGTCGCCCCGTGGTACGCGCGGTAGCGGGCGAGGACCTTGTACCGGCCGGTGTAGTGGCGGGCGAGCTTGAGCGCGTTCTCGATCGCCTCCGCGCCACCGAGCGTCAGAAAGACCTTGTCCATGTCGCCCGGCAGGATCTCGGCGAGCTTCGCCCCGAGCCGGGCGCGCGGCTCGCTGGCAAAGGCAGGCTGGACGTACTGGAGCTTGAGAGCCTGATCGGTGATCGCGTCGATCACCCGGCGGTCGCCGTGGCCGATGTTGACCGACATCAGCTGGCTGTTGAAGTCGAGGATCCGGTCCCCCTCGGGGGTGTACAGGTAGACGCCCTCGGCCCGGTCGATGGCAATCGGGTCGATGGCACCCTGGATGGACCACGAGAAGAACGTGTGGGCCCGCGAAAGGGCAACGATCTCCTTGCTGGTCATCCGGCCGGCTGCCGTACTGGTCCCCATCGGTCACCTCGTGTCCACCGGAACGGCGTGGGCCGAGATTACAGCACACCCGACGGCCGGGCCGCCCGTGGTACCGTCGGCCGCGAGGCACGGGAGGAGGACGAGGTGGACCGCACCGGATTCCAGCGCTGGCTGGATGCGTACATCGCCGCGTGGCGATCGAATGACCGGGCGACCATCGAGGCCCTCTTCAGCGAGGATGCCCGCTACTTCTACGGGCCGTACGCGAAGCCGGTGATCGGGCGCGCCGCGATCGCCGCGTCCTGGCTGGAGAACCCCGACGCCCCCGACTCGTGGACCGCCCGCTACGCGCCGCTGGCGGTCGACGGCGACGTCTTCGTGGCGACCGGCGAGAGCCGCTACCTGCTGCCGGGTGGCCACGCGGAGCGGACTGCGTATAGCAACATCTACGTCTGCCGGTTCGACGCGGAGGGCCGCTGCACGGAGTTCCGGGAGTGGTTCATGGAGCGCCCGGCCCCGAAGCCGGCCGAGGCCGCGCCGGCGCCCGCCTGACTCCGATCCCGCGGCCACGGGTGTACCCTCTCCCCTCTTTCCGACTGCGAGCAGCAACGAGTGAGGGTCGACGATGCCGCGCAACGTGAGGGGAGCGCTCCTCCAGGCAAGCTGGACCGGCGACAAGGAGTCGATGATCCAGAAGCACGAGAAGTACGCCCACGAGGCCGCCAAACAGGGCGGCCAGATCATGCTCTTCCAGGAGCTCTTCTACGGGCCGTACTTCTGCCAGGTCCAGGACCCGCAGTACTACAGCTACACGGAGCTGATCCCGGACGGGCCCACCACGAAGCGGATGCAGGACCTCGCGAAGAAGACCGGGATGGTCCTCGTCGTGCCGATGTACGAGGAGGACGAGAAGGCCTCCGGGATCTACTACAACACCGCGGCCGTCATCGACGCCGACGGGAAGTACCTCGGCAAGTACCGCAAGACCCACATCCCGCACGTGAAGGGCTTCTGGGAGAAGTTCTACTTCCGGCCCGGCAACCTGGGCTACCCGGTGTTCGAGACGGCGGTCGGCAAGGTCGGCGTGTACATCTGCTACGACCGGCACTTCCCGGAGGGCGCCCGGGCGCTCGGCCTGAACGGGGCGGAGATCGTGATGATCCCCTCGGCGACGTCGCGCGGGCTGTCCGAATACCTGTGGCGGATCGAGCAGGTCAGCCACGCGGTCGCGAACGGCTACTACGTCGGGACGATCAACCGGGTCGGCATCGAAAAGGAGCTCGGCGACGACGACTTCTATGGCCAGAGCTACTTCGTCGACCCGCGCGGCCAGTTCATCGGAGAGCTTGGCAGCGCCCACGACGAGGAGCTGCTCGTTCGGGACATGGACCTCGACCTGATCCAGGAGGTCCGCCAGACCTGGCAGTTCTACCGTGACCGGCGGCCGGACGCCTACGCGGACCTCGTTGCCCCCTGATGCAGTTCGGGTTCACGCTCAAGCCTGAGCACTCGGTCGAGCGTACGCTTGCTCTGACCCGGCAGGCCGAGGCGGCCGGCTTCGAGTACGGCTGGCTGTTCGACTCCCACGTCCTGTGGCGCGAGCCCTACGTCCTCCTGACGCTCATGGCCCAGGCGACCGAGCGGCTGCGCCTCGGCACCTGCGTCACCAACCCGGGCACGCGGGAGCCATCCGTCACGGCGTCCGCGCTGGCCGTGCTCGACGAAGTCAGCGACGGCCGGATGGATCTCGGGATCGGACGGGGCGACAGCGCTCGGCGCGTCCTCGGCAAACCCCCGATCACGATCGCCCACACGGAGGAGGCGATCCGGGTCATCCGGGCGCTCGTCGCCGGGGAGACGATCGAGTACGAGGGCACGCCGCTCAACTTCCCGTGGACCAAGGGCTGGCGGCTGCCCGTCTGGATCGCGGGCTACGGCCCGATGGCCCTCGCGATGACCGGCCGGATCGCCGACGGCGTGATCCTCCAGCTGGCCGACCCGGACCTCGTCCGCTGGTTCGTCGGCCAGGTCCGGGAGGCTGCCGTGGCCGCCGGGCGGGACCCGGCGTCGATCCGGGTCCAGGCCGCCGCGCCGGCCCACCTCGGTGACCTCGAGGCGTGCCGGGAGCGGACCCGCTGGTTCCCGGCCCTCGTGAGCAACCACGTGGTCGACCTCGTGAACAAGTACCCGCGCGAGCAACTCCCCCCGGCGCTCACCGGCTACGTCAAGGACCGGACCGGCTACGACTATCACCACCACGCCGAGGTGGGCTCGTCGAACGCGGCCTTCGTCGGCGACGAGGTCACGGACCGGTTCTGCGTCCTCGGCTCGGTCGCCGACCACGTCGCCAAGCTCAGGGAGCTGGCCGATGCGGGGGTCGACCAGTTCAACATCTACCTCATGAACGGCGACGAGGAGGCAATCCTCGAGGCATATGGCCGGGAGGTGGTGCCGGCCCTCCGGAACGTGACTGCCGCACGCGGCTGAGGCGGCGGTCCTACCCTGGGACCGGGACCTGGATAGGCCGGAAGTCCACTGGCGCCGGGTCGCTGGCCGGGAGAAACTCCTGTCCGCCCATTCGCACTGGAGTCGCCCTCGATGAGCCGCCGGGATCCGTACTGGGACATGGAGGGCCGGGGGGTCCGCCGCGACCGCCGGATGCGGAAGGTGCTCAAGATCCTCCTCCTGCTCGCCTTCGTCGTCCTGGCGGTCGTCGTTCTCCGCCCGATGGCCGTCCGCGCCCTGGCCGCGTACCCGGACGTCGACGCCTGGATCTCGGCGTTCGTCGTCATCGTCTCCGACCCGTTCAAGATCGTCGGCGCAATCCTCCTCGGAGCGGCGGTCGCCACCGCGGTCATGTACTTCCGACGGGTCCGCAGGGCCGCCGCGATCCGCCGCTGACCCTCGGCGCGGCGTGGCGCCCATTCGCTATCCTCCCGGCGAGGAGGAGCGATGCGCACGCTGATCAGCAACGGCACCGTCGTGACCGCCGATGGCTCGTTCGTGGCCGACGTCCTCATCGACGGTGAGAGGATCGCCCAGCTCGGGGCCGGCCTGGCCGGCTCGGGCGTGACGGCGGACGAGACGATCGATGCCCGGGGTAAATGGGTCATCCCGGGTGCGATCGACGTCCACACCCACATGGAGCTCCCGTTCGGCGGGACGT
>JBBDZZ010000103.1:10817-12236 GCA_040899885.1 Chloroflexota bacterium | reverse complement strand
CGGGGCGTAGCGAAGCCTGGCATCGCACGTGCTTTGGGAGCACGAGACCGTCGGTTCGAATCCGACCGCCCCGACCACGATCCACCAGCGGGGGAACCCGCGGCCGATCGCCTCCGTCAGGCGGCCATGCCCACTCTCCGAACACTGCTCCCGGCTATCGTCCTTCCCGTGATCCTCCTCGCCGGCTGCTCCGGCGCTGCCGCGGCCCCCCTCGAGGGGCGCACGTTCCTCTCCACCGGGGTCACCGACAAGGGCGCCGCCCGGCCGCTCGTGCCCGGCACCACGATCCGGCTGACGTTCGCCAAGGACGGTGCCCTGGGCGTAAACGCCGGCTGTAACCACATGGGCGGCACGTACCGGATGGATGGCTCCACCCTCCGCTTCGAGGGCGGCGCGATGACCGACATGGGCTGCGACGAGCCCCGCCACAAGCAGGACGAATGGGTGTCCGGGTTCCTCGGCTCGAGGCCGACCGTGGCGCTTGCCGGCAATGACCTCATTCTGACGGCCGGCGACGTCGCCATCCGGCTCCTCGACCGCGAGATCGCGGACCCCGACCTCCCGCTCGTCGGGCCGACATGGACGGTGAACTCGATCGTGTCCGGCGACGCGACCTCGAGCATCGCGGAGGGGGTCAACGCGACGCTGACATTCAGCGCGGACGGCCGGGTGGCGGTCCAGACCGGCTGCAACCAGGGCGGCGGCTCCTATGCCGTCGAGGGCAACCGGATGCGGATCGCGGAGATCGTCCTCACGAAGATGGCCTGCGACGGCCCCAGGGGCCAGACGGAAGCGGCTGTTCTCGCGGTCCTCCAGGCGGACACGCTGACGCACGCGACCGACGCTGGATCGTTGACACTCCAGGCCGGCCCGCAGGGCCTCGTCCTCGCGGGCAGATAGCGCCCGAAGCGCCCGGCGGATCAGTCCGCGACCGCCGCCTTACCCCAGCGCCGGACCTCGGCCGGGAGATCGAGCGTGCGGACCACGCCCCGGTGCTCGTCCTCGCCCCACGCCTCGCTCGGGACCCGCCACATGACCTCGAACTCGTTGCCGTCCGGGTCGGCGCCATAGAGCGACTTCGAGACGCCGTGGTCGCTCGCGCCGCTCAGCGCCCCGGCGGTCTGGAGCTCCTCGGCGGCGACGGCGAGGGCCTCGATCGTCGGCACTTCCCAGGCGAGGTGGTAGAGACCCACCGACCCGCGCGCCGGCCGCGCCGCACTCTCCCCGACCGAGAAGAGGCCGAGGTCGTGGTGGTTGTCGCCGCCCGCGGCGCGCATGAAGATCGCCTGCCCGCCGAACTCCTTCGACACGATCTCGAATCCGAAGACCCGGCCGTAGAACTCGGCCGCGCGTTCGGCGCTGCGGACGTAGAGGACCGCGTGGTTCAGTCTGGCGACCGCGATCATCAGATGGTTCCTC
>JBBDZZ010000103.1:0-10717 GCA_040899885.1 Chloroflexota bacterium | reverse complement strand
ATCCTCGCCAAGCAGGCCGCCACCCTCGACGAGATCAGCGGCGGCCGGTTCGTGCTCGGCCTCGGTGCCGGCTGGAACGAGGCAGAGTTCCGGGCCTTCGGGATCCCGTTCGACCATCGGGTGTCGCGCTTCGAGGAGGCGTTCACGATCATCCGGACGCTGCTCCGCGAGGGTTCGGTCGACTTCGATGGACGGTTCTACCAGGCCCGGGACTGCGAGCTCGTGCCCCGCGGGCCTACGAAGGGCGGTCCACCCCTCCTGATCGGCTCGAGCGGCGAGCGGATGCTCCGGATCACGGCCCCCCACGTCGACGGCTGGAACGCCTGGTTTGCCGATACCCGCAACTCGCCGGACGGCGTCCCGGCGCTCCGTGACCGGGTCGACGCCGCCTGCGCTGAGGTCGGGCGCGACCCCGGGGCGATCGAGCGCAGCGTGGCCGTGCTCGTCCAGCTTCCCGGGTTCATCGGCCGCCGGAGCGGCGACACGGCCGAGGACCTGGCCGCCCCGCCCGTTCGGGGAACCCCGGAAGAGATGGCGGCCGAGCTCCGGCGCTACGCGGCGGTGGGGATTGCTGAGGTTCAGCTCGTGGTCGATCCGATTGACCGCCACTCCCTCGATCGGCTGGGACCGGTCCTGGACCTCCTGGACGCCACCTGACCGGCCAATACGGACCCCTCCCCGCGGTACGAACGTACGCTTCGACCGCTGCGAAGCCCGTGCTAGCATCCCGCCAGAAATGCGAAGATCGAATCGGAGGGCCACCCTGGCGGCCGTTGTGCTGGTCGCCGGGCTCGTCGCGTCCTGCGGCCCGGCCGCTCCTGCCTCCCTGCCCGTGACCCCCCGACCCACTCCCGTGATCACGCCGGACCCTCATTTGAGTGACCCGGCGTCCATCGACAAGGTCTACCAGCTCCTCGCCCGGGCAGGTCTGCGAATCACGGCGAACACGGCCACGGTCGGCACGGACGGGATCACCGTCAAGCGGATCAACGCGACCTACGCTGAGTGGCCGCTCATCATGACCGAGTTCTCCAGCTCAGGCGCACTCCAGGCGGCTGCGAAATTCGCGACGGGCCGACCTCCCCGCCAGGGTGAATCGCCGTACATGATCGGCGGGCTCAACCTGCTCTTCGAGTTCGGACCTCATTCGACGAACGACCGCACCCCCGCCCCGCCGAGCCCGTCGCACCGCGCCGCGGCGGCGAAACTCGTCGAGGCGCTCCACCCGCTCCTCCACCCGCTCGCGCAGCGCTCGACCGAGCCGCTTACGCTGCCGACGCCGGTCCCGACCCCCGTCCCTCCGTCGGCCGCTCCCCGCCCGACGTGACCAACAGCCGGGTCCGCGGCGGGGCCACGCGCGGGACGGACGAGGTGTCCGTGCTCGACAAACGGATCATCGAGCACCTTCAGCAGGACGGGCGACGCCCGTTCACCCAGATCGCGGCCGACCTCAGTGTCTCCGAGGCCGCCGTGCGCGCCCGGACGAACCGGCTCGTCGAGCGCGGAATCCTCCAGGTCGTGGGCGTCACCGATCCGCTGAAGCTCGGCTTCCAGCAGCAGGCGATGATCGGAGTTCGCTGCGAGAGCAAGCGACTCCTGGCCGTCGCCGAAGCCGTCTCCGCCTTTTCTGAGGTCGATTACGTCGTGATCACGGCCGGCACGTTCGACCTGCTGATCGAGGTCGTCTGCGAGAACAACGAGGCCCTCCTCCAGTTCCTGACCGAGAAGCTGCGGGCCGTCGACGGCGTCCGGGACACCGAGACATTCGTTTACCTCCGGATGGTCAAGCAGACCTACCAGTGGGGTACCCGCTGACCGACGGCCCGCTTCGGTGCCGACGCGCACCGCAACGATCGGTCGGGCCTGTCGCACCAGGGGGCTGCGGCGCCTCGACGGGCTAAGATGACCCGGTAGGGGGGCACTCCCTGCCCCGCTGAACCCTGGAGGGGTGAAGCGCAGTGCCGGCCGAGCCGGTCCTTGTACTGATCGTCCTCGCCGTCCTCGCGAACCTCGCGGTGATGGCGTTCGTGCTCGTGCCTTCAGCGTTCGGGCGGCCCGGGCCGCTGGCCCTCGACGCGCCCGACGGTATCGACCAGCAGCGGGCAGAGCTGGCGGCGGTCGTCGGCAGTCCTCCCCTTGGCGAGTTCGAGGGCGACGTCCCGACGCGGGCCTACGACCGCGTCGTCCGGATCGTCAGCTGGGTGTTCATCCTCGCCAGCTCGACGATCGTCGCGGTGACCGGGCTGTGGCCTCAGACGCAGCCCGCGATCTTCGTCCTCCTCGCGCTGGCCGGGATCTTCGTCCTCGTCTTCCACGACCTCCTGCCTTCGACCGCCCTGGGCCCCGCGAAGTTTGTCGTCGAAGGCTCGGTGGCGATCACGTTCGCGACGCTTCTCATCGTCCTGACCGGGCGGGAGGCGAGCCCGTTCTTCTTCGTCTTTCCCCTCATCGTCGGCGGGGCGGCGCTCGTCGTCAGCCCGCCTGTCACGCTCGCCCTCGCGGCGGTCGCAAGCCTCGGCTACCTCATCGCGTTGACCGCCGGAGCGACCGAACCCCTGGCCCCCAACACGATCGCGACCGTCGCCATCAACCTGACCGCGCTCATCCTCCTGGCCTACGTCGCAATGGTCATCGCCCGTGAGCAGCGCCGCGCCCGCGACGCGGCGATCCGCCTGTCCACAGTCGACCCGTTGACCGGTCTCTACAACCGGACGTTCTTCTTCGCCGCGGTCGACCGGGAGATCGCGCGGAGCGCGCGGTCCGGGCGCGGGTTCTGCCTGTTGATGATGGACCTCGACGAGCTGAAGGCCGTGAACGACCGGCACGGCCACTTCATCGGCGACAGGGTCCTGCGCGGCGTGGGCGACGTCATCGCGGAGGGCGTCCGCCGGATCGACATCGCGGCGCGCTACGGCGGCGACGAGTTCGTCGTGCTCCTCCCGGAGACCGAGGTGACCGGCGCATACGTCCTCGCCGAGAAGATCCGGCTTGGCGTCGCCGACCTGGCGGTGCCCGGCACGGAGGTCCGCTCGTCGATGTCCGTCGGGGTCGTGAGCTTCCCGGACGATGGCCGGACCTCGGATGAGCTGATGATCAGCGCGGACCAGGCGATGTACTCCTCGAAGCACGCGGGCAAGAACCGGGTCATGGGCATCCCGGTCGGCGTTGGGGGACGCCCCGGCGAGTCGGTGTAGCATCGCCGGGTGACGCCGAAGGAACCCTCCCCCGGCACTGAGGACGCCTCCCCCGAACGGCCCGCCGGCGCCCCCCGCGGTTTTGCGACCCGGGCAATCCGGGCGGCCTCGCGGGCGCCGCGAGTCGACCAGCGGCCGACGTCCGTGCCCATTTACCAGACCGCGACGTTCGCCTCCGCCGACGCGGCCGAGCTGGGCGACGTCCTGATGGACCGCGAGCCGGGCTACGCATACAGCCGGATCGATAATCCCACGAGCGCCGCGCTCGCCGCGGCGGTCGCCGAGCTCGAGGGTGCCGAGGCTGGCTACGCGTTCGCGTCGGGGATGGCCGCGATCCACGCGGCGCTCGTGTCCCTGCTCCGGGCCGGCGACCGGGTCGTCTGCGCCCGGGCGGTGTACGGCTCGACCCGGTCGCAGCTCACCAACGTCCTCCGCCGCCTCGGCGTGACAACCGAGTTCGTCGACGTGACCGACCACGCGGCGGTGGATGCCGCGCTCTCCGCGGCCCCGACCCGCGTCCTCTACGCGGAGACGATCTCCAACCCGACGATCGTCGTCGCCGACCATCGCGCCCTCGCGGCACTTGCCCGTCGCCACGGGGCGGCCTACGTCGTCGACAACACCTTCGCTTCGCCGTACCTGTGCCGCCCGATCGAGCTGGGTGCGGACCTCGTCATCGAGTCCGCGACGAAGTACCTCGGCGGCCACAGCGACGTCCTCGCCGGGATCGTGTCCGGCAGCAAGGAGGCGATCCGCCGGGTCCGCGACGTCCAGGTCGACACGGGAGGCACGCTCGCGCCGGTGTCCGCGTTCCTCGTCCTGCGAGGCGTTGCCACGCTCGTGCTTCGGATGGAGCGCCACGCGGCGACGGCGTGGGCACTGGCCGCCTGGCTCGAGCGTCAGGAGGGCGTGCTCCGCGTCTACCACCCATCACTCGCGAGCCACCCCCAGCACGCCGTCGCCGCCCGCCAGCTCGCGATCGGGGGCGGGATGCTGGCCGTCGAGCTCGTCGGCGGTCAGGCCGCCGGCCGGGCGTTCATCGACGGGCTGTCGATCACCGAGCTGACCGCATCGCTCGGAAGCGTCCACACGATGGTCGTCCACCCGCCGTCGACGACTCACCGCCATCTCGACGAAGCGGCCCTGGTCGACGCCGGCATCGCGCCCGGACTGCTCCGGGTGTCGGTCGGCCTCGAGGATCTCGACGACCTCGTCGCCGACTTCGAGCGGGCGCTCGGCGCGGCGCGGGCGGTCGCCGCGAAGGTGACCGCGGTCCCGTCCGGCCAGCCAGCCACGGCCGCCCGGCGCGCCTAGGAGGCGAGTCATCGCGACGATCGCCGCGGGGCGCCCGGCCACCCAGGCCGCCCGCCCCGATCCGTTCACGCGGCTGGGCGCGGGGCTGTGGAGCCTGTTCACGTCGGTCAACTTCGCCGTGCTCCAGATCATCCTCCTCGCGCTGGGGGCCACGATCGGGATGACGATCCGGCAGTTGCCGGACTTCGCGTTCCGATCGCTGGCCGCCTACCGCGCCGAGATGGCCGAGATCCACGCCCGCTACGACCCGGTATTCGGGGCCGGCGTTGTCGACCTCCTCGAGCGGCTGCAGATCTTCCAGGTCTTCAAGTCGACCTGGTTCAGCGCCGGGCTCCTCGTGCTCGTCTTCTCGATCGTCATCTGCACGCTCGACCGGGCCCCCCGACTGTGGCGTCAGTCGGCGGACGTCCGCGTCGTCCAGCCGGACCCGTTCTTCGATCCCAAGCTGCCCGATCGGGCCCGGATGTCCGGCCCGGACGCGGAGGCCGTCCGGCAGGTCCTCCGGCGTCACCGGTTCAGCGTGCGCGACGCGGAGGTCGACGGCGTCCGGTACGTCTACGGCGACCGAAACAGGTGGACGAAGCTGGCCACGTTCCTCAATCACACCGGGCTGATCCTGTTCCTCGTCGCGGCCGGGGTCACGTGGAAGCTCGGTGACGAGCAGCCCCTCGTCATCGCCGAGGGCGACGCGCTGACGGTCCAGCCGATCGGGACCCCCGGCCTCCTGCTCGTTCGGAACCTCGCGTTCGAGGCGCCGGGATTTCCGAACGCGGTGACCGACTTCACGAGCGAGCTCGTCGTCTATCGCGACGGCCAGGAGGTCGCCCACAAGACGATCCGGGTCAATGACCCGTTGTCGGTCGGCGGTTATACGCTCCATCAGAACGGGTTCGGACCGGCGCCCGACATCGTCATCCGGGATAAGCAGGATGCCGTGCTGTGGTCCGGCCCCGTGCCGCTGACCGAGAGCGTCAACCAGTTCCCGTACGGGACGATGGCCGTGCCGGGGCGCGACCTCGGGCTCGAGATGCTCCTCCTCCGGGACGTCGACGGGGTCGGCACGCTGATCGTCATCCCGTACCGGATCCGGCCGGGATCCCCAGTTGACGATCCGATTGTCGATCGGGCCGGCGACATGGCGATCCGGGCTGGCGAACGGCACACCCTCGCGAACATCGACTTTTCCGTCGAGCTCCGGCGGTTCAGCGAGTTCACCTTGCTCATCGCCAAGCACGATCCCGGGCAGGGCATCGTGTGGCTCGCGTTCGGCCTGCTGATCACCGGGCTGGCGATCACGTTCTACCTCCCGCGCCGGCGCGTCTGGACGCGCCTGACGCCGGCCGGGGAGCTGTCGATCGTCGGGCGCTCGGACCGCTACGTCGACTTCGACCGGGAGTTCGGGCGGCTGCTCGACGACCTCGTCGCGGCTCGTCGCGCGGGCTGACCCGGCGGAGCCGAGCCGATGGCGTCTCTCGACGAGTTGCGAGCTGCGCTGCTGCCCGGGGCGAGGGTCGTGGGCGAGGGGAGCGGGGGACGGGACGGCGGGGAGGCAGCCACACCGGAGATCGGCTGGGTCCGGGTGATGAAGGCCCGGGTCCCCGCATTCGACGCTCTCGAGGCGGGGGACATCGCGATCGTGCCGGGCGCTGCGCTCCGTCTCGTGGCGCCGGGGGCGGCGGAGCGTGACTCGCTCGTCGCCGCGTGCAGCCGGGCGCGCGTCGGGGCCGTGGTGCTCCTCGATTCGGATGAATCGGAGACCGGCGATCGCGACGCGCTCGACGCGCTCGAGGCGGCTCTCCGCGTCGCGGGCCTGCCGGCACTGCGGACCGAACGTGCCGATGCAGCCGCGCTCGAGCGGAGCATCATCGGGTTCCTCGTCAACCAGCGGGCCGAGCTCGAGCATCAGGCCGCGGTGCTCGAGGGCCGGCTCGAGGCGCTCGCCCTGGCCGGGACGGACCTCGACGGGCTCGTCGGCGCGGTTGCCGGGTTCCTCGGCCGGGCGGTGGCGCTCGAGGGCCCGCGCGGCTCATCGCTCGCCGTTCACGCGCCGCCCGGCGCACGTGACGCAGCCGCTGCGGTCGCCCGCTATCACGCCCAGCCGCGGGCGGTCGCACTGCGCGTCTCGCTGCCCGGGTCGTCCGGCCCGGCCGGCAGCCTCGCGCTGCTCGGGGAGCGGCCGGCGAGCGAGCTCGAGCGCGTGGTGAGCGGCCGGATTGCCGGCTTGATGGCCCTCGAGCTGGCACGTGGCGACGCGGTCCGTCGAGCCCTGGATACATCGCGCCGCGCCGAGACGCTGCCGGCCGCGGGGCCGCCGTGGGTCGTGCTCGTGGCGCGTCAGCGGACGCCGGAGGGCGACACCGTCGAGGCACGCGAGCGGACGCGGCGGGACCTCCGGCTCCTCGCCCCGGCCCGCCGGATGGGGCTCCGTGGGGACGCCGACAGCCTCGAGCTGCGGGCAGTCCTCGCCGTCGACCCAGCCGACCCGCAGGCGCTCGTGCCGGCAGGTCGCGTGGCGGCGCTCCTCGGTCGGTCGGTCGCGCTGTCACGGCCCTTCGAGGAGGCCACGGGGCGGCCGGCCGCGGAAGCCGAGGCTCGGGCGACACTCGAGGCCGTCGAACCGCTCGAGGAGCCCCCGGCGGTCGCCCGCGCGGACCGCCTGCCCGCCTACCGGCTGCTTGGCAACCTGCACAACCTGCCCGATGGCGCGCGCCTCGCTCGCTCGCTCCTCGAGCCGCTACTCGGCGGGCGGCCGGACGTCCAGCGCGAGCACCTGGCCACGCTCCGCGCGGTTCTCGAACAGCCGGGACTGGCAGAGGCGGCCCACGTGCTCGGGGTCCATCGGAACACCGTCGCCTACCGGGTCCGTCGGATCGAGGCGTTGACGGGCTGGCGCCTGTCCGATCCCGAGCTCCGGCTCCCGCTCGCTCTCGCTCTCAGACTTGTGCAAACCGGCCAAGTCTGATCCCGCGACCCGGAGATCCCCGGCCGCGGGCGGCTGCTATCCTCTGGAAACCACGCTGGCCGAGGGTTGTCTTGGTGCGCTGCGCACAAGACCGGCGTCTATTTCTCCAGAGTGGCAAGGAGGCAGCATCGGTGGTCATGGTGAAAGAAAAGGCCGTGGCGAAGGAGAAGGTCGACGGGACCGAGAAGATCGAACAGGCCAAATCGGCCGGCATCCGGTTCGTCCAGCTTCAGTTCACCGACATTATCGGCCACGTCAAGGCCGTGACGATCCCGATCCACCAGCTCGAGGGGTCCGTCCGCCACGGGACATGGTTCGACGGCTCGTCGATCGAGGGCTTTACCAGGATCGCCGAGAGCGACCAGTACCTCATGCCGGACATGAAGACGTTCTCGGAGATCCCATGGCAGCCGGCCTCCGGACCGCGCGGCACTGCCCGGGTCATCTGCGACGTGTTCACTCCCAATGGCGAGGCCTTTGTCGGTGACCCGCGCTTCGTCCTCCGCCGCCAGGTTGAGCGGGCGAAGAAGCTCGGCTACATCGTCAACACCGGCCCCGAGCTCGAGTTCTTCCTCCTCCGACGCGGCGAAGACGGCGGGATCGAGCCCTTGCCCCACGACCAGGCCGGCTACTTCGACTTCTCGACCGACCTCGCCCAGGAGATCCGCCAGGACATGGTCGACGCCCTCGAGGCGTTCGGCATCCGGGTCGAGGCGGCCCACCACGAGGTGGCCCAGGGCCAGCACGAGATCGACTTCGAATACTCGGACGCGCTCCGCACCGCGGACAACGCGATCACGTTCAAGTTCGCACTCAAGGCGATTGCCCAGCAGCACGGCCTGTACGCGACGTTCATGCCGAAGCCGATCCACGGGATCAACGGCTCCGGGATGCACACTCATCAGAGCCTGTACTCGATCGCCGACGACCGCAACGCGTTCGCCGACCCGAACAACCCGTACGGGCTGTCCGACGTCGCGCGGTCGTACATGGCCGGCATCCTCGCCCACGCCCGCGGGATGATCGCCGTCCTCGCGCCGCTCGTGAACTCGTACAAGCGGCTCGTTCCCGGCTACGAGGCGCCGACGTACCTGACGTGGGGCCGGACGAACCGGTCCGCGCTCATCCGGATCCCGAAGGTCTCGCCCGGCAAGTCGATCGAGGGCACCCGGGTCGAGGTTCGCTGCCCGGACCCGTCGTCCAACACGTACCTCGCGTTCGCCGCGATGATCGCGGCCGGTCTCGACGGCGTCGAGCGCGGCCTCGAGCTGGGCGATCCGGTCGAGGAGTCGCTGTTCGAGATGGACGCGGCGACGATCGCGTCGAAGGGAATCCGCGAGCTGCCGGGCACCCTCGGCGAGGCGATCGCGGAGCTCGAGAAGGACACGGTCATCACCGAGGCGCTCGGCGACCACGTCCTCTCCCACTTCATCGAGGCGAAACGCCTCGAGTGGGACGAGTACCGCACCCAAGTTTCTGATTGGGAAGTGGAGCGGTATCTGGAGCAGTTCTAGGACAGGCTCTCCGGGCGCGATCCGCAACGCACGGGCGGCCCGCCGGGCCGCCCGTTTCGATTCCATCCGATGCCACGAGCCTCGTGTCAGATCCCCACCCTGCGGGCGTTAACGCGGCTGGCCTCGACTTCGTCGCCAGATCCTCGCCGGGTGGGCGTTACGCGGTTGCCGCTCGTCAAACGCCCTCCGCGCGGGCAGGTGAGTGGAGTTGACGCCTCCGCGGGGTCTGTGGTGTGACAACGGGCGGCTAAGGCCCACCCGGTGCGGCCTTGGCTACTGAGAGTGGCGTTCCGCGGACGACGTCGCGAGCCCACGACCGGGGATGAGCCCGGTCGGACGGCAACGCTGCGGACTCGTTCGAGTGTGGCTACTCAGAGTGGCCCAGCGACCGACCGCGGGTCGGCCGGTCCCGCATGATGGGCGGCCATGACGCCGCCCGAGCGCCTGAACGTGCACCCGAACCGGACACTCTGGCTGCTAGCGATCGCCCACGCGGTCAACCATGCCCAGGCCGTCCTGCTGCCGCTCGTCTACCTCCGGATCATCATAGAGTTCGGCGTCCGGGTGGAGACGATCGCCTTCCTCGCGGCGTTTGGATCGTTCGCGTCCGGCGTCGTTCAGCTGAGTTACGCGAAGCTCACCCGGATCCTCTCGCGGCGGACGCTCCTCGGTGCGGGCGGGCTCCTGTTCGGCGGCGGTTTCGTCGCCCAGGCGCTGGCCAACGGCTTCCCGGCGTTCGCCGTGGCGAACGTCCTCTCACGGATCGGCGGCTCGCCCCAGCACCCGGTCGGCAACGGATTGCTCGCCGAGCAGTTCCCGCCGCATCGTCGCGGGTTCGCGATCAGCGCTCATATCGCCGGAGGGAACGTCGGGACGGTGGTGGTCGCCGTCGCCGGCGCGTGGCTCATCGCCAACGTCGGGTGGCAGTGGTCCGTCGTCCTGTTCGGCGTGCCGGCCATCGTCATCGCCCTCGCGATCCTCCTGTTCGTCCGTGAGACCGGGGAGGATCGGGCGGCGGCCGTCGCCCACGGCAGCGTCCGCGAGGCGTTCGGGACGATCCTGCGCGACCCGGACCACCGCTGGATCTACCTCGCCTCGATCCTCGGCGGAGGCGGCCGGGGGCTGGGCGTGGTGAACCTGTTCACGCTCCTCTACCTGACCCGGGTCATCGGCATGGACGAAGGCGCGGCCGGGCTGATGTACGGCGCGCTCATCGTCTTCTCGGTGCCGGCGCCGCTCGTGGCGGGCTGGCTGTCCGACCGGATCGGGCGGAAGCCGCTGATCGTCGGGGTCTACCTCGGTGGGGCGATCGGGTTCGCCGTGTTCATGCTGGTCGGGTCGAGCGTCGCAGGGCTCTGGGCCGGGATCGTCATCATGGGCGTCTTCAGCTTCGCCGAGAGCCCGCAGCTCCAGGCGCTCCTGGCGGACATCGCACCGCCGACGATCCGCGATGCCTCGTTCGCGCTGTACTTCACGCTCGCCTTCGGTGTCGGGTCGCTCTGGACCGCCGTCTACGGCCGAATCGTTGAAGTCGCAGGCGAGCCGGCCGGCCTGCCGATCGTCTTCTGGCTCATGGCCGGGACGTTCATCCTCGCGGCGCTGGCCGTCGTCCCGGTGCGGGCCGGGCGGCGCGGCGACCCCGCCGTCCCGAACCACGTCTAGAAGGGCGTCAGTCCGAGCCTGCTATCATCCTCGGGCCCTGTGCAACGGGCAATTTCGGTCGGGGCGTGGCG
>JBBDZZ010000102.1:0-12464 GCA_040899885.1 Chloroflexota bacterium | reverse complement strand
ATCCTCGCCAAGGCCGTTCGCAAGCCGCAAGCGACTTCGGGCGCGGGACACTAGGGGTCATTCGTACCACCAACGCCGACGCCCGGCTCGCTTCGAGCGGGCCGGGCGCCCGGGGGCGGCGTGGGGGCCGGCGAACCGGCGGTCGAGACGGGGCTTACGGGCGGAAGAAGTCGGTGACCAGGCGGACCCGGTCGCCGTTGCGCCAGATCCCGATCCCGATCTGGGTGAAGTTCCTGTTCTTGATGTTCTTCCAGTGGGGGCCGTTGTACGACCTCTCCGACTGGAAGACCCGATGGGCCCAGATGATCGAGGCCCGCACGCTCATCCCGCCGCGGCAGGCGAGGTTCTCACCCCAGGCCGAACCGCGGAAGCCGGCACGGGCGAGGCGGGTCGTCAGGCTGCCGTCGTAGTTGTGGCCGCAGAGGTTCCTGACCGCGAGGACCTTCGCGTAGGGCCGCGCGGTCAGGTCGGAAAGGGCGCCGCTCCGGACGATCGGCCGGACATAGGCGCTGTACCGGCCGCTGCCGTAGGCCGTGCAGCTCCCTGTGCTCGTCACCCAGCCGCCGGTCCGGGTGCAGTTGTACATCTTGAGGTAGAACGCCTCGTCGGTCAGCCAGGGGGCGTACGGGTAGTCGATGGCCGTGGTCGCCGCCTGCGGCTGAGCGCCGGGCCGGGACGTGGCCAGGACGCCCGGGACCACGAGTGCCGTGGCGAGGGCGGCGCCGAGGAGGGCCGTGCCGACCCTCCGGGAGATCCGGGTGCGCTGTGTCTCAACGATCAAGATCCGTGCCTCCTCTCTGTCGAGGGCGTGCACGGCACGCCGACGCAGGAGTCTGGGGGCCTCTGGCAGGCAAGGGGGGCAACGTCCAGAGCGGACGTCGAAGGGTCCACGAGCAGACGGGGTGACGTTTTCGGCCGGTTCGACCGGAGTGACGGACCCATACGGGGTCTCGACGGGGCCTGCCGGGGGCGGCGTTTGCGGTTGTCGAGCCTTCTCTGCGGACCGGGCGAGAGTATCCCCCATCACCCCGGATCCGGCATCCCCCGGATGGACCATTTCAGCCCACGCTGTTCAGGGGAGGTGTCGGAACGCACCACGGAGCGGAACACCGGGGCGTTGGGGCCGCGGTCCGGACCACCCCTTACCCACCCCATCGTGGCCCGTTCGTACCGCACCCCGCCGCTCTATCGGCGGGTTGCGCGGGCACCCCGCACCCCCGACCCTGAGGGGGATGCACACCCTTCCCCGCCAGCCCCGTTTCCGTGTCGCCGTGGCCTTCGGGCTCGGGGCGCTCCTCCTCGCCGGGTTCGCCCCGGCCTCGGTCGTGGCGGCTTCGCCGGACTTCCCAGCGAAGGACTCGCGCTTCCACAGCTTCCCCGAAATGGTCGCCGAGATCCACGCCGCCGAGGCGGCCTACCCGGAGCTCGTCGACGTATTCTCGATCGGCCAGAGCCACCAGGGCCGCGAGATCTGGGCGGCCAAGATCAGCGACAACGTCGCGGTCGACGAGAACGAGCCGGAGATCCTGTTCGACGCCCTCCACCATGCCCGGGAGCACATGACGGTCGAGCAGGCGCTCTACCTGCTGCGGGTCCTCACCGTGGACTACGCGACGGATGCCCAGGTCAAGACGCTCGTCGACGGGCGGGAGACCTTCATCGTCTTCGCCGTCAACCCGGACGGCTTCGAGTTCGACCTCTCGGCCACCAGCGGCACCCGCGCGCCCTACCGGGCCTGGCGCAAGAACCGCCAGCCGAACGCGGGCTCGAGCTACGTCGGGACAGACATCAACCGGAACTATGGCTACCGCTGGGGCTGCTGTGGCGGGTCCTCCGGGTCGAAGTCGGCCAACACCTACCGGGGCCCGGCGGCCTGGTCGGCGCCTGAGACCCGGGCGATGCGCGACTTCGTCGCCAGTCGGGTGATCGACGGGCGCCAGCAGATCAAGAGCCACGTGACGTTCCACACGAACGGCGAACTCGTGCTCTGGCCGTACGGCTACACGAAGACGAATCTGCCGGCGGACATGACGATCGACGACTACAACGCCATCGTCGCGTTCGCGAAGGGCCAGGCCGGTCGGAACGGCTACAAGGCCGAGCAGTCGAGCGACCTCTACATCACCGACGGCGACCAGATCGACTGGATGTACGGCACCTACCGGATCTTCTCGTACACGTGGGAGCTCTTCCCGCCCGAGACGGCGACGGTCTGGGGCGACCACTACCCGGCCGACGAGCACATCGCCGCGCAGACGGCCCGCAACCGGAAGGCCCTCCTGTTCGTGATCGATGTGGGTGCCTGCCCGTACCGCTGGACCAACAAGGCGAAGACGCACTGCGGCGCCCTGCTCGACGACCTCGAGGTCAATCGGGGCTGGGTCGTGAACCCGGCCGGCACCGACACGGCGACTGCCGGCGGCTGGGAACGGGGCAATCCCGATGCGATCTCGCGGGACCGCAAGATGACCCAGATGGGCACGACGACATCCGGTGCCGCCGGCCTCGTGACCGGCCGGAAGGTCAACGGCGCCGCGAGCGCTAGCGATGTCGACGGCGGGACCACGACGGTCCGCTCCGCGGCGATCGTGCTGGGGGTGGCCGTCGGTGACCTGCAGTTCCGCTACTACCTCGCCCACCAGCTTGGCTCGACGAGCACGGATGCGTTCCGGGCATATGTCGAGGACGGGACGGGGGCGCGGACGCTCGTGCTCGAGGAGCTGGGCGGGCCGGAGGCCGACGTCGCCGCCTGGGCGACCGCCCGAGTGCCGATGAGCCCGTGGGCCGGCCAGACGATCCGACTTGTGTTCGAGGCGACCGACGCCGACAACGACAGCCTCGTCGAGGCGGGCGTCGACGACGTCAGGATCGAGCGGCCCTAGGTCCCTTAGGCTCCTCCAGGCTCCTCGCGCCACGAGAATGCAAGGCGCGGCTCGCTGCCGCTGGTATCCCGTCCACGACCGAGTCCGTAGTTTGTGTTCGGTCGGAACAATCGCTCCTCCCTCGTGGGAACGCCGGTGACGGGGCGTTCCTCGCGACGACGGACGGCCTCGGGTCCCCTCCCCGGGCCGTTCGTCTATTTGTGGCCTGGTTTGTCGCGATTACCAATCGGGTGGGTGGTAACGCCGCGCCACGGCTCCGAAGACGCCCGACTCCTCCTCCGGTGGCGGCGGCCACGCACGAACCGGCCCGTCGCGGCATTCGGCACCCGCCGCGATTGGCGTCAGCACGAATCGGATTCGTATCCGCGCCCCGGGCCGGCTCAGTCGGGACCTGGCCACGAACTCCCGCCATCCGCCGAGCGGTAGAAGTCCGTCTCGCGACTCACGACCGCGACAACCTGGCCATCGGCCGAAGTCGCCACCGCGAAGGCGGACCCGCGATAGCCCGTGGCGGCCCAGGTCCTGCCTCCATCGTCGCTGCGGTACAGGCCGTCCGGCGATCCGGCATAGATGAGCCGCCCGTTCGCCGTCGCGGCCAGGCTCGTCATCGGATACGTCGGCGGTAGCCCCAGCGTCGCCCACGTTCGGCCGCCGTCGGTGCTCGTCACGAGCCCGCTCGCGTCGACGCCCAGCAGGCGCGTCCCGGTCCCATCGGCGACCGCGACCGGGAAGATGACGTTGTCGTCCCGCACCCGCGTCCAGTGCGCGCCGACGTCCGTGCTCTCCCAGAGGCCGCCGGTGGCCAGGTACGCCCACATCCGGCGGGGATCTGCCGGGTCGCGGGTGAAGCCGTGGATGTCGAGGCTCGGCAGGTCGGTTTCGATGGGCGCCCACGTCGCCCCACCGTCGCGGCTCCCGGTGAAGACATCGTGACCGGCCACGATGATCGAGCCATCGCTCGCCGCGGACAGGCTCATGGCGTCGTTCCGGTCGGGCAGCGCCGACCAGGTTCGTCCGCCGTCACGGGACTCGTTGATGCCGCCGTGATGGCCGAAGAGGACATGCTCGGGGTCGCCGCCGACGAATGCGAGCGAATGGACGTCCGCGGTGCCAAAACGCGTCCAGGCTGCCTGGCCCGCCGGTCCGGCGGGGCGCATGAGCAGGAACAGGCCCACCGCGACGCCGGTCAGCGCGATCGCGCCAGCAATGACCCAGCGGGATGTGCTGCGCTTCGGGGACCTTCGCCGCGATGACCCTGGTGGCATCAGCCCTGCTTCTTGCTGTCCGCTACGCAGCAACGGTGATGGCCGCCCTCATGCCGCCGGCGTAGTGACCGGCGACATGGCAGCCGGCGAGAGTCGCGCCGGCTGCGGCGAAGGTGTAGGTGAGCTCCTTGGTCTCGCCCGGCTTCACGGCGATACCTTCGGGCTCGTCATGCATCATGCCCCCCATCGAAGGCATCTCCGCGGCGTGGGCCTGCTGCGCCGCCTCGTCGCCCAGGTAGAACTCATGGTCGATTCCGCCTGAGTTCGTGACCACGAACGTCACTGGGACGCCGACCGGCACGGTCATCTGGGCCGGCTCAATCCTGAGCGCGTCGGTGAGCCTGACCTCGACGCGCGTCGCGGCGGTGAATCCGGACGGAGCAGGCGTCGTGGCGGCCCCACTGCTCGAGCACGCGGCGACGAGCAGGGCCAGGGCAGGGAGCGCGTATCGAATACGGGTCATTTGGTCTCCGTGATCGTGGATGGCGTGAGGACGGCTAAATGATGCGACCGATCCAGATAATCGGTCGCGCGACCGAGCCCAAGCGGTCAAGCGGGCTGCGGCACGGGAGGCGATGGCCGGTCCTCGGGGCGCAGGCGCACTCGCCGAAGGAGCTGGGCGTTGGCGGCGACGATGATCGTGGAAAGGCTCATCGCGACCGCGCCAATGGCCATCGGCAGGTCGAAGCCCCAGGGCACGAGCAAGCCGGCCGCGACGGGGATCGCGACGACGTTGTAGCCCGCCGCCCACACGAGATTCTGGATCATCTTCTGGTAGGCGGCCCGTGACAGGGTGATCGCGCCGACGACATCGCGCGGATCCGAGCGCACGAGCACTATCCCGGCCGACTCGACCGCCACGTCCGTGCCGGCGCCGATCGCGATGCCCACGTCGGCCTGGGCGAGTGCAGGCGCATCATTCACCCCGTCCCCGACGAACGCCACCTTCCGACCACCGGCCTGGAACCGGGCGACGGCGGCCGCCTTGTGGGCGGGCAGGACCTGGGCCGCGACCTCGTCGATGGCGAGACGCCGGGCGACAGTGTCCGCGACCTCTTGGCTGTCGCCGGTGATCATCGCGACGCGGATCCCGAGCCGATGGAGCTCGGTCACGGCCTCCGCCGACTCGGGCCGGATCTCGTCCTCGAGCGCGAGGGCGGCCACCACCCGGCCCTTGACCGCGCCGTAGAGCACGATCCGGCCCTCGGCCGCCCAAGCCGTCGATGCCTCGGCCAGCTCCGGGGGCACGTCGACCTTCTCCTTCTCGAGCATCCGTGGGCCGCCGACCGCCACGTCGACGCCGTCGACCCGGGCTCGCACGCCCACTCCCGGCTCGGCCCGAAAGTCGCTTCCCGTCGGGGGCTCGTACCCGCGCGCCCGGACGCCCTCGACGATCGCGCGGGCGAGCGGATGCTCGGAGTCGGTCTCGGCCGCGGCGATGCGGCCCAGCACCTCGTCCTCCCGAGCGCCCGACGCGAGGCGCACGTCGGCGAGCACGGGTTTGCCCTTCGTGAGGGTGCCAGTCTTGTCGAAGATGACGGTGTCGATCTCGCGTGCCCGCTCGAGCGCGAGGCGGTCCTTGACGAGCAGGCCGTTGCGAGCACCCAGCGACGTGCTGATGGCGATAACCAGTGGGATCGCGAGCCCGAGGGCGTGGGGGCAGGCGATGACGAGCACGGTCGCTGTCCGGATGAGAGCGCCCTGGCGATCGCCGAGGAGCCACCACGTGACGAGGGTGACGATCCCCGCGCCGAGGGCCACGTAGAAGAGGATCGCGGCCGCACGGTCCGCGAGGGCCTGCGCCCGCGAGCCCGAGGCCTGGGCCGCGGCGACGAGCCGCATGATCCCGGAGAGAGCTGTTTCCTCGCCAACGGCATCGACGCGGACGCGGAGGCTGCCCCCGGCCGCGACACTGCCGGCGATCACCTGGTCGCCCGCGGCCTTCGTCACGGGTCGGGACTCGCCGGTGATGATCGACTCGTCGACGTCGGCCGATCCCTCGACGACCGTGCCATCGACCGGGACCCGGGCGCCGGGGCGAACGAGGACGATGTCGCCGACCTTGAGCTCGGAGAGCGCCACCGTCTCGATTGCGTCGCCCCTCACGCGTTCCGCCGTGTCCGGGAGCAGCGCGGCGAGGGCCGCAAGGGCGCCCTGGGCCTGGGCGATCGAACGCATCTCGAGCCAGTGGCCGAGCAGCATGATCGTGATGAGGGTCGCGAGCTCCCACCAGATCTCGACCTCGAACAGGCCGAGCGTCCCGGCCCAGCTCGTGACGAACGCCACGATGATCGCGAGCGAGATGAGGGTCATCATCCCGGGCTGCCGGTCGCGCAGCTCGCCGACCGCTCCGCGGATGAACACGAGGCCGCCGTACAGGAACACCACGGTCCCGAGGATCGCCGGAAGGTAATCCGAGCCCGGGAACACCGGCGCCTCGTATCCGAGCCACTCCTGGAGGTCGTGGCTCCAGAAGAGGACGGGCAGGGTGAGCAGGAGGCTCAGCCAGAACTTGTCGCGGAACGTCGCGACGGAATGGCCGGCGTGCTTGTCGTGTCCCGCGGCAGGGGCGTCGTGCCCCGCGGCGTGCGCGTCGGGCATGTCGCCGGCGTGTGCGCTGTGATCCATCCGCCTCAGCTTACGGCGAAGGCTCCGGTCACTCGCTCCCCGTGCCCACGGCGGCCGGCTGGTGTGGGCGGCGGGACTGCATCCGCGGCAGGGCGCCCTGCGGGTCGTACGCGTAACCGAGGCCCTGGATCGTCCGGATCACCCCCTCCTCCCACGGCGCGATCCCGAGCTTCCGGCGAAGCTGCCCGACCCACAGCCGAAGATAGGCGATCTCGTCCCGGTACTCCGGGCCCCAGACCGCGGAGAGGATCTCGTCGTGGAGGAGGATCCGGCTCTCGTTCGTGAGGAAGAGCTCGAGGAGCAGCCACTCGTGCCGGCTCGTTCGGATCAGGCGGCCGTCGATCTGGACCTCGCGGGTATCGAGGTCGACCTCGGCCGCGCCGACGCTCCGCGTCCCGCCCGCCATCCCGCGCCGCGAACGGCGGATGACCGCCCTGACTCGGGCCGCCAGCTCCCCAGGGTTGAACGGCTTCACCACGTAGTCATCCGCTCCGAGGTCCAGACCGTGGGAGATGTTGGCAACCGAACCCTGGTCGGCGAGGAGGATGACCGGGACGGGGTGACTGGCCCGCACCTCGCGGAGGACGTCGATGCCGGACATCCCCGGCATCGCCGCGTCAACGAGGAGGACGTCCGGGTTCGTGTCGCTTAGCTGCCCGAGCGCGGACGGGCCGTCGGAGGCCGTGATCACCCGGAACCCCTCGTTCTCGAGTGACAGCGAGACGAGCTTTGTGATCTCGGGCTGGTCGTCCGCGACAAGCACGAGCGGCCGATTCTCCGACGCCACGTGAACCCCTTCCGTGGTCGTTCCCCCGGCAGATGGTAACGGTGTTGCCAAAGTGCCGCGCTCAGCGGCGGGGCTCGTCGTCCCGCACTTCGGCGTCAAGCTCCGCGCGCGCCCGGCCAAGCCACGTCCACGCCCCCCACGCGAACGGCAACAGCCCGACAACCAGAGGCGCCGGCCCGAAGATCGTCGCCAGCGCCATGAGCGAGAGCCCGGCCCCGACCGCGAGCGGCGCCGGCGTCTCCGAGGGGAAACGACCGGTCTCGTCGAGGAACGGCCGATCGACCCCGGGCCTCCCCGTCCGGTGGAGCACGACGCCCATCACGCCCGTTGCCGCACCGAACGCCAGAAGCAGCACGGATCCGGCCGGCTCGTAGCTCACGAACCAGTAGATCGCCCCGATGACGAGCGCGAACACCGACAGGAACAGGAAGAACCTCGTCTCTTCCGGGTCGTGGAGCAAGCGCCGGACGAGACTCATGGCCCGGCCTCGTGGCGCGCATCGAACACAGGTCGCTCGGAGCGGATCGGCGGGAGTGATCGGAAGTTGTGGTGCGCGGGTGGCGAATCAGCCCACCACTCGAGCGAGTTCGCGCCCCATGGATCGGGCGGCTGGTCCGGCGGCCGGCGCAGCGCGAGCGCGACTGCGACGAGGAACACGAGCACCCCGACTCCCAGCAGCAGGCTCCCCAGCGTCGACAGCTGGTTGAGCTCCGTCCAGCCGGCGCTCGCGGGGTAGTCCGCGTAGCGCCGCGGCATTCCGCTCGCCCCGAGCTGGTATTGCGGCAGGAACGTGAGCGTGAATCCCACGACCCACGACCAGAAGTGGATCCGCCCGAGGCCCTCGGACAGCCGCCGCCCGGTCATCTTCGGGAACCAGAAGTAGAGCCCCGCGAACAGCGCGAAGACCGTGCCGCTGACAAGCACGTTGTGCATGTGGGCAACGACGAAATACGTGTCGTGGAACGCGTAGTCGAGCGGCGGCGAGCCGAGGACGATCCCGGTGATCCCCCCGAACAGGAACAGGTAGAGGAAGCCAAGACACCAGAGCATCGGTGTCGGGAAGCTCAGCCGGCCGCGCCACATCGTCGCGATCCAGTTGAAGACCTTGATCCCGGTCGGCACCGCGATGATGAACGACACGAGGCTGAAGAACGGATTGGCTACGGCCCCGGTCGTGAACATGTGGTGGGCCCACACCGTGAACGAATAGACGCCGATGAGAATCGTCGCGAGGACAAAGGCGCGGTAGCCGAACAGCGGCTTGCGCGCGAACACCGGGATGACCTCGGACAGGATCCCGAAGAACGGCAGGATGACGATGTAGACCTCGGGGTGGCCGAAGAACCAGAAGAGGTGCTGCCAGAGGATGGCGTCGCCGCCCTCGGACGGGAGGAAGAACGTCGCCCCGAACCGGCGATCGAGCAGGAGCATCGCGAGCGCGGACGTAAGGGCCGGGAACGAGAACAGGATGAGGATCGCCGTCACGAGGACGGTCCAGCAGAAGATCGGCAGGCGGAGCATCGACATCCCGGGCGCCCGGCGCGTGTAGATCGTGACCGTGAAGTTGAGCGCTCCGAGAATGCTCGCGACGCCTGTCAACGCGAGGCCGATGATCCACAGGTCCGTGCCGGTGGTCGTCGAGTACGCGAGCTCCGAGTTCGGCGGGTACCCGGTCCAGCCGATGTCCGCCGGGCCGCCGGCCGCAGCGTAGCCGGACAGCACGATCACGCCGCCGAACAGGAACAGCCAGAACGACAGCGCGTTGAGGCGCGGGAAGACCATGTCAGCCGTGCCGACCTGGAGCGGCACGAGGAAGTTCGCCAGGGCCGCGCTCGTCGGCGTGGCGAACAGCAGCATCATGATCGTGCCGTGCATCGTGAACATCTGGTTGTAGCCGTGCTCGTCCGTCACCTGGAGCCCCGGCACCGCGAGCTCTGTGCGCATGAGCAGCGCGATGACGCCGCCGAGCAGGAAGAACGCGAAGGCGCTCACGAGGTAGAGGATCCCGATGCGCTTGTGGTCGGTCGTCGTGAGCCAGGTCATCGCTGTGCCGCGAGCCAGGCCTCGTAGACGGACCGCGACTCCGCCCGGATCGTGAACGGCATCCGGGCGTGGTACAGGCCGCAGAACTCGGCGCATTGACCGCCGTACGACCCGGCCTCCTCGACGGTGAACTGGAAGACGTTCTGGCGGCCGGGGACCACGTCGCGCTTGAACAGGAAGCGGGGCACGTAGAACGAGTGGACGACGTCGGCCGAGTCAAGGCGCACCGTGATCGGCTCCCCGACCGGGACGACGACTTCCGGCCCCGGCTCCTGGAAACCGCTGACGCTGATCCCCTCGGCCGGGTAGGTGAACGTCCAGCCCCAGCGGAACGCGGTCACCTCGATCTCGGCGCCCCGAGCTGGCTCGACCGGATCGACCTTGTCGACCCGCGCCAGTGTCACGAGCGTGAACCCGAACAGGACCGCGATCGTCACGGCGGGCACGACCGTCCAGAGGATCTCGAGTCGGGTGTTGCCGTGAGTCTGGGGCGGCAGGTCGTCGGTCGCGCCGGCCCCGCCGGGCCCGCTGGTCCTGCCGGCCCGGTACCGGATCACCGACCACGTCGCCAGCCCGAGGACGATCGCGGCCACGACCGCGGCCGCCGCGAGGAAGATCGTGTAGAGCGATGCGATGTCGCGCGCCTCGGTCGTCGCCGGCGCGGGCAGGCAAGCCGCCGCGAGAAGGGAGACCAGCGCGGCCCCGGCCGCGACTCTCCGACCCCTCACGGCTCGACCTCCTCGAAGCCGCCGCTCGCCGTCCGCCGCAGGGCAACACCGCCCTTGGGAGATCGCGGTCTCGAGGAGTCGACTTCCCGCGCCCTGCGCGCCTCGCAGATTCGGTACGTCGCGAGGCCGGCGACCACCGGCAGGACGAGCACGAGCACGCGGAAGAGAATCGTCAGCGCCTCGAGCTCGGTCGAGAAGTAGTAGGCGAGGATGTCGTTCCCGCCGGCCAGCGTGAGCACCCCGAAGATCGTGAGGATCGTCACTCCGGCTGCCGTCCGCCGCGGGTGTTCCCAGATGTGGTCGAGCAGGTGATGCTCGCGGTCATCCCCTGTGAGCCGCGTCTCGATGAACGGCCACAGGGCGACGATCGTGAACAGGATCCCGGGCAGGACCACACCGGGGATGAACGAGCCCGGGATCGTCACCCCGAAGATCGTCGGCTCGAACGCCGGCCAGATCCGAAGCCCCCCATCGAGCCAGCCGACGTACCAGTCCGGCTGGGCAGGCGAGGCGACGACTGCCGCGTCGAACGGACCGTAGGCCCAGATCGGGTTGATCTGGAACAGGCCGCCGAGGAGCGACACCCAGGCCGCGGTCAGGAAGAAGAGTCCGGTCGAGAGGAACACTTGTGTCGGCCAGAAGTGCCGGCCGACGACGTTCGTCTCGCGGGCCGGCCCGCCCGGCCACTGGGTGTGCTTGTGGAGCACGAGCAGCGCGAGGTGCGCAACGATCCCCCCGATGAGTACGCCCGGCACCAGCAGGATGTGGATCACGAAGAAGCGGCTGATCAGCGCGGTCGTCGGGAACTCGCCGCCGAAGATCAGCGAGGCGACCCACGGCCCGATGAACGGGATCGACAGGGCGGCCGAGTACGCGATCCGGGCGCCGGTTCCGGACAGCAGATCATCTGGCAGCGAGTAGCCGGTGAACCCCTCGAGGAGGACGAGAACGAGCAGCGTGAACCCGACCAGCCAGTTCAGCTCGCGTGGCCGCCGGAACGCGCCAGTGAAGAACACCCGGCACAGGTGGAGGATCACGACGGCCACGAACACGAGCGCAGTCCAGTGGTGGATCTGGCGCATGAGCAGGCCCGCCCGGACCTCGAAGCTCAGGCTCATGACCGAGTCGAACGCGGCAGACACCTCCGCGCCCTGGAGCGGCAGGTACGAGCCGTCGTACGTGACCGGTTCGGCGCTCGCGACGTAGAAGAACGTCAGGAACGTGCCGGTCGCGAGGAGGATGACGAAACAGAACAGCGCCACCTCGCCGAGGAGGAACGACCAGTGGTCGGGGAAGATCTTCCGGAGGGCGCTCCGGGTCACCCCCGCGAGACCCGTGCGGGAATCGACCCACATCGCGATCCGCTCGAGGGCCGTCGGTCCGGGGCGGCCGCCTGCGGGCGGGGCCGGTTCGCCGGGGGTCTGCCCGCGGCGCAACCGATCGATCACGAGGTCATGTTCCAGAAGCCCGGGCCCACCGGCTCCGGGAAGTCACCGAGGGCGACGAACGTGCCGTCCTCCTGGAGCCGGATCGGGAGCTGCGGCAGCGCGCGGGCCGCGGGACCGGAGATCGGCCGGGCGCCGTCAAGGACGTCGAACTCGGACTGGTGGCACGGGCAGATGAGCGTGTGCTCCGACGACCGATACAGCCCGACCGGGCAGCCCGCGTGGGTGCACACCTTCGAATAGGCGACGAAGCCGTCCGGCGCCCACGCCGCCCGCTCCGCTGGCAGCTTGAGCAGCCCGGGCTCGACGCGAATCAGGAGCGTCGCCGTGTTCGGATCCGTGTCGTCGCCGTTCGGGAACACGGTCAAGACGCCGCCGATCGGGAGGTCGTCCGGGCGGAGCGGCTCGCCGCCTGCAACTGCAAGGCGCCCACCCTGCCGCCAGGCCGTCTCGAAGAGCGCCCGACCCGGAGCCGGTCCAAGCGAGAAGATCGGGATCGCGAGGGCGGCAGCGAGCCCGGCCATCGTCCCGGCCAGAGCCCGGATGAGCAGCGTCCGGCGGCTGAACCCGGCCTCCTCGACGAGCGCCTGCTCGAGATCCTCGATCCTCTGCGGCGAGCCGCCGACCGGGCCACGCTTCTCGACGTGGATCCGGGACGGCATGAGCTGCTGGCCCCACACGACGAT
>JBBDZZ010000101.1:11265-12622 GCA_040899885.1 Chloroflexota bacterium | reverse complement strand
AGCGGTCGCCCAACAACTTCGCGGGCCAGATCACGGCGGCCGTCCTCATCCTCCAAGGGCTCGACGACCGGATCGTCCCGCCGACGGAGGCGGAGCGGATCGTCGACGCGCTCTGGGAGCGCCGGATCCCCCACGCCTACATCGCGTTCGAAGGCGAGGACCACGGCTTCCGAAAGGCCGAATCGCTGACCCGCTCGTTCGAGGCGGAGCTGTCGTTCCTCGCCCAGGTCTTCGGGTTCGAGCCGGCCGACGAGATCGCTCCGATCGAGGTCCTCAACCTCGATGTTGCCCGTCGCGGGGCCGGCGCCCGGGGCTGATCGGCGGTGTTTCCAGCCTCGATCAGGCGGCCAGCACGATCACCGTGTCGGCCGCCGACAGCCGCACACGCGTCGACTTCGGCGGGTTGATCCGGACCCCGTGCCCGCCCGACGAGACCACCCGGTAGCCGATCGCGATCTCGCCCCGTCGCCGCCCCGACTCGACGATCGTGGCGAACGTGACCTCGTTCCCCGCCTCGACATAGTCGAGGGCCGGTCGGAGGTAGATCTCCGATCCCTCGGGGTCGAACAGGTCGCCGAAGACCGCGTTGAGGCGGGGGTTCTCGGCCACCTGGGCCATGAGCAGGCTGACGAGCCGCGAGCTGACGATGAAGTCGTCGGCGTGGGTGACCTCGGCGAGCGCCCGGTTCCGCAGGTCGAGCATCTCGGACACGATCGAGAAGTCCTGGCCCATGCGCTCCTGCATGTCCCGCAGGTGGAGCAGCGTGAACAGCGTCTTCGAGTCGGCGAGCTGGGGCTCGAGGTCGTCGGAGTAGCAGAGCACGATGACGTTGTCGTAGGAGGGGACGTCGAGGGTCTCGAGGACCGATCGGCTCGTCGTGTCGGCCTGACGGAAGGTCACGGACTGGTTCGCCAGCGAGGGGCGGAGCGCGTCGAGGGCGGCCGCGGGGCCTGGGAGGTCGGCGACGACCGTGGCGAGTGACTCGGGCGGCACGTAGCCATCGAGCTCGCGGATGATCGTCGGGGCGCGCCAGTTCCACCCCAGGACGAGAGTCCGCTCGGGTGCCGCCGGCTTCGGCGTAGGGCTGCGGATCGCCGTGCCGTCGATCGCCGCGGCTGGGGCGCCGAGGCGGACCGTGTCGTCGTCCGCGCTGATCACGATCACCTCGTCGCCGGGCCCGATCAGCGTGTCCATCGGAGGGTTCAGCCGCGGTGCGTCCCCGGCCGGCTGGAGGCCGATGAGCGTCGAATCCTCGAACGCGGCCAGGGCGTCCCCGAACGTGCGCCCGGCGAGCGCCGGCAGCGACGCGAAGTAGATCTCGTCGCCGCCGAAGTCGAGCAGCTCGGAGTAGACGATC
>JBBDZZ010000101.1:0-11165 GCA_040899885.1 Chloroflexota bacterium | reverse complement strand
CGACGCGAAGTAGATCTCGTCGCCGCCGAAGTCGAGCAGCTCGGAGTAGACGATCGAGAGCCCCGACTGGCGGCAGGTCTGGGCGACGATCCGGGAGATCACGTCGCCGCCCAGGATGAGCTGGGCTTCATCGCGCCCAACGAGTCGCGCGATGTCGAGGTTCGCGGCGTCGTGGAGCTCGGCGACGATGTGGTACGGCTCCGGCCGCCGGCGCGGGTGGTTCGTGACGGCGAGCATTATCTTGACGACGGCGGCGTCCGGGTCCTCGCCCTCCGGCGACAGGATCAGGATCGCCTTCGAGGTTTCGAGGCGGGCGATCTCCAGGTCATCGATGTCCATCGGGTTGCCGGACCGGCAGACGATGCTGGTCCGGCCGGTGTCCGGGAAGCGGGCCCGGACCTCGTCGTCCATTGCGACCTTGTCACGATCGGCCAGGACGACGACCGTGCTCCGGTGGGGGACGTTGGCGTTCGCGGCCACGAGCTCCGCGAGCATCGTGAACACTTGCTGCGACCAGCCGAGCACCACGGTGTGGTTCGTCTCGACGACGCGCGAACGGCCCTTGCGCAGCTCGCCGAGCTTGCCCTCCAGGCCGGTGTTGATCACACCGATGAGGGCGCTGATGACGAAGATTCCGCCGAACGTGACGGCGAGCATCCCGAGAAGAAAGCCGGCCGAGCCGGTGTCGCCGCCCATCGTGCCCGCGTCGAGCGTCCTCATGAGGCTCGCCCAGAGGAGGTCCGGCAGGGTCATCCCCTCGCCCGTCAGGCCCATGATCGCGATGACCAGCGAGACGGCGAAGATGCCTATCGCGGAGACGACGAACAGGCCGGCGATCAGCGCGATCGTGCCGCGAGCCATGAAGTTGTCGAAGGCGTAGCGGAGCCGATCCCTCCACGAAGGCATCGTCGCTGGTCTCCCGTGGCGTCAGCGCGTCCGTTCAGTATGCCGCCCGACACGCGCCGCGGCCGGGTTAAGGGGCAGCCGGCTCCGAGCCGACCCCGTGGTACCCTGCCACCGATCTTCAGACGGGAGCAGCATGAGCATCGTCGACGCCCAGCACTACCTCTTCACGTCCGAATCGGTGACCGAGGGGCACCCGGACAAGATGTGCGACCAGATCTCCGACGCGATCCTGGACGCGATCATCCGGGAGGACCCCGAGGCCCGCGTCGCGTGCGAGACCGCGACGACGACCGGTCTCGTGATCGTGCTCGGCGAGATCACGACAACGACGTACGTCGACTTCCAGCAGGTCGTCCGCGACACGGTCCGCGACATCGGCTACACGCGGGCGGACTACGGCTTCGACTACCTCACCTGCGGCACGCTCGTGTCCGTCAAGGAACAGTCGGGCGACATCGCGATGGGCGTGGACTCCGCCCTCGAAGTCCGCGACGACGCCGCGCCGGCCAACGAGCTGGGGGCGGGCGACCAGGGGATGATGTTCGGCTTTGCCTGCCGCGAGACGCCCGAGCTCATGCCGCTCCCGATCGCCCTCGCCCACCGGATGGCGCGCCGCCTCGCGGAGGTCCGCAAGTCCGGCCAGCTGCCCTACCTCCGACCGGACGGCAAGACCCAGGTCACGGTCGAATACGACCGCGGCGTCCCCGTCCGGGTCCGGACGGTCGTCGTGTCCGCCCAGCACGATCCTGACGTCCGGACCGAGCGGTTGCGCGGCGAGATCGTCGAGGCGGTGATCCTCCCGACGATCCCCCACGAGCTGCGCGACGTCGACCCGATCATGCACGTCAACCCGACCGGCCGGTTCGTTACCGGTGGCCCGATGGGCGACGCCGGCCTGACCGGCCGCAAGATCATCGTCGACAGCTACGGCGGCATGGCGCGCCACGGCGGCGGAGCGTTCTCCGGCAAGGACCCGACGAAGGTCGACCGCTCGGCGGCCTACGCGGCGCGCTGGGTGGCGAAGAACATCGTCGCGGCCGGGATCGCGGACCGGTTCGAGGTCGAGGTCGCCTACGGCATCGGGATCGCCCGGCCGATCAGCCTGTCGGTCGATTCGTTCGGCACCGGCCGGATCCCCGACGCTGACATCCAGGCCATCATCGAGCGCAACTTCGACCTCCGACCGGCCTCGATCATCTCCGCGCTCGACCTGCGCCAGCCGATCTACCGGCAGACCGCCACGTACGGCCACTTCGGGCGGCCGGACCTCGACCTCCCGTGGGAGCGGACCGACAAGGCGGAGCTGCTCCGGACCGAGGCGGGCCTCGGGTCGTCCGGAAAGCCGGTAGCGGCTGCCGGCTGAGCGCTTGGGCCTCGGTCTCCCGCTCAGTCCGCCCCGAAGGCGCTGACCCCGGCCTCGACCGCCCGCTGGTCCTGCGCCGCGTCCCCGCCGCTCACCCCGACGGCCCCGACGAGCACGCCGTCCCGCTCGAGCGGCATCCCGCCGGCGAACACGATGGTTCGTCCGCCGGCGATCGATTCGTAGCCGTAGAACTCGGCGCCCGGCTGGACGATCGGGGCGAGGTCGCGAGTCGGCATCCGGTTGACGAGCGCGGTGAACGCCTTGTCCCGGGCGAGCGTGATCCCGACGAGATCGGCCGCGTCCATCCGCTCGAAGGCGACGAGCTGATCGCCCGCGTCGACGACCGCGACGGACATCGCGACGCCCAGTTTCCGAGCCTGCGCCTGGACGGCCGTCACGATCGCCCGCGCGGCGGCGAGCGTCAGGCCCGCGGCCTGCGAGGCCGTCGGACCGCGCCAGCCGTCGACGTTGTCGAGGGGAAAGGCTCCGCCGCCGCGCACCTTGCCCCGCGGCGCCTCGACGCCCATCAGCCGGCCGATTCCGCGACGATCCCGGCGACCGAGCCCTTCTGCCCACGCCGGCGGCCCTGCCAGCGCAGGACGAGCTGGCCGAGGAACAGCATCGACAGCGTGAACGCGAGCATCATCGTCGCAACCGCGTTGGTCTCCGGCGTGACGCCCCGCTTCACCTGGCCGAAGACGAACAGCGGCAGGGTCGTGGAGCCTGGGCCGGACGTGAACGTCGTGATGATGTAATCGTCGAAGCTGAACGTGAAGGCCAGGAGGAACCCGGCCACGATCGCCGGCAGGAGGGCTGGCAGGGTGATCTGGCGGAACGTCCGCCACGGGGTCGCGAACAGGTCGTAGCTCGCCTCGACCAGCGTCCGATCCATCGTCGACAGCCGGGCCCGAACGAGCAGCAGGACGAGGCTCGTGTTGAACAGGACGTGGGCGGCGATGACCGTTTCGCGTCCGAAGTTGAGCCTGAACGGACGAGGCGGGTCGCCCTGGAGCGCCGCGAGGGCCGGGTTGACGAGGTCGAGCGTCGACGAGAAGAAGACCAGGGTCGCCAGGGCGATGACGATCTCCGGCACGATGACGCTCACGTATGTCAGGGCGTCGTAGCCGATCCGGACGCTCTTCCGCACCCGCTGCAGCCCGAGCGCCGCCATCGTCCCGAACAGCGCTGCGAGGAATGCGTTGGGCAGGGCGATCCAGAAGCTGTTCTCGACCGCCTTGTGGACGACCCGGTCGTTGAGCGCCACCTCGAACCACTTCAGGCTGAACCCACCCCAGGTCGTGACCCGGCGCTCCGTGTCGTTGAACGCGAACAGCACGACGACGAAGATCGGGAGGTAGAGGAAGGCGTAGACGAGGGCGGTGTGGCCGCGGAACCAGAACTCGACTAGCCCACCGAGCCGGTCGACCGGCCGGGCGCGCGAAACCGGCTGACCGGTGCGGGCCGCGGGGATGGCCGGGGCACTCACGTTGACCTCACAGGACGCTCGCCTCCCGCGTCCGCCGTCCGCGGTTGATGAACCACAGGTAGAACGTCACGGTCACCAGCATCACGGCGATGAGGACCACGGCCTTCGCCGCACCCGCGGGCCAGTTGCGGAACTCGAGGAAGTCGAGGTAGAGAGCGTTCCCGACGAGGAACGTCCGGCCGTAGCCGAGGATCTGGGGGATGACGAACTCGCCCATCATCGGGATGAAGACGAGGATGCTCCCGGTCACAAGTCCCGGCAGGGCGATCGGGAGGGTGACCTGGCGGAACGTCCCCCAGCGGCCCGCCCCCAGGTCCTTCGACGCCTCGAGCAGCGTTCGGTCCATCCGCTCGAGGGTCACGTAGAGCGGGAAGACCATGAGCGGCAGGTACCCGTAGATCAGGCCGATCAGGACGGCCCACGGTGTCCCCAGGAGGTTGAAGTCCGGGTTGCCGAACAGGTCCCGGACGGCCGCGACCGCGAGCTGCGGGTCGAGGATGAGGAACCAGGCGTACGTCCGGATAAGGAAGCTCACCCAGAACGGGATGACCAGCAGGAGGATGAAGAGACCCTTGCGGCTGCCGGCTCGGGTGGCGATGTAGTAGGCGAGGGGCAAGCCCACCAGCAGGCAGCCCACGGTGCCGGCCGCGGCCATCCAGAGGCTGTTGATGAACGGGTCGACCCCCACGGCCCGGAAGATGTTCGCGTAGTTGTCGAGGGTGAACGCCGGCGTGAACCCGCCCCGAGCGCCGCGAACGCCGAAGCTGAAGATGACGACGATCGCGAGCGGGAGGACGAGCAGGAACAGATACCAGATGCTCGCCGGCAGGACGAGCAATGCGGTGAGGAGGCGGCTTCTCCAGCCGCCTCCCCGGTCGCCGAGTTCGCGGGCGCCCGCCTGGACGCCCGCCGCCGCCGTCATCTGCGGGGCCGCCGGGTCGTCAGCGGCCTCAGCCGATGTTCGCCTTGAACTGGGCCCAGATGTCGGCCCGCTGCTGGACGCCGGAATGGTCGAGGCTGCCTTCGAGGTTGGCGATGACGTCGTCCGGCGGGAAGATCGCCTGGTCGGCGAGCATCTCCGGATCGACAAGCGCCTTGGCGGCGTCGTTCGGCGTCGCGTAGCCGTTCGATTCAGTTTCGATCTTCTGGATCTCCGGCTCGTGGATGAAGTTGAGCCAGGCGTAGGCCGCGTTCGGATGCGGCGCGTCGGCCAGCAGGACCCACGTGTCCAGCCAGTACAGGGTGCCTTCGCTCGGGACGATGTACTGCGTGTCGGCCGTAGCCGGGTCGGCGCGCAGGTCGACGATCGGGCCCGTCCACCCGAGGCAGAGCACGGCCTCTTCGTTGGCCAGCTTGACCTGGTACGTGTCCGAATCGAGCGAGTGGACGTGCGGGGCGAGCTCGAGCAGGATGTCGCCGGCCTCCTTGAGGTGGGCCGGGTCGTTGTCGTTGAGCGAGTAGCCCAGCATCTTCAACGGGAACGGGAAGACGTCGCCCATCGAGTCCACGAACACCGTCTTGCCGGAGTACTTGCCCTTCGTCAGGTCGTAGAGCTCGCGCCATGAGGTCACGGGCTCCGGGACAAGCTTCTTGCGATACATGATCCCGGTCGTGCCGTAGTCCTTGGGCACGATGTACTTGTCCTCCGGATCCCACGCCGTCTTCCGGAACGTGGCGTTGATGTGCTGCATGTTCGGGATGCGCGACAGGTCGAGCTCCTGGAGGAAGCCTTCCTCGGCCATGCCGGCGACGTACTCGGCGGTGGGGCATGCGATGTCGTAGCCGGTCGCGCCGCCCTGGAGCTTGGCGAGCAGCTCCTCGTTGTTGGCGAAGATGTCGTAGCCGAAGTTCTCGACCCCGAACCGCTGCTTGAACGTCTCGATGTTCTCCGGTGCGACGTAGTCGGACCAGTTGTAGGTCAGCAGCTCGTTTTCGATCTCGTAAGTCGGCGCGGCGCTTGGACTGGAACCCGCCGGCGAGGTGCAGGCGGCGAGCGCAGCCGCGCCCGCCGAGGCACCCATCAGCGACAGGAAGCCCCGCCGGTTGATCGGCCTCCGCATGATGTGCTGGATTCGCTCCTGGTCGGTCACGCTGTCCTCCTCCTCATCCGCCCACGCGGATCTGTGCGCTCGTCCCTTCGACTCCGTACGTCAGGCCATCAGTACGAGGTTCGCCTCGTCGTCCCAGCGGACGACCACCGCGTCTCCCGGCCCGAGGCCCTGGATCGTGGCAACTCCATCGGTGTTCTGGCGGCGGACGACGAGCTCGCCGGCCTGCTCGGTTGCGATCCGGTACTCGGTCTGATCGCCGAGGTAGGTCCCCTGGCTGATCCGCCCGCGCACACTCGTTGACCCGTTCGTCGCCGGGGTCGACTCGGCCGGCTCGACGCGCAGCCGCTCCGGGCGGATGGCGATCGTAATGCGATCGCCGGCGGACGGCGATGCGGCGATGTCGGTCACGCTGCCGTTCAGGACGAGTCCATTGTCCGATTCGACGCGGGCCTGCCGGCTGGCAGCGTCGAACCCCACGACGCGACCCGGGATCGGGTTCGACACGCCGATGAAGTTCGCGACGAACCGGTTGACCGGGCGCTCGTACAGCGCATTCGGCGATCCCTGCTGCTGGATGAGGCCCTCGTGGAGAACGACGATCACGTCGCTCATCGTCAGCGCCTCCTCCTGGTCGTGGGTCACGTAGACGAACGTGATCCCGACCTCGCGCTGGAGGGCCTTGAGCTCAAGCTGCATCTCCTTGCGGAGCTTGAGGTCGAGCGCCCCGAGGGGCTCGTCGAGGAGGAGGACGGTCGGACGGTTCACGAGCGCCCGGGCGAGCGCCACCCGCTGCTGCTGGCCGCCGGAGAGCTCCCACGTCCGGCGCGTCCCGTAGCCGGCCAGCCGGACGAGCTCGAGGACCTCCTGGACCCGGCGCTTCTCCTCGTCCCGCGCGACGTGCTTCTGGCGGAGGCCGTAGCCGACGTTCTGGGCGACGTCCATGTGGGGAAAGAGCGCGTAGTGCTGGAAGACCGTGTTGACGTTGCGCCGGTAGGGCGGCACGCCGGCGACCGGGCGGCCGGCGAGCAGGATCTCGCCCTCGGTGGGCTGCTCGAAGCCCGCGATCATCCGGAGGGTCGTGGTCTTCCCGCAGCCGGACGGGCCGAGCAGGCTGTAGAACGCCCCGCTCGCGATGGACAGCGTCATCCGGTCGACCGCGGTGACGGCGCCGAAGCGCTTCGTCACGCCGAGGATCGCCACGTCCGCGATCCCGCCGGCGGGCGTTGCCCCGGGCGTGGGCGCGCCCCTCGACGCGGGACGGTGCTCAGGGGGCAGCGAGACGGTCAACGAGGCCCTCAGGCGCAGACGGGTCCAGCTGTAGCTCCGCTACAGGTGTCGCGAATGGTAGGCATGGGGGATCGTCAGCGTCAACGGCAGGGCGGTGCGAATTTCGAACCGTAGGCCTCTTGATCGGGCTTGAAGCGAACGAGGCTGTAGGTATGCTTCAGTCTTCTGAAGTCGCCGTCGAGGGAGTCGAGGTGCCGGCGGACCTCCAGCTGGGATCGCGGATCCGCGCCCTGCGCCAGGGGCGCCGGATGACGTTGCGCGCGTTGTCCGCGCGGGCCGGCGTCACCGAGAGCTTCCTCTCGCAGGTTGAGCGCGAGGTCACGAGCCCCTCGATCGCCTCCGTCCAGCGAATTGCCCACGCCCTCGACCTGTCGATCGCCCAGCTGTTCGCCGAGGAGCCGTCGCCGGGCAGGGTCGTCCGCCGCGAGGCCCGCCGGCGGGTCGCGACCCCCGGCCTCAAGGCCGTTGACGAGTTCCTTACGACGAACATGGCCGGGAAGCTCCAGGTGATCATGTCGACGATCCAGCCCGGCGGCGGCACAGGGGAGGAGCCGTACACCCACGACTCGGACGAGGAGGTCGTGATCGTGCTCGAGGGCGTCCTCGACCTGTGGGTCGGCGACGAGCACTACGCCCTCCGCGAGGGCGACGCGATCGCCTTCCAGCCGCGGCTGCCGCACTGGAACGTCAACGAGGGGACCGAGCCGGCGATCGTCCTCTTCTGCGTGACGCCGCCCAGCTTCTGAGGGAAGCGGTTCCTCTCATCTGGCCTCCCCGGGGACGCATTCGCGACCGGGGGCCTCCTGGGGCAGCGGATCGGCCCCTCTCATAGCCACGACAGGCTATCCGGCTCGCCTGCGCGGCCTCTACGGGCTCGAATTTGCCTTCTCTTGTCCCCACGGGGGACGGATGAGCAGAAACCGAGCGGAAACCGGCCGCCGGTGCGCCCGCGCAACGCCGGGACGACCGGCCCGACTGCCTCGGACCTTCGACCCGTCGCGAGGGGCCCGCCCGATCGGGAGGATGGCCGAGTGGACCGGCCGCCTGCCCCTGCCCTCCTCGTCCGAACGCTCGCGATCGCGCTGATCGCCGGCGCGCTCCTCCCGTGGCCGGCTGCAGCCGCCGAGGGCGATCCTGAACCAACGCCCACGGTCGAGCCCGCCCCGACTCCCGACCCCACGCCCGCTCCGACCGCCGAGCCGACGCCCGCGCCGATCCCGGAGCCCGCCCTCGAGTCGGGCCCGGCGCTCGCCCGGATCACGATCGACACCAACCTCTACCGGCCATACGCGATCGCTCGGCAGTACACGAGCTACTGGTGCGTTCCGGCCAATTCCCAGACGATGGTCAACATCGTCCAGGGCGGCCTTGACCGCTCGTACAGGACCCAGGCCCGGTACGCGTGGCACACGAACCGGCTGAACAAGTACCGCTACCCGACCCGCGGCAACGACCCGCGCGGCTGGGCGAAGTTCCTCGACCTGGTGCTGCCGGGCGACCTGCATTACCTCGACCGGTCCTTCACCAACCAGTCGCAGGCGATCGGGGCGATCGTCGAGGCCCTCGATCGAACGGGCCACCCGGTCGGGATCGTCGTCGACCGCGGCTCCCACGCCTGGACGGTGCTGGGCTACCGGGCCTCGATGGTCGAGGGTGACCCCTCGACGAAGGTCGTCGAGGGCATCTACGTGTCGGGTTCGCTCTACCGGCTCCGGAACAGGCCCGACCCGTGGCCCTATCGGTACCTGACGCTCGACACGTTCCGCGGGCGGTTCACCCGCTACCACGAGTCGACCCGCAGGGTGGTCTGGGAAGGAAAGTTCGTCATCATCGCGGAGTGACGAAGGTGCCGGCCCGTCCGCGGTTGCCCGGCACCTAGAATGGATCAGGCATGTATGTCGTGATCCTCGCGGGAGGCGGTGGCACGCGACTCTGGCCACTCAGTCGACCCGACCATCCCAAGCCCTTCCTGCCGTTGCTCGGCGACGAGTCGCTGCTCCAGCGGACCGTGAGCCGCATCGCGCCGCTCGTCGACAGCGGCGACATCTTCTGCGTGACGGACCGCCGCTATGGCCAGCTCGTCCGCGACCAGGTCCCGGGGATCGAGCTGATCGTTGAGCCCCTCGGCAAAAACACTGCCGCGGCGATCGCCCTTGCGACGGCGAAGATCCCGAGGCGGGACGACGAAGTGATGCTCGTCCTTCCGGCCGATCACTGGATCGGCGACGAGGACGCGTTCCGCAAGGTCCTCGAGACCGCCACCGGCAAGCTCGCCACCGGGGCCCTCGGGATCGACGAGCCGCTGATCACGCTCGGCGCCCGGCCGACCCACCCGTCCACGGACTACGGCTATCTCCGCCCGGACACGATGGCCGGCGGGACGGTGGACGGCCTGCAGACCTACCCACTGCTGGCGTTCGAGGAGAAGCCGGTCGAGGCGCGCGCACGGGAGCTGATGAACCTGCCCGGGGTCGCGTGGAACGCCGGGATGTTCGCGTGGCGCCGGGGCGTGATCCGGGCGGCGCTCGAGAAGTACACGCCGCTGATGACGGTCATCGGGACGGCACGCCACTCCGACGTCGCGCTCGCGGCCGCGTACGAGCGCCTTCAGCCGGTGTCGATCGATAGAGCCGTGATGGAGAGCGCCGCGCGCGACCACCGGGTGCTGATGGGGACGCTCGATGTCGGCTGGAGCGATGTCGGGAGCTGGGGCGCGCTGCTGAGCGCACTCGGGATCCCTGGGATCGACGCGCGCGTGCTGCAGCCCGGCGAGTCGGTCAAGGCGACACCGGACGACCTCGTCGTCGAACGCCAGGGCGACCGATTGCTCGCGGTCCCCGGCGCGGACGCTACGATCGTCGCTTACGAGACGATCGCCCTGCTGAAGGGCGCTCGTCGATTCGAGGCGCAGGTCGACGACCTGCTCGCCCGGTGTTCAGGAGCGCCGCGCGTATGACGGAGATCGAGAGCCCGCCCGCGCCAACGACGATCGTCTTCGGCACGGATGGGTGGCGGGCCAAGGTCGCCGACGAGTACACGTTCGAGAACGTCCGCCGCTGCGCCGACGGTGTGGCCCATTACGTCCTCGGCGAGGGCACGCAGGCGAAGGGCATCGTCATCGCGTACGACCGCCGGTTCGCATCGGAGCACTTTGCCGCGGCCGCCGCGGAGGTCGTCCTCGGCCATGACATCCCGGTCGTCTTCGCCGAGCGGGCGGTCCCCACCCAGATGAGCTCGTACGAGGTCGTCCAGCGCGGCGCGGCGGCTGGAATCGTCATCACCGCGAGCCACAACCCGTGGACGGACAACGGCTTCAAGGTGAAGTCTCCGTCGGGTTCGGCGGCGGGACCGGACATCCTGTCCGCGATCGAGGCCCGGATCGCGGTCAACGGCGGCAAGACGATCGAGCGCCGGCCGTTCGCCGACGCCGAGGCGGCAGGACTCGTCGAGCGGTTCGATCCGTTCCCGGGCTACGAGCAGTTCCTCCGCCGGACGGTCGACCTCGACGCGCTCAAGGCGGCCGACGTCCACGTCCTCGTCGAGCCGATGTGGGGCGCGGGCGCGGGCTGGATCAGCCGGCTCCTGGCCGGCGGCAAGATCCGGGTCACGGAGATCCACCAGGAACGCAACCCGTACTTCGGCGGAGTGAATCCCGAGCCCATCCGGCCGAACATCGACGAGGCCCTCGGGATGCTGGCGAAGGGCGGCTTCGATCTGGGGCTGATGCTCGACGGCGACGCCGATCGGGCGGGGGCGGCGGATGAGAAGGGCACGTTCATCCATCAGCTCGAGGTGACCGGGCTGCTCATGTATTACCTCGCGGAGCACCGCGGCTGGCGCGATCCGGTCGTGATCAGCGTCAACAACACCTCGATGGCCGGCCGCCTCGGGGAGCGCTACGGCATCGCCGTCCACGAGACCTCCGTCGGCTTCAAGTACATCGGGCCGAAGATGATCGAGACCGGGGCGATGATGGGTGCCGAGGAGTCCGGAGGCTTCGGGTTCGGGATGCACCTCCCGGAGCGCGACGGGGTCTACGCGGACCTGCTGCTCCTCGACCTGTTCCTGCGCG
>JBBDZZ010000100.1:1310-12759 GCA_040899885.1 Chloroflexota bacterium | reverse complement strand
ACCGGACGGCTCACGGCGGAGCGACGACGCTCCTCGTATCAGGAGGCGCGGGCTACGGGGTGTCGCGTTTCCTGTCGGAGGCCGAGCTCCGGTTGGCCACGCTGGCGGAGCCCTTCGCGTTCCTGCGCGGGCGAGCGCTGCCGGCCGGCACCGACGAGCCGTACGCGCCCGTCGTGCGAGCGATCGGCTCGCTCCTCCGCGAGCTGAGCGACGCCGAGCTTGGCGCGGTGCTGGCGACGGGCGCGGAGGACGTGGTCCGGCTCCTGCCCGACCTGGGTCCGCGCCTCGCCCCGCTCGGCATGCTGCCGGTCCGCCCGACGGTCGCATCTGCGGAGCGCCGCCAGGCGCGCCTCCTCGAGGCGGTGCTCGGCGTTCTCGGCCGGCTCGGCGAGCGCCGCCCGGTCATCCTCCTGGTCGAGGACCTCCACAACGCGGACGCCGCGACGAGAGCCCTCGTCGCGTTCCTCGCCCGGATCGCCCGGGCCCAGCGGCTCTGCGTCATCGCGACGTACCAGCCGGGTGAGCTGACCCGATCCCACCCGCTGGCCGCCGAGATCGCGGGGATGGTGGACTCGCCGCGGCCGCCGGAGCGTCTCGAGCTGGGGCCGCTGAGCCGCGACGAGATCGCCGAGCTGATCGAGGGCATCGAGGGCGAACGGCCGTCGGCCTCTGTGCTCGTTCTCGTCGCCGAGCGATCCGGCGGCAGCCCGCTCTTCGCCGAGGAGCTGCTCGCGGCGCGTCGCGAGCTGTCGAGCGCGACCCTGACCGGGACGCTCGAGGACCTCGTGACCGCGAGGCTCGCGCTGCGGTCGCACGAGTGCCGCCGGGTCCTTCGGCTCCTTGCCCCGGCCGGCCGTCCGCTCAGTTTCGAGGAGCTATCGAATGTCGCGGCCGCGTACGAGGAAGGCGCCGTCCGGCCGCCGCCACGTTCGACAGCGGCTCCTCGCAAGGCCGACGGGGTCCTGGATCCGGATCTCGCCGCTGGCCTCGAGGAGGGCATCGACCACGGGATGCTCGTCGCGGCCGCGGATGGCGCGGTCGACTTCCGCCACGAGCTGATCGGCCGCGCCGTCGAGCTGGACATCCTGCCGTTCCAGCGCTCGCGCCACCACGCCGCGCTCGCCGTCGGGCTCGGACGGTTTCCGCTCGCCGCTGCGCACCACTGGCTGGCGGCGCACGCACCGGCCAGCGCCCGGGGCGCCGCGATCGAGGCGGCCGCCCGGGCGGAGGCGGTCCACGCGCCCCAGGATGAGCTGCGGCTGCTCGAGCTGGCCCTCGCCCTGTCCGGCGCCCCGGGCGCGGGGGCGTCGAACGCCTCGGCCGCACGGCGAGCTCCGCCCGCCAGACTCGGGGAGGCCGAGACCCCGTCGACTCTCCAGGCGCGAGCAGCCGAGGCCGCCTTCGCGGCCGGCCGAGCCCCCCGTGCGGTCGCGTTCACCGAGGCGGCGATCGCCGGGCTCGACCCGCGCCGGGACCGCGTTGCGCTCGCGCGGCTCTATGAGCGGCTCGGACGGTACCGGCGGGCAGCCGGCGACCAGGATGGAGCCCTGGCGGCCCACCGTCGCGCCGTCGAGCTGGTCCCGCGCGAGCCATCGCCGGAACGCGCCCTGGTCCTCGCTTCGCTGGCCCAGATCCGGATGCTCGACGGCACGTTCTCCGAGGCGGAGCGCCATGCCCGCGAGGCCATCCAGGTCGCCCGCCTGTGCGGGGCCGCTGCACGTTCCTCCGAGGCCCATGCGACGACGACGCTCGGCGTCTCGCTCGGCTGGGGGGACGACCCGGAGGCGGGGGTCGCGCTCCTGCGCGAGGCGCGTCGAATGGCCGAGGAGCTGAACGACGTCGACGAGCTGTTCCGGGTCTACGCGAATCTCACGACCGTCCTCGACCTTCTCGGCCGGCGGACGGAGGCCGTCGAGGTGGCGTTCGAGGGGATCGAGTCGGCGAGGCGGGCTGGGCTCGAGGCCGTGTACGGCAACTTCCTGCGCGGCAACGCCGCCGAGTCCCTGTTCCTCCTGGGCCGCTGGCCGGAGTCGAGGGCCCTCTCGTCGACCGCCCTCGAGTGGAGCCCGGCCGGCGTCGCGTTCGTCAACTCGGTCGTCAACCTTGCGATCGTCGAGATCGAGACGCGCGCCGGCGAGTTCGCCGGCCGTCTCCTGGGTCAGCTCCTCCTCGAGCTCGAGACGGTCCGCGACTCGCAGCACGCCGTGCCGGTCTACCGCGCCGCCGCGTCGTTCGCGTTGTGGCGCGGCGACCTCGTCGATGCCCGCCGGGCGGCCGACCGTGGCTGGAGCCTCGTCCGGGCGACCGAGGACTGGGTCCTCGTGGCGAAGATGGCCGCCACCGTTGCCGAGGTCGACGCCGCGGCCGCCGCCCAGTCGACCGGGCGGCGCGATCTCGCGCCGATCGCCGCCGCGCGTGGGCGCACCGTCAGCGTGCTAGCGGAGGCGGAGGAGGCGGTCCGCTCGTCCGGGGTGCCCTCGACGATCGGCTCCCGACGCGAGGCGGACGCCTACCTCGAGGCGGCCCGTGGGCACGCCGCCCGGCTCGACCGGACGGACGACCCGGCCGCCTGGGCGGCGCTCGCCGACACCTGGGCCGCGCAGGACAATCCGTACGAGGTCGCCCGCGCGCGCTGGCGCCAGGCTGAGGCCATCCTCCGCTCGGGAGCCGGACGAGCCGGTCGCGGGCTCGCTGCGATGCCCCTCACCGAGGCCGCGACGATCGGGGTCGGGCTTGGGGCACGGCCGCTCCTCCGCGAGCTCCGGGAGCTGGCCGGTCGGGCGCTCCTCCCGCTGCCGGCGGCCGTCGAGGCGGCCCTCGTCGGCAACGGCAGGGCGGACCTCGCGGACGGGCACGGTCCCCCGGTCGGGCCGTCGGGCGCCTCGCCGGTCGTCCGAACCGTCGTCGGCGAGAAGGTCACCCCGAAGCCGAACACGTTCGGGCTGTCCGGGCGGGAACGAGAGGTGCTCGGCCTCATCTCGCAGGGCCGCACGAACCGGGAGATCGGCGAGCGGCTGTTCATCAGCCAGAAGACCGTGGGGGTGCACGTCGGCAACATCCTGTCCAAGCTCGGCGTGTCCGGCCGGGTGGAAGCGGCTGCGGTCGCGATCCGGCTCGGCCTCACGGAGAAGGCGTCGAGCTGAGGACCTCGGCACCCGGAAATGGCACGAGACCCGGATGGAGGAGATCCGGGTCTCGTGGGGGAGGTCCGACTCGTCCGGATGGGCCCCGGACGGGGCGGTTCTATTCGGCGCTGAACGTGCCCTGCGCGAGTTCAGCCAGGACGGTCAGGCCTACCAGCGGCGGCCTGTGGCGAAGAACAAGGCAAGGGCGACGACGGGCGCTGCGATGGGCGCGAGGGCGGCGGCGCGGTGCGCGAGCCTGGTAAGCATGGGACGGGTCTCCGATCCTCTCCCTGGGCCACTCCCTGGGCCCCACCTCGAACAGGATCGGGAGTGTGGACGACCTAAGGTCCCGTCGGCAATCCGGACGATGGTACTAGTCAAGTACTACCTGACGCGGCAGGACGGCGGGATCGGCGCTAGATTCAGGGCCTGCCCGTGGCCCGCTCCCGCTGGATCGTCGAAACCCCCAGTTCCCGCACCCGAGGTCCCTTCGTCCATGCGCCTGCACCGTCTCCTCGCGACCGGCCTCGTGGTCGCTTTCGCGCTCGCCGGCTGCGGTTCCGGGCGGGGCGCCGGCTGGACCTACGCTCCGGCTCCTTCGCCCACGCCGGTGTCCTCAGCAGCCGCCTCGGGCTCGCCGGCCGCCTCCGGGCCTGCGGCGTCCGGCTCGCCGGGCGCCTCGGCGCCAGCCGGCGCCACGGTCACGGTCGTGGCGACGACGGCTCTCCGATTCGACACGCCCTCACTGGAGGTCGGCGCGAACGAGCCGTTCACGTGGGTGTTCGACAACCGGGACGCGACCCAGCCTCACAACGCCGTGATTCACAACCCGGACGGCTCGAAGGTGGCGATGGGCGACACGGCCTTCTTCACGGGCCCTGAGACGCGGACCTACCAGGTTCTCCCGCTCGCTGCCGGCGAGTATCGGTTCAATTGCGAGGTCCATCCGGTGATGACCGGCATCCTCACCGTCAGGTAGCCGCGGGCGAAGAGAGGGACCGAACGGTGACGGCCGGCGGGCAGCTCTGCTACACGGACGCGTACGCCCGCTCGGTCGAGGCCCGCGTTGTCTCGATCGACCAGGGCGGCGCCGCGCCCGTGGTGATCCTGGACCAGACGGTCTTCTACCCTGGGGGTGGCGGCCAGCCGTCGGACCGGGGGCTGCTCGTGCGGACAGGGGACGGCCGAACCTGGACGGTCACGGGCGCCAGGAAGGCCGGCGGGGAAATCGCCCACGAGCTGGCGCCGGGCGGGGAGCCGCCAGTCGTCGGCGACCGGCTCCAGGTCGACCTCGAGTGGGCTCGCCGGCTCGCCCTCATGCGGACCCACACGGCTCTCCACGCGCTGTGCGGGGTCGTGTGGCGGGACTACGGGGCGCTCGTCACCGGCGGCAACATGGAGCCGGGGAGCGGGCGGATGGACTTCGAGTTCGAGCGGATGGGCGGCGAGCTCGTCGGCGAGATCGAGTCGAAGGTGAACGACGAGCTGGCCCGGGGCCGCGAGGTCCGGGTCGAGGTCCTGCCGCGCGCCGAGGCGTTCGCGATCCCGGACCTCATCCGGACGAAGATCAACCTCCTGCCGCCGGGGATCGAGGAGATCCGGACGATCGAGATCGTTGGGCTCGACCTCCAGGCGGACGGCGGGACGCACGTCGCCAACACGTCCGAGGTCGGTCGGATCAGGGTGACCGGCTACGAGTCGAAGGGCCGGATCAACAAGCGAATCCGGATCGCCGTCGAGGACACGCCGGCCTGAGGCGACCCGGGCGAGGGCGACCCGCTGGGCGGGTCACCTGACGGACGAGCTGGTCGAGGCGGCCACGATCGAGGCCTTGGGCGATGGTTGACCCGCTGAGCGAGCGAAACGACGGACGAGCGGCCCGGACGCGCCCGTTCTTCGACAGTTGACCCGCCTGGAGAGTCGCCTGGCCCCTAGACGGCCTTCACCGCGGCGACGAGGCTCGCCAGGCCGTCCTTCGCGTCGGCGAAGAGCATCCCGGTCTTCGGGTTCGTGTAGAGCTCGTTGTCGATCCCCGCGTACCCGCGGCCCATCGACCGCTTGATCACGACGATGCTCTTCGCCTTGTCGACGTCCAGGATTGGCATCCCGTAGATCGGCGACGACGGGTTGGAGCGCGCCGCCGGGTTCGTCACGTCGTTGGCGCCGACGACCAGCACCACGTCAGTGCGCTCGAACTCCGGGTTGATGTCGTCCATCTCCTTGAGCAGCGGGTAGGGGTCGTTCGCCTCGGCCAGCAGGACGTTCATGTGTCCGGGCAGCCGGCCGGCGACCGGATGTATCGCGTACTTGACGTCGACGCCGCGCGCCTCGAGCAGCTCGGCCAGCTCGCGCACCACGTGCTGGGCCTGGGCGACCGCGAGGCCGTAGCCGGGCACCACGATGACCGACGATGCGTAGGCGAGCTGGATCGCCACGTCGTCGGGCCCGATCTCCCGAACGGATCCGCCGGCGCCCTCGACGCCCGGCCCGCCGACCGTGCCCTCGCCACCGCCGAAGCCGCCCGCGACGATGTTCATCAACGAGCGGTTCATCGCGTCTGCCATGAGCTTCGTGAGGATCCCGCCGGCCGCGCCGACGAGCGCGCCGGCGATGATCAGCACCGGGTTGTTGATGACGAAGCCGGCCATCGCCGCGGCGGTTCCGGTGAAGGAGTTCAGGAGCGAGATCACGACCGGCATATCCGCTCCGCCGATCGGGAGCACCATCGTCACCCCGAACCCGAGCCCGGCCGCGATGATCGCGCCGAGGATGAACAGCTTCGCCGCCGGGCTAAGGGCGACGGCCCCACCCGCCCCGAGCACGAGGGCGGCGGTCCCGAGCACGGCGAGCACCGCGAGGGCGATCGTCAGCAGGCGGCCGCCGGGCACGACGATCGGCTTGCCCGGAATCAAGCCCTGGAGCTTGCCCGAAGCGACGAGCGAGCCGGTGAATGTCACGCACCCGATCGCGACGCCGAGGACGACGAAGATCGCGGTCGAGACCGTCTCCTCCGGCGTCCCGAGAACGCGGATGTAGTCGTCGATCGCCACCAGGGCCGCCGCGCCGCCGCCGACCGCATTGAAAAGCGACACGAGCTGCGGCATCGCCGTCATCTTTATCGTCCGGGCGACCATCAGCCCGAACCCGCCGCCGATGAGAAAACCGATCGCGATGATCGCGATCGCGGTCGTCCCGAGGCCGCCCGGGCGCGTCGCCACGTGGACGAGCGTCGCGACGATCGCCACGGCCATTCCCGCCGCGGACAGACGGTTGCCGCCGCGCGCCGTCGCGGGCGAGTTCATCCGATGGAGGCCCAGCACGAACGCCGCGGCGCCCGCCAGCCAGGCGAGGAAGACGAACGTCTCGATCCACTGCTGAGGCATCGATCCCGCTCCCCGGTCAGCCCGGCCCGGCGGCGTCGCCGCCGGCGTCCGGGGCGGCTTTCGCGGCCGCGGGCTTGCGCCTGAACATCTGGAGCATCCGGTCCGTCACGACGTATCCACCCACGACGTTCGCGGCACCGAACACCACGGCGACGAACGCGAGCCCGTAGCTGACGGCGTTGTCTGCCTCGGCGGCAATGAGGATCGCCCCGACCAGCACGATCCCGTGGATCGAGTTCGCTCCGGACATCAGCGGTGTGTGGAGCGTCGCGGGGACCTTGCTGATGACCTCGAACCCGACGAGCACGGCGAGGACGAAGATCGCGATCGCGGAGAGCAGCTCCTCGTTCACGCCTTCGCTCCGGCGGGGGCCGGCTCGAGCAGCTTCCTCGTCGCGGCCTGCACGACCTTCCCGCCGTGGGTGATGACCGTGCTGGCCGTGACCTCGTCGTCGAAGTCGAGGTTGAGCTTCCCGTCCTTGACGAGGGACAGGAGGAGCGTGGAGATGTTGCGGGCGTAGAACGCGGAGGCGCCGACCGGCATCGCCGCCGGGAGGTTGTCCGGCGCGATGATCGACACCCCGTTCCGCGTGACGACCGTCTCGCCGGGCTTGCTCAGCTCGACGTTTCCGCCGAGTGCGCTCGCCGCCATGTCGACGATCACGGAGCCGGGCTTCATGCCCTTCACCGCCTCGGCGGTCACCAGGAGCGGCGGCCGGCGGCCGGGGACCTGGGCGGTCGTGATGATGATGTCCATGCCGGCGATGTGGCCGTTCAGCTCCTTCTGCTGGGCCGCCTGCTCGTCCTTCGTCAGCTGGCGGGCATAGCCGCCCTCACCGGACGCGTCGGCGACCGCCTTCAGGACGATGAACTGGGCACCGAGCGATTCGGCCTGCTCCTTCGTCTCGGCTCGGACGTCGTATGCCCTGACGACCGCGCCGAGCCGGCGCGCGGTGCCGATCGCCTGGAGCCCCGCGACGCCGATCCCGAGAACGAGGACGTTGGCCGGCTTGGCGGTGCCCGCCGCCGTGGTGAGGAGCGGGAAGTAGCGGCCGAACGCATTCGCGGCGATCAGCACCGCCTTGTAGCCACCGACGTTCGCCTGCGAGCTGAGCGCGTCCATCGTCTGGGCTCGGGAGAGCGTCCGCGGGATCGCGTCGAGGCTGATCGCGGTCACGCCCTTCTTCGCGAGCGCCACGGCCAGGCTCGGGTTGATGAGGGGCTGGAGGAAGCCGATGACCACCTGGCCCTTCTTCAGCCGACGGACCTCGGTCGCTGACGGCGCCTGGACCCGCAGCACGACCTCCGACTTGGCGTACAGCGTGTCCGTCTTCACTATGGTCGCGCCGGCGTCGGCGTAGGCCTCGTCCGGGATCAGGGCGCCCTTTCCGGCCCCGGTCTCGACGAGGACCTCGAGCCCGGCCGCGGTCAGCCTCGCGAGCGCTTCGGGGACCAGGGCGACGCGCCGCTCTCCGGGCGCCGTCTCCCTGGCGACGCCGACCTGCATGGGCACCACCTGGGATCAGCTGGGGGACGGTGGACTGGGCTGTCCGGGGGGAAGAATAGCCGCATCGGTGCGCGTGTGCCCTCACAATCGGCATCAGGGGGGTGCCATCCGGCGGATTCTGTCGGATACTGCCGTCGACTCGAGCGAATGCGGATGGGTCCCGACGCTCCGTCCCCGGTGTGTCGTGCGCCCCTGGTTGGAGGACCAGATGCCACTCCCCGTCGCGCCGCGCAACTCCGGCCCGATGCCGGCTCCGGCCGCGCTTTCCGGTCCCTGGCCGCACGCCGAGCGGCGGAGCCGTTTCGTGCCCGGGTCGCCGCTCAGGCGCTGGGACGACCGCCTCGACCTGGCGGGTGGCCTCGCGCTGGACATCGCCGCGCCGGCTGCGTCCGCATGGCCGGGCGCCTCGGGCCTGCCGGCCTCGTCTGGGGCGCTGCCCGCGGCCGCCACCGCCGGCACACCCCCGATCGCCATCTTCGCCGTCCTCCTGTCGGTCGGGATTGCCCAGGCGGGGGACCTGCTCACGTTCGTCCGGATGGTCCTCAGCGTCGGGATCCACGCCGAGCTCAACCCCCTGGTCAAAGGCGGGGTCGGGGTCGTCGGCATCGAAGGGCTCGCGATCATGAAGATCGCCCTTATCGCGTTCGTCGTCGCGACCTTCGCGTTCGTGTACCGCTATCACCCGCGCGTGGCGATCCTCGTCGCCGCGGTGGGCACGGCGGCCGGGCTCATCGGGACGATCTCGAACCTGATCGCTGTCGGCTGAACTCGCGCGCGCCTGGACGCAAGATGCCTGCAAGCGGCATCACAGCTCGACAGGCCCTGCACTAACCTCGTTCGGCGGACGATTCGAGCCCCAAGGAGGCAGCCATGCCGGAGCTCGATACCCAGGACCGCAACGATCTGCGCGATTCGCAGTTCGCCTACATCGACCGAGAGGGTGAGCGCCACCTGCCGATCCCCGACGAGGCGCACGTCCGCAACGCCATCGCCCGGTTCAACCAGACCGATTTCGAGGGCAAGGCAGCGAAGAAGCGCACAGCGGACAAGATTCTCACGGCGGCGGAACGCCACGGGATCGAGGTCGACGACGACTCGGACGTCGCGAAGGCAGCGAAGGCCTGACCGACAGCCTGGCGACGCGGTTGACCCACGAGCCGGGTCATCTGTCGAAGGAACACACTCAAATGGACTCGGAAGCGCCAGAGGCGGCACTTCTCCCTCCAATTTGACCCGCCGGCCGGGTCGGGCGTCGGTCGCGGCATCAGGTGACCCGCCAGGCGGCGCGGCCGCTCCGTTCCCGGCTGCTCACGCTGCCGAGAGCACCACGAGCAACGTGACGATGTAGATGTGGGCGAGCGCGCTCCACAGGATGGAGCTCGTCCGCCAGTCGACCCACGCGTAGACGAGGCCGCCGAACAGCGTCGAGAACAGCTCGATCTCCGGCTTGCCGAGGTGAGCGAACACGAACGGGAACTGCACGACGAGCACGCCGATCGGGCCGATCACCCGGAGCAGCGCGAACATGAGAAAGCCGCGCAGCAGGAACTCGGCCGACACGAGGTCGAGGGTGTGGGTCACCAGCAGGTCGGGGAGCGGGGCGACGGTCGGGGCGTAATAGGCGCGGAAGTCCGGCAGTGACGCGAGCAACATGACGACCGGGGTCATCACCGCGCAGCCGACCAGAATCAGCCCGATTCCCCAGCGCCAGTCGCCGAGGCGGAGTCCGTACCGCGCCGGCGTGTCCCGAAAACCGAAGATCACGACGGCCAGCGGCACGAGCAGGAACAACGCCACCCGCTCGATCGACTGGTAGCGCAGGCCTTCAGGGCCCAGCCCCAGCGCCCGGATCGGCTCGGGGATGAACGTCCGCGAGAAATTGAGCAGCACTGCCAGGGTGACGACGGCGATCGCGATCGACGCCCGAAACGGCAGCGCGAGCCCGAAGAGCCTGACCGTGCGAAGGTCGTCCGGCTCGGTTGGGTAGGCCGGCGCCGCAGCGAGGCGGTCGAACAGACTCACGGCGCGGGCGCCCGCTTCGGGATCATCGTCGCCGCGAACACCGCCGCGAGGAGGCTGGCCGCGACCCCGATCACGATCGCGGCCTCGATCGACACCTCCGCGACGACACCGCCCAGTGCCGCGCCGATCGGAAATCCGGCGAAGTTGAACGCCATCGAGACCGCGAACGCCCGACCCATCCAGGCCTGCTCGGTCCGTCGCTGGCGCACCGTGAACAGGGCGATGTCCAGCGGCCCGTTGAGGAGCCCGGTGATCGCGAGCGAGGCGCCCGTCAGGGCCAGGCCCGCAGCGACGCCGAGCCCAAGCGGACCCGACCCCGCGGCGAGGAGGAGGAGCGCGACGCCGGGCGCAAACGCGACCATCGGCCAGACGAGCATTGCCCACTCGCGGCCGCGCGAGTCGATCCGGCCGAACAGCAGCGCCGAGAACATCCCCGCGATGCCCGAAACGGCGAACACCGCGCCCACGAACACCTCGCCGAGACCGAGCCGCTCGAGGACGATCAGTGGGACGACGATCGTGCCGATCCCGCCGGCGATGTTCAGCGTGGAGATCGAGAAGCCGAGTCCGCGGAGTGTCCGGTTGCGCCACGTGTAAACGAGCCCGTGCCGCGCGTCGAGCAACAGCTTGCCGGTCGATTCGATCGCGCTCGGCGGGTCCGGAACGCCGATCATCGCGACCGCCGCGATGCCGAACGACGCCCCGACGACGATCAGCGCGGTCGGCCCGCCCAGGAGAGCAACGAGGCTCGCGGCGATCGGCGGCCCGAGGATTGTCGCGACGACATAGCCGTTCGAGTCGATCGCGTTGAGGCGCTCCCAGAGATGCCCGGGGACGATCAGCGGGAAGAGGCTGCGCAGTCCGGTGTGGCTGAGGATCGACGTGAGCGACGAGACCGCGGCGATCAGCAGGAGGAGCGGCGGCGGCAGCAGCTTCGCGAGCGCGAGCACCCCGAGCACGACGAGCGTCCCGAGGGTGACGAGGTAGTCGAGGGTGATCAGCCGGACGCGCCCGTGCCGGTCGAGCAGCGCCCCGGCGATCGGGCTGACGACGAGGCCGGGAACGATGCTCACGAACGTCACCGCCCCGGCGAGGATCGGCGAGCGGTACTCGAGCAGCGTGAACAGCACGAGCGCCACGCCGACCATCGACTGGGCGACACGGGCGATCTGCATCGCGACCAGCGTTCGGCCGAGGCGAGGGACGCGCAGCAGCGCCCGGTACGAGCGGTCCGATGACTCGGAAGGGGACTGGGTCACGGGGAGGCATGGTATCGGCGGGCGAGGTGCGCGGTGGGGCGGCGGCTCAGCCCGCGGGTGGCGGGGACGGACGGCGGACAGTCGCGCGGGCCTTGCGGACCATCCGGACGAAGCTCGTGAAATGGCGCCATGGGTCGATGTGGCTCGGCTCGCC
>JBBDZZ010000100.1:0-1210 GCA_040899885.1 Chloroflexota bacterium | reverse complement strand
GCGGCATCCGCCTGAAGTCGCGACGCCCGACGACGAGGTCCGCGCCGGTTCGGGCTCGGGCCGCGACGAACGTTGGGATTTCCGCGGGGTCGTGCTGCCCGTCGGCGTCGAGCGTCACGACCGCCTCGATGCCGTTGTCGAGCGCCCAGCGGAAGCCTGCTCGAAGGGCCGCACCCTTGCCCTGGTTCGGGCGAAGGCGGAGAACGGTTGCGCCGGCATCCTCGGCGACGGAGGCCGTGTCGTCCGCCGAGCCATCGTCGACGACGAGCACGGGGAGGTGCGCCTTCGCGCCCACGACGACCGGCCCGACACGCGGTGCCTCCTGGTAGGCGGGGATCACCGCGGCGATCACGGCGGGGCGGCGCTGCATGCGAGTCCGAAGTAGAGAGCCACGTCCGCGCCGATATGCACCGCGATGACGGGCAACAACCCGAACCGCTGGGCGAAGACGCCGGCGACGATGCCGGCCGCGCTCATCTGCGCCACGTGGAGGGCCAACGGGCCGACGACCTCGGGTCCGGCGTGGGCGATCCCGAAGGTGACGCCCTGCAGGACGATGGCGCCGCCCGCGCCGACGAACGGGCGGAGGTGGCTCTGAAGCCAGCCGCGGTACGCGACCTCCTCCATCACGCCGTTCGTGACGCCGAAGATCAGCGCCGGGACGATGGCCGCAGCCGGCATGGCGAACGACACCTCGCCGAAGAACGGGGCGGCGAGAACCGGGCCGATGACGAGGCCACCGACGGCGGCGAGCACAGCGATGCCCACGGCTGCTGCGAGAATTCCGTGGTCCGCGCCGCGCAGGCCGATGTCCGCGGGGCGGACACGGAGGATGAAGGCCAGTACGACGACGATCGTCAGGACCCCGGTTGCTTCCAGGACCCGGCTGAGGGCGATCGTCGACAATGGGTTGGAGCAGGCGGCAGCGCCGAGGGGGATGTCGCGCCCATAGACGCTCGCCCAGGCGAGGATCGCCGCGACCGGCAGCGTTGCGGCCCATGCGGTTGCGTGGCGGGGCGATAGCGCACGAACGACGACCCAGCCGATCGCGAGCGCGGCCAGCAGCGGAGGGCGGAGCGGGCCAACGACCGCGGCAGTCAGCAGCAGGCCGAACGGGACGACGGCTGTCGCCAGGACCCGAGGTGCGGCCTTGCCGTTGGTCACCTCGGACTCTGTCATCCGGTCGATGCTACTCGGAGCAGTTCGCGCG
>JBBDZZ010000099.1:0-13117 GCA_040899885.1 Chloroflexota bacterium | reverse complement strand
GGTCGCGCCGGGCAGCCGCTGGCCGGAGGCGTCCGCGGCGCCCGCTGCGGCCCACTCCGCCCACTCGCCCCACGGATGGCCCTTCATCGCGTTCTTGCGGAGCGGCTCGAGCTCTTTCGCGAGCGCCTCTCGCTTGTCCCACGTGAACGACGACGTAACTCCGACGTGATGAAGGCTGCCGGAGTCATCGAACAGGCCCAGAAGGAGCGACCCGACGTGCGTCCCCGGCCCATTCTTGTGCCAGCGGAATCCGGCGACGACGCAATCGGCGGTGCGCTGATGCTTGATCTTCAGCATCGCCCGCTTGCCCGGCTGGTACGGCGCATCGAGGCGTTTCGCGATCACCCCGTCGAGGCCGGCCCCCTCGAATCGGTCGAACCAGTCAGCTCCCATCGCCCGATCGGTCGTGGCGGGCGTGAGATGCACGGGCGGCTCGGCTCCGGCGAGGACGGCCTCGAGACGGGCGCGTCGCTGACCCTGCGGAACCTTTCGCAGATCCTCGTCGCCGAGCGCCAGCAGGTCCCACGCGACGAACGACGCCGGGGTCTCGCCTGCCAGCATCCGGACCCGCGACTCGGCCGGGTGGATGCGAAGGAGGAGCGCCTCGAAATCGAGCTCGCCGCCGGTCGCGATGACGACCTCCCCGTCGACCACGGCCCGCTCTGGCAGGCTGGCGCGGAGCGGCGCGGCGAGCTCCGGGAAGTAGCGGTCGAGCGGCTTCAGGTCGCGGCTCTGGATGAGGACCTCGTCGCCGTCCCGGAAGACGATTGCCCGGAAGCCGTCCCATTTCGGCTCGAACAGCCAGCCGTCGTCGGACGGGAGGCCATCGACAGGCTTCGCGAGCATGGGCTCGAGCGGCGGGGCGAACGGCAGGCGCACCTCGGGAGTGTACGGGGGACCATCCGCGAGCGATGCCGGACCTTCGCCGGTCCTGGTGGCCGCACGGGACGGACCATACTCGGGCCGCGGGCCCCCGACAGGGAACTGCGAGCCCGCGCCGGCCGTCCGCCGGATGGCGGCCACCGGCCGCCGCATGCTCCTGGAGGCTATCGCGATGTTTCATCCACTCCGGGTGTCCCGTCCGGCTAGCGGCCTCATCCTCGTCAGTGCCTTCCTTCTCGCCGGGTGCAGCGGCAGCGCCGCACAACCGGCACCCCTGTCGACCGTCGGCGACTCCATCGGCGACCAGCCACGCGGCCAACCTGCCACGAGCTCCGCCCCGGTACCCGTCAGCGGCGGGGCCCCGGGCGACGGGAACGCCGCGTTTCGTGACGACGCCAAGATCATCCGAACCGGGTCCCTCAGCCTCAGGGTGACGGACCTCGACGCGACCGTTCGCGCCGGGCGCGACGCGGTCCGGGCGATGGGTGGCTATGTCGGCGCCTCCCGCCAGACCAATAATGGCGACGCCTCAACCGCCTCGATCGCCTATCGGATCCCGTCGGCGAGCTGGGACGACGCGCTCGACGCGCTGCGCCGCCTGGGCACGGTCCTCGGCGAGGAAACCGACGCCGTGGAGGTGACGGGGCAGATCGTCGACCTCGATGCGCGGATCAGGAACCTGCGGGCGAGCGAGACGGCACTCCAGCGGATCGCGACCACGGCGACGAAGATCACCGACGTCCTCGAGGTCGAGAAGCGCCTCACCGAGGTCCGCGGCCAGATCGAGCAGCTCGACGCCCAGCGCGCCGAGCTGGAGGACCGCGCGGGCTACGGCACCCTGACCGTGACGTACGGGATCCAGGTGGTGGCCGTGACCGAAGCGGCCAAGGGCTGGGAGCCCGCGGTCGAGGTGGACCGAGCGACCGGGAGCCTGATCAACGTGATCCAGGCTGTCACCACGGCGGGCATCTGGTTCGCGATCGTCTGGCTGCCGATCCTGTTCGCGATTGGCCTGCTCTCCGCGGCAGTCGTCTTCGTCCTACGTCGGCTGGGTGTGATCCGGCGGCCCGAACCTACCCCCGCCACTCCAGCCCCCTGACTCTCGCCGCCCCGGGCGTGTCAGCATGGGTGCATGACTGACCAGGCCCAGCGCTACGACCGGATTGCCCGCGGCTACGCGAGGTGGTGGGCGCCGGTGCTCGCCCCGACCGCGGTATCGGTCCTCGACCGGATCGCTCCACTCGTAGATGCTGGCGCGCGCCGAATCCTCGACCTCGGCACCGGGACGGCGACGCTGGCCGTCGCGGCGATTCGCCGCTGGCCGGGGGTGGAGGTCGTCGGCATCGACGCTTCGAGCGGCATGGCGGCCGCGGCCCGGAGGGAGGCGGACCGGCAGCTGGGCCCGGGGGACCGGCGCCGGTTCACGGTGGAGGTCGCGTTCGCCGACCGGCTGCCCTTCCGTGAGGGGGAGCTCGATGCTGCGGTCTCCTCCTTCGTCCTCCAGCTCGTGCCGAACCGCCACGCTGTCCTCCGCGAGGTCCATCGCGTGGTCCGCCCCGGTGGCCGGATGGCGCACGTGACGTGGGTCGTCGGGGACCGGACGTTCCGGCCGGACATCGAGGTCGACAAGGTCCTCGACGATGAAGGAATCGGTGCCCGCGAACCGGAGGTCCGACGCGGCGACTATGCGTCCGTGGCCGCGGCGGCGGCCGGCCTCAAGCGGGCCGGCTTCCGGGCCGTCCAGGCCGAGGGGCGGGAGCTCGTCCACCCGTTCGACGCGCGCAGCTACCAGGGTTTCATCGAGGATTTCGACGAGGAAGATCTCTTCGCGAGCATGGGCCGGGTGGAGCGGAGGCGCATCTCAGGACAGCTGCGCGCGCGCCTCGAGGCGCTCCCGCCGGCCGCGTTCGAGCTTCGGCTACCGGTGGTCGTCGCCCACGGCGACCGGCCGTAGCGGCCGGTCCGTCGGACGATCAGCCCTTGCCCTTGCGGTCCTTGCCCTCGTCGCGGCCCTCGCGAGCGTCGCCGCCTTTGCGGGCTTCGCCACCCTCGGCGCGGCCCTCGGCCCGGCCCTCGCGGGCCTCGCCGCCCTCGGCACGGCCCTCGGCACCGGCCTCGCCTTCGGCAGCAGCCTCGCCTTCGGCAGCCTCGCCCTCGGCCGGCACCGCCGGCGCAACCTCCACGACCTCCTCGACTCGCGGCGGGATGACCCGGGCCACGAGCTCGTCTTCATCGTTGAGCAGCGTGACGTCGCTGGGGATCACCAGGTCGCGGACGTGGATCGTCGACTCGAAGTCGACGAGGCTTTCGATCGAGTACTCGATCGACTGGGGCAGGTGGTCCGGCAGCGCCCGGACCCGGACGTTGTCGATCGCGTGGATGACGGTCCCGCTCTGCTCGGTGACCGCGATCGACGTACCAACTGCGACGAGGGGCACCTCGACGATCAGCTCCTCCGTCATCCGGACGACGAACAGGTCCACGTGGAGCGGGCGCCGGTTCACCGGATGGACCTGCACTTCGCTGACCAGCACCGGCTGCGTCTTGCCGCCGTCGACCGAGAGGTCGACGAGGACGTTCGGCCCGACCTTCCTGCGCAGCACGGAGAACTCGTGGGCATCGACCGTGACGTTCGCCGACTCCAGTCCGCGGCCGAAGACGACCCCCGGCAGCTGGCCGGCGCGGCGGAGCTTGGCGACGGCCTTGCCGGTTACCTCGCGCCCCCTGGCGGCCAGCGTCGGGCGGGCGGCAATCGTCATTTTCGGGCGGACCTCGTGTGCGTTTGGTTCGTGGCCGGGGCTGCTCTACGACGGCAGGATTCGGTGCCGTCGGGCGCCCGGGCGGCATACGGTACCACAGCGGCCGCCGGCGCCCAAAGGCCCCGCCGGGCCTCGAACGGGGTCCGGTGTAGGATCGGCCCCGTGTCGGCCACGATTCTCATCGTCGAGGACGAGTTCGCCGTCGCGCGTGGCATCCAGTACGCCCTCCAGCAGGAGGGCTACCAGGTTGCGGTCGCCCGATCCGGTGAGGAGGGCCTCGAGTTCGCGACGAACCAGGCCCCCGATCTCGTCGTCCTCGACGTCCGCCTGCCCGGGATGGACGGGTTCGAGGTCCTCCGCCGCCTGCGGGCGACCGGGTCGAAGGCGCCGGTCCTCGTCCTGACCGCCCGGGACGACGAGGTCGACAAGGTGATCGGCCTCGAGCTTGGGGCGGACGACTACCTGACGAAGCCCTTCGGGCTGCGCGAGCTGATGAGCCGGATCAAGGCGCTCCTCCGGCGGGCGTACGGCGACCTGGCCGACGCGGCCGGTGGCCGGGTCATCCGCCACGGCGATCTCGTCATCGACCTCGAGCGACGGCGCGTCCAGCGCGGCCAGCGCCGGATCGGGCTGACCCCGACCGAGTTCGAGATCCTCCGCCACCTCGCCAGCCGACCCGGTCGGGTTTACACCCGTTCAGAGCTTCTCGAGCTGCTCCGCGACTACGAGGCCCTTGACCAGGACGAGAAGACGATCAACGTCCACGTCAGCCACCTGCGCGACAAGATCGAGGACGATCCGGCCTCGCCCGCCTTCGTGCTGACTGTCCGGGGGGTGGGCTACGCCTTCGCCGAGCGCTGAGTCCCTGGTAGCCCCGGCTCGATCACGACGGGGGCTGCGGGCGCTCGCGCCGCACACGTTCCAGGCGCGCCTGACGATCGGGTTCCTCGCGGTCGTCGCCCTGACCCTGCTGCTCGTCTCGCTCCTCGTCCTCAACCGGCTCGACGACTACTTCTTCCGCCAGCAGGAAGCCGACATCGCCGATCGGTCGCAGACGGTCCAGACGGTGCTCAAGGGGCTGGCCGAGCAGGCTTCGCCGATTCGGCCGGTGGTGGCGCCCGATGGGACCGTCGAGCCGGCCGTCGCCCGGCAGCTGGCCATTCCAGGCCAGCTCCAACTGATCGCGGACGAACTCGCCAAGGCGAACATCAGGATCCGGCTGGGCCTTGGGGAGCCGACGCTCGAGGGGTTCGAGCCCGCCGAAGGCGGGGAGTTCTCGGCCATGTACGAGGCCGAGCCCCGGCCGGGACAGACGCGCGAATCGGTGACGTACACGTACTACTACGCCATCCGGAGCAGCCTCTTTGCCTACGTCGCCGAGATCACCCTGTCCGACCCGTTGACGTTCCGGGCGTCGGCACTGGCCAACGTCACCGGGCTGCTGGTCGCGATTGCCCTCTTCGCGCTCGGGATGGCGATGATCGTGGCCGCCCTCCTCGCCCGACGGTTCACCACGCCGCTGCGGCGGCTGACCGAGGCGACGAGGGGCATCGCCGAGGGCGACCTCAGCCGGAGAGTCACGCCGGTCCAGGTTGCGGCCGCGCCGGCCGAGCTCACTGAGCTCGCCCATCAGTTCAACGCGATGGCCGAGAGGCTCGAGGAGAGCGTCGGGATCATTCGCAGGGACCGGGACCGGAGTCGCGACTTCCTGGCGGACGTATCGCACGAGCTGCGGACACCGATTGCCGCGCTCCGGACGTTCAACGAGCTGGTGAAGGAGCAGGCCGCCGACGACCCGGAGGCGCGGGCCGAGTTCCTCGAGGCGAGCAGCCAGCAGATCGACCGGCTCGACTGGCTTGCCCAGAACCTGCTCGAGCTCTCGAAGCTCGACTCGGGCCTCGTCCTGCTCGACCTTCGGCCGGATGACCTCCGGGCGGCGGTCGAGTCGGCCGTCGACCAGGCCGCCGCGGCGGCAGCCCGGCGGGGGGTCGACCTGCGACTCTCCGTGCCGGACCGCCCCATCCGGATCAGGCACGACCCGCAGCGGATCGGCCAGGTCGTCACGAACCTGGTCGGCAACGCGGTCAAGTTCACCCCCCGGGGCGGATCCGTGGACGTCGCCGTGCGGCCGGTCTCCGACGGCGCCGAGATCGAGGTCCGCGACACGGGCGTGGGGATCGGTGCTGCCGAGCTGCCGCGGATCTTCGAACGGTTCTACCGTGGATCAGGCGCTAACGAGGCCCGCGGCAGCGGCAGCGGGCTGGGCCTCGCGATCGTCCGCTCGATCGTCGACATGCACTCGGGTTCGGTCACGGTCGAGAGCCGCCGCGGCGCCGGATCGCGCTTCGTGGTCACGCTTCCCCGCGACCCGCGGGCCGTTTCTGAGGCTCCGTCGATCGCCAGCCGCGCTGAAGGCACGCGCCCGGTCGGACCGGACGGACCGGTCGCACCGGACGCAGTGGTGCCGAAAGTGGCGGATTCTTCATCGGGCGAAGGCTCGCGCCTCAACCCGGGCACGTCACCCTAGTCCACGACTCACCAACTTCCGCCGCGTGCCGGCCGCACGACCCTCTCGAGCAACCCCAGATGACCGACCGACCCAGCTCCGACCTCGACCCCGCCGCCAGCGGAGCGACCGCTGCCGACGAGGCCTACGACTGGGAGGAGTCCCGGGCCTACTCCCCCGCTCCCGAGCCGTGGCCGGCCTGGAGCCGGCCGGACGCGCCGCCGGTCCGTGACCCCGTCGCCCGGCCCGCGGTCGTCCCGGTCGAGCCGCACCGGCGCGCGCCGGGCATCGGAACTGTCGTCCTCGCCTCACTCATCTCGGCAACCCTTGCCTCCGGCGGCACGTTCCTCGCGCTCGACGCGGCCGGCGTGCTCGATCGGACCGCGGCGCCGTCTTCGGTCGGGAACGGCAGCACGGTCGGGACCAACCAGTCCGTCAAGCTCAGCGAGTCGTCCGCGATCATCGAGGCCGTGGCCAAGGTGGGCCCCGCGGTCGTCAAGATCGAAGTCGCTGGGATCGACACGTCGCCGATCGGCGGAGTCATTCCGGAGGGCGTCGGATCCGGCGTCATCTACGACTCACGCGGCTGGATCCTCACGAACCGCCACGTCGTGACGGACAGCAGTTCGCTCGTCGTGGAGCTCAAGGACGGCCGCGAGTTCGACGGCCGCGTCTACGGGATCGACACGCTCACCGACCTGGCCATCGTGAAGATCGAGGCGACGGACTTGCCGGCCGCCCCGATCGGCGACTCGGGTGAGCTCAAGGTCGGCCAGCTCACGATCGCGATCGGCAGCCCGCTCGGAACCTACTCGAACACCGTCACGAGCGGGATCGTGTCGGCCACCGGCCGCCGCATCCAGGTCCAGGACGGCACGGTCATCACGAACCTCATCCAGACCGACGCGGCGATCAACCCGGGCAACAGCGGCGGGCCGCTCATCGACTCGATCGGCAACGTCATCGGCATCAACACCGCGGTCGCCCTTGACAGCAACGGGATCGGCTTCGCGATCCCGATCAACATCGCCCGCCCGATCATGCAGCAGGCCCTCGCCGGTGCCGAGCTTGCCCGGCCGTACATCGGGATCAAGTTCATGCCGATCGACGCGCAGCTCGCCGCGGATGTCAGGCTGCCCGTTTCGGCAGGCGCCCTCGTGAGGGTCCTCGACGCAGACAACAAGCCCACGGGCGAGGCAGCGGTGATCGCGAACGGACCGGGGGCCCAGGCCGGGATCCTCGAAGGCGACATCATCACCGCGATCGAGGGCGTCACCATCGACAGGGAACACCCGCTCGATGCGGTCCTCAGCCAGTTTGCTCCGGGCCAGACGGTGACCCTCGCCATCATTCGCGGCGCGACCCGCGAGACGGTTTCGGTGATGCTCGGGACGAGGCCGCCGAACCTCCAGCCCTAGTTCCTGCGCCGCGTGATCTCGACGCCTGCGTAGTCGAGCCGGCCGCCGAGCTGAACCTTCGGCTTGCGGACCCGGACGGACACCTCCTCGACCGCGGGGAAGCCCGCAAGGACCTCACGGGCGATCGCCTCGGCGATCGCCTCGAGGAGCCGCAACGTCGTCGACTCGACGATCCCGCGGGCGACGGCGAACACCTTCCCGTAGTCGACGGTCTTCTCGAGATCGTCGTCATTCCCGGCGGGCCGGAGGTCGAGCCGCATCTCGAGGTCAATCTCGAACGGCTGTGCGGTCGCCCGCTCATGGTCGTAGTAGCCGTGGTGGCCCTCGAAGACCATGTTGAAGAGCACGATTCGGTCGCTCACCGGAGGGAGCTTTCCGAGGCCGCCGCCGCGGGGCGCCACGTGCCGCGGACGATCGCGTCTGCCATGCGCGCGGTCCGCACGTTGGCGCGGATGTCGTGGACCCGGACGATGTCGACCCCCGACGCGACGCCCAGGGCGGTCGTCGCCATCGTCGCCTCGACCCGCTCGAGCGGCGGCAGGTCGAGGACGCGACCGAGGGTCGACTTGCGCGAGGTCCCGAGGAGAATCGGACGGCCGATCGCCCGCAGGGCGGCGAGGTCGCGGAGCACGGCGAGGTTGTGCTCGACCGTCTTGCCGAACCCGAATCCCGGGTCGACGATGACGTTCTCGCGAGGAACGCCGACGGCGACCGCCCGCTCCGTAGCCCGGGTCAGCTCTTCGACGACCTCGGCCACGACGTCCACGTAGCGCGCCTCGCGCCGGTTGTGCATGAGGAGGATCGGCACGCCCCGGCGGGCGGCGAGGCGAGCGAGCGTGTCGTCCTCGGCGACGCCCCACACGTCGTTGACCATCGCCGCTCCGGCTCCGATCGCGGCCTCTGCGACGATCGGCTTCGTCGTGTCGACACTGATCGCGAGGTCCGGCATCGCCTCGCGCAGCGCGGCGATGACCGGCACGATCCGCCGCCGCTCCTCGTCCGCGTCCACCGGCTCGTGGCCCGGCCGGGTCGACTCCCCGCCGACGTCGATGAGGTCGGCCCCTTCCTCGACCATCGCCCGGGCTCGCTCGAGGGCGGCCCTGACCGTCTCGCCCCCGGGCCGGAACAGGCCGTCGCCGGAGAACGAGTCAGGGGTGACGTTGAGAATCCCCATGACGAACGTCCGCTCGCCCCAGCGGAACGTGCGCGGCCCGATCCGGGTCTCGCCGAGCCCGGGCGGGGGTGGCGTGTCGCGAGGAGCGTCGGGCGGCCGGGTCATCTCGAGATCGCTTCCTCCGGGTCGCGCAGCATCGGATCGTCGACCAACCGGGCCCGCGCGTGGCCGACGAGATAGAGCGAGCCGGCCACGACGACCGGTCCCGATCCTCCCTCGAGCGCCCGGTCGAGCGCGGCCGCCGGGTCCGGCTCGACGATCGGCCGGCTGCCGGGCCACGCCCGCGCCCAGGCGGCGGCGAGGGATCCGGCGTCGAGCGACCGGGTGAGATCGAGCCGGGTGCAGATGATACGGGCCCTGGCCAGTGCGGCGGAGCCGGCGAGCGCACGAACGACGCCGTCGACGTCCTTGTCCGCCATCGATGCCGTGACGAGCGTCATGGGCCCCGGGCCGAGATAGGGGCGCAGGTCGTCGAGCGCGACCGCGAGCGCGGCGGCTCCGGCCGGGTTGTGCGCGCCATCGAGCAGGACCTCGCGGCCGCCGACGTCGAGCAATTCGAGCCGGCCCGGCCAGCGCGCGGCCGCGTAGCCGGCACTCCGTTGGGCGGGGTTCGCGACCGCGATCTCCGCCGCCTCGAGCGCATCGAGCAGCGCGTCCGCGACCGCGACGTTCGCCGCCTGGTGCCGGCCGCGCAGCCCCACCCGCGTCCGGCCGAGGCGAGGCAGCTCGACCTCGATCGAGTCGCGGTCCCAGCCGAGGAGCGGCGCCGGGGCCGCCTCGGTCAGCGGGACGCCGAGGCGCCGCGCCCGGCGTCGGATAACCGCCAGCGCGTCGCCGGTCGCGCCCGTGACCGCCAGGTCGCCGCGCTCGATGATCGCGGCCTTCTCCCGGGCGATCGCCGGGATCGTGTCGCCGAGCCGGTCCATGTGATCGAGATCGACGTTGGTGATCGCCGCCACGCCGCCGTCCCACGCGTGCGTCGCGTCGAGCCGTCCGCCGAGGCCGACCTCGACGAGGGCGAGGTCCACCTTCTCCTCGGCAAACCATCGGAAGATCATCGCGGTGAGCAGCTCGAACTCGGTCGGCTCACCGTGGCGGCGGGCGACCCGGTCGGCGATCGGGAACACGTCACCGGCCAGTCGGGCGAACGAGGCCGGGTCGATCGGCCGGCCACCGATCTGGAGCCGCTCGCGGTACGTGACGAGATGGGGCTTGGGCGTCTCACCGGCCCGGTAACCGGCCTCCCGGAGCACGCTTCCCGCGAGCGCGAGGACGCTCCCCTTGCCGTTCGTGCCCGCGACGAGCGCTCCGCGGAGCGCCCGCTGCGGCTCGCCCAGCTCCCGGAGCAGGGCCCGAGTCCTGCTGAGCCCGAGGCGGACCCCGAAGCGGCCACGCTCGGTGAGGGCGCGGACGGCGTCCGCGTAGCGAGGCGTCGTGCCCGCGGCGGTCACTCCCGGGTCAGCTCGTCCTCGTAGAAGACGCACTGGTTGAACCGCGGCGTCAGGCATACATCGTTCACGTAGCCCTGCTCGAGGTGAACCCCACCCCGGAGCTGGCAGCGCGACACATTCGCGTCCTGCCGGATCAGGGCCTTGAGCAGATGGGGCGCCTGGATGGGGATCGCGCCCCGGATGCCGGTCATGTAGAAGTGCGGGCAGACGTTCCGGCGGAGGTTCGGGAGGCCGAATCCGGCCCTGCCGCCGAGCGGCAGCGCCATCCCCGGACCGGGTCCGGGGGCCGGTCTTGCCGAAGGCGCCGGAGCCGCTCGGCCGATCGGCGGCACGCCGAAGCCCGGTCGTCCGGTTGCACCGCCGGGGCGGCCGCCCTTTGGATCGCGAGCCTGCATCCAATCCTCAGCTGGGGGGCGCGGCCGACCGCACGCGCGACGACCCAGAGTACAACGAGCCGCGCCGATCCCGTACGACAGGCGGCCGATCGGGCCATCCGTGTGGCCTCGGGGGCGTGCGACAATGCCGCCCGATGACCTACCGCCGAGCCGCGCGCCCGTCACAAGTCCGGCCTCGACCACCCTCGACGGGACGCCCGGCCCCGAGCAAGGTTCGCCCCCGCGCACCCGCGCCCGGCCGCCTCGCGACCCACCGGGGCGGCAAGTCCAGGCCTCGGTTTCCCTGGCTCGTCCGAGCCGGACTCGCGATCTGTGTGATCGCGCTCGGCGCCGGAGTGTTCGTCGCCGCGACCGGCGGGCTGACCCGCGCCCTGGGGTCGATCGGCAGCTCCGTGAACGGCTTCATCGACAACCTCACCGCCACGCCGAGCCCGCGGCCGACCATCGCGATGGTCGCCGACCCTCCGCTCATCGAACGTCCGTCCGAGCCGTACACGACGCTGGCCGCGATCGATCTCGTCGTGATCCTCCCGCCGGAGGTCGTCGGCGATCCGGAAACCGTCCTGCGGCTCTACCTGTCGTTGCCGGACCAGGTCGCCGCGCCGATCCTCGAGGTGGCGGTCGGGACGAGCCGGAGGCTGATCATCCCCGATGTCGAGCTGACCGACGGCGCGAACGACTTCACGGCCACGCTCATCGGGCCGGCCGGCGAGTCCGAGCCATCCCCCATCGTGACGTTCGTCCTCGACGCCGCCCCGCCGAACATCACGCTGACGTCGCCGGCGGACGGCGCGACGGTCAACGCGGCTGCGGTCGACCTCGTCGGCAGGACCCAGGGCCGGACCACGCTCGTCGCCCTCAACGCTGCGAACAACGCGTCCGTCACAGGGCTCGCGGCCGCCGACGGGACGTTCAAGCTGACGCTCCCCCTCGAGAGCGGCACGAACGCGATCACGATCACGGCGACGGACCCGGCCGGCAATGTTGCGTCGGCCGTCGTGACCCTCGGTCGTGGCACGGGCAAGCTCACCGCGGCCGTTTCGGCGTCGGCCTACCGAATTTCGGCGAAGAGCCTGCCCGCCGCGATGGACCTGGCCGTGCTCGTCACGGACCCGGACGGCCGGCCGCTGGAAGGCGCGCAGGTCACGTTCATCCTCACGATCCCGGGGATCCAGCCCGTCACCGCGGACCGTCAGACAGGCCCCGACGGGCGGGCAACGTTCCAGACGACCGTGCCGAGGGGCGCGACCGTCGGCCAGGGCGGGCTCAGCGTCCTCGTTACCACGAGCGCGTTCGGCGACACGACCGATCGAACAGCCGTCCGGATCATCAAGTAAGGGTCCAGCACGGATCCGACTCGACAGGGTTGACGCTCGCAGCTACTATCCGGGCATGCCGATGTGGCGTTGCCCGCACTGCGGGACGCCCCAGTCCGAGACGTCCCGGTGCTGGGTCTGCAAACGGTCCTCGACGAGTTGCGGGACCTGCCGGCACTTCCGCAAGTCGATTGCCGGACACCTCGGCTATTGCGGACTCGATCCGCGCCGGGTTCCGCTCAGCGGCGACGAGATCCGCGGCTGCTGGGAGGCTGCGTTGGTGACGGACGTCGCCCAGGCTGCGGCGGTTCGCGTCGATCGAGCTCCCCGGCTCGACTTCGTACCGGTGGGTCCGGCTCCACGGGCCCGGGCGCGCCGGGCCGCCCGACCGCGAAGGGGCGTCGCCGGGCGGACGCCGGACCCGCTGCTGGGCTTCTGGGGCGAGGAGCCCTGAGCCGAACTCCTAAGGGGCCGGCGGCGAGGTCTCTGGCGGCACCGGCGTCGGGGTTGGAGTCGGGGTCGGAGTGGGCGTCGGTGTCGGGGTCGGTGTTGGCGTAGGTGTCGGAGTCGGAGTGGGTGTCGGCGTCGGTGAGGGCGTAGGGGACGGCGTCGGCTCGGGGCCCTTCGAGACGACATAGTCGATCGGCGTCCCGGCGTCGACCTTGATGCCGGGCTGGATGAACTGCCTGGCGACATTGCCGTCGGCCACGACCGGGTCGAACTCCTCGGTCGCGTTCCCGATCTCCAGGCCGGCGTCGAGGATCGCCCGAACCGCCTGGTTCTCCGGAAGGTTGATGAGACTCGGGACGGTGACGGCATCCGGACCCACGGCGATGACCACCCTGACCGTGCCGCCCGCGTCGACCGTCTGGCCTTCGCGGGGAGTCTGCTCGAGGACCTCGTTCTCCCGCTTCGTGGCGTCGACCCGGGACGACCCAACTTCGACGGTGAGTCCCAGGTCGTCGCCGCGGGCCTTCGCGTCATCGAGCAACATGCCGACGAAGCCCGGAACCACGACCTGCCGCGGCGCCGGCGTCCCCGAGCCGGACAGCAGTTGGAAGACGAGGAACCCGACGACCGCGAGGATTGCGAGGGCGAGCAGCGCGGAGATCCAGACCCAGGGACTCGTTCCGCTCCTCGGCTCCTCTTCGTATTGTTCGTCGACGGCCGGCGGTCGGTGGCGCGCCCGTTCGACGGGCGCGGGGCCTGCGCCCGC
>JBBDZZ010000098.1:0-13139 GCA_040899885.1 Chloroflexota bacterium | reverse complement strand
TCTTGCCGTTCTTGCCGTTCTTCCCGTTGCTGCTCACTGGTTCTCCTGCTGTTGGCTGTCGAGTTGTCGTCTGACGTGGATGATTCTTTGGAGGATGGTGATGGCCGAGAGCATGGCGATCAGGCCGAGGGCAAGGCCGAGGACCGTCGCGCCGCCACCAAGGACCGTGACCCCCGTCTCGCATCCATTGGGGCCGCATTCGGTGAATGGAGTCACGGGGGTCACCCCGCCGAGCAGCCCAGCCAAGGCAAGGCCGACGGCCAGAATGGCAAGTCGCTCGGGGCGAGGCGCAATGCCGATCTCCCCTTGGAGGCCGAGGCTTTCTGCCTTCGCCCGGCTGTAGGTCACACCGGAGGCGAACGTGGCCGCCAGGCCGGCGAGCAGCACGCCGGGGGTGAACCCGGCGACCGCGCACCCGACCGCCACGCCGGCGAGGACGAGGCTCTCGCCGGTTCGGTCGAGGGTGGAGTCAAGGAAGGCGCCGAACTTCGACGCCTTGCCGGTCGCGCGCGCGAGGGCTCCGTCGAACAGGTCGAAGATCCCGAACACGATCACGAGGATCCCCGCCGCGAGCCAGGCCTGCGATGCGGCCGCATACGCGGCGGCGGCCGTGCCGATGAAGCCGATGACGGTCAGGGCATTCGGGGTGAGCCCCAGTCGACCGAACGCCAACGCGACGGGCACGGCCAAGCCGCGGACCCGCTCGCGGAGCCCCGGGGAGACCAGCGACTGGGTCACGAGGCCGCCCGGGTCGGGTCGGCGCCGGCCAGCCCGAGGATCGACCGCTCGCGGGCGACGAACGCCTCGAAGGCCTCGGGGCGCAGGCTGCAGGTCGTTTCCCGTCCTCTTCGCAGGGTCGAGACGAGGCCGGCCGCACGAAGCCGCCCGACGTGCCAGCTGACGAGCGGCTGCGAGAGCCCGATCTCCTCGATGAGGTCGGTCACGGACGCGCTGCCCTCGGCGAGCCGCTGGACGATCCGGAGCCGGTTCACGTCGGCGAGCGCCTTGTGGAACACCCGGAGCTCGCGCAGGTCGTCCGGCTGGTTGGCGATCCGGGCCAGCGTGGAGCGGATTCGGGCGCGGGAGGGGCTCAGAGGGAAACTCCGTTCGGAGCGCACCGTCGCATCAACGGCGGTTTATATCAACGGTCGTTGATGCTACGGCCCGGCCGGGACGGTGTCAAGACCCGTCCGGGTCGGCCCCGCCGGTACACTCGCCCGGTGAAGGGACCCGCCGCGTACGTGCTGCTGGCCGTGTTCGGGGTCGGCGTCTTCCTCACCGGGCTCGAGCTGATGATCACGGCCGTCGCGCTGCCGGCGATCATCCTCGACTTCGCGCGGGACCCGGTGTTCGCCTTCGCGGAGCTCCGGAAGGCGTCCTGGATCGTGAACGCCTACCTCCTCGCGTACGTCGTCACGATGCCGCTCGCCGGGCGGCTATCGGACCTCTGGGGGGCGCGGCGGCTGTTCCTCGGGGCGCTGGCTGTGTTCATCGTCGGCTCGGCGCTGGCCGGCCGGGCCCAGAGCCTCGACGAACTCATCGCGGCGCGGCTCCTCCAGGCCGTCGGCGGCGGGGTGCTCGTGCCGGTCGGGACCGCCGCCGCATCGCACCTGTTCGAGGGCCACGCCCGGCCGCGGGCGCTCGGCGTCGTGGGGGCACTGACGTTCCTCGGCATGGCCGCCGGCCCGTTCCTCGGCGCCGCGATCCTCGACGCGGTCCACGTCGAGCCGGCACTCGCGAACGCCGGCATCCGCGAGGGACCGCTCCTCGAGCTCCTGGGTCCGGCATGGCGCTGGATCTTCTACCTCAACGTCCCGATCGGCCTCGTTACGCTCGCCCTCGGCTGGGCGGCGTTCCATGGCTGGGACACGCCCCGTCGGGCGGGCCGCGTCGACATCCTCGGTGGTCTCGTGTTCACGGTGGCGCTCGCCGCGGGACTCGTCGCGGTGACGCTGCTCGGAAGCCGTGCAGCCGACGAGCTGGCGGCCGACCCGGCGCTCATCAGCGGCGCGCTCTTCGCGATCGCCGTCGGGGCGACGGCTCTCACGATCGTGCTGGGCCTCCGGCGGCGGGACCCGTATCTCGATCCGCGCCTGTTCCGGAACGCCGAGTTCTCGTCGGCCGTGCTCGTGTCCCTGCTGACGGGGTACTCATTCGCGACGGCGATCATCGGCGGCGCGGTGTTCGTCGACCGCGTCCTCTACGGCGGGCCCGATGTCCAGCGGATCGCCCTCGGGTCCCTCGCGGCCGCGACCGCGGTCGGCGCGCTCGCGTCGGGCTTCGCGGTCCGGGTCCTGTCCCTCCGCCTCGTGACGCTCGTCGGGTTGGCCGCGAGCGGGATCGCCATGGCGGTGATGACCCGCTGGCGCCCGGAGACGACGGTCGGCGAGGTGGCGCTCGTGCTGGGCCTGTTCGGGCTCGGGTTCGGGCTGACGGTTACGCCGCGCTCGACTGCGGCGGTCGAGGCGGTCGGCAAGCAGGCGTTCGGGATGGCCTCGGCGACCGTCACCGTCGCCCGGATGATCGGGATGGCCGTTGGCCTGGCTGTTCTCACGGCGTACGGGTCGACGACGATCGAGCGGCTGTTCGACGCGGTCTACGCGACGCCCGAGGCGTACAAGAACTTCATCCCCGAGGCGCTCCGCAACCGGCCGCTCGAGGACGGCCTCGTCGTCCAGGCGCTCGAGGCCTGGGCCGCGGGCGAGGCGGCCCAGATCATGGTTCCGATCTTCCTCGCGGCCGGCGTGCTGACCGCCGTCGCGGTGATGCCGGCGCTGGTGATGGGCAGGCGGACGCGTATGCTGGCGCCGGGCGGGCAGGCGAGGGACGCCGGCGCGGCCCCCGCACGCGGTGAGCTGGATGGCCCGGACGAAGTCGAGCCGACCCTCGCGCTCTGACCGCGGCACCGTCGCCAGAGCCTCGGCCGCGGCACGCAACGCGGAGGCGCCCGCGTTTCGCGGCCGGCATCTCGCGATCGGGTCGGACGGGACGCTGCGGGTAGCGGCTTTCGAGGGCGACGAGCTCAAGGAATGGTCGGGGCCCGAGGCGCTCGCGCAGATCGAGCGGCTCCGCAAACGTCCCGGGATCCCGGTCTGGATCGACTACACGTCGCCGAACCCCGACCAGGTTGCGGCGGTAGCAAAGGCCCTCGATCTTCATCCCCTGATCGTCGAGGACATCGTCGAGGGCAACCAGCGGAGCAAGATCGAAACGACCGACGGCCTCGTCCACATCGTGCTCTTCGCCCTCGAGTTCCACGAGGACGTTATCGCGAGCGAGATAGACGTCGTCCTCGGCGACAGCTTCCTGTTCACCGTCCACGAGGGCGACTGGGACCCGCTCTACACGTCGCACCTCAGGGGCGGCGTGGGCCCTGTCCTCCGAAAGGGTCCTGACCATCTTTTGTGGGCGCTCGCGGACTCGATCGTCGACGGCTACTTCCCGTTCGCGGACCGCCTCGGCGACGCGATCGATGCCGTCCAGGACGACGTGATCGAGCGCGCCTCGCCGGAGGTCCTCGAGCGCCTGTTCTCACTGAAGCGGGAGGTGCTCACGGTCCGCCGCGCGGCGGCACCGGTCCGCGAGATCTTCAGCCAGCTGACGAACCGCGACCTCGACCTCATCGACGACGAGGAGGTCATCTACTTCCGCGACATCTACGACCACGTGATTCGGCTGACCGACGAGCTCGACAACTACCGTGAGCTCGCGTCGGCGACGCTCGACGTCTACCTCTCGACAATCAACAACAACCTCTCGCTGATCATGAAGCGGCTGACCGGGGTGACGGTGATCGTGGCCGGGATCGGGGCGGTGGCCGGGATCTTCGGGATGAGCGAGGCGGGGTCGGCGCTCGCGGGGCAGGAGCCGAGCGGCTTCTGGATCGTCACCGCCGCATCGATCGCGGCGGCCGGGGTGGTCGCGCTGGTGCTCCGCAAGATCGACTGGATCTGAAGCGCCGCCGAGCGCGGCGTCAGGGGCAGGCCCGCGGCCTCGCCGATGGGTGTGCCTTCACGGGATCGGCCGGGCCGTTCGAGAGCGGCTCCCCCACGAGCTGGAGCTTCGGGAACCTCGTGCCGATCCCCTCCGAGGTCTGGAGCCAGACCTGGTCATGCGTCGCGGCGAGGGCGTCGTCGAGGCCGGTGTCGAACGGGACGTGGCGGCGTACCTCCGTCACCTCGTAAAGGAACAGCATGTCGTCGCTCGTGTAGACCTCGATGATCATCCCGAGCATCCGGACGCCGTTGTTCACCTTGGACGCATCGAGGATCGAGAGGAACATCCCCCGCTGGGCGTGGGCGTAGAGATACGTCGCCCGGTTCGCGCCCGGCTGGCGCATCTCGCCCAGGTACATCGCGACGCCGCACGGGACGACGGTCGGATCCGGCTGGGCGATGACGGGTAGGTCGATTCCGAGGGCGGCCACCCTGACCCGGGTCGCGAGCCGCTCGGCGGGGACCGTCGGGCTCGGGTCGACACTGGGAGCGCTCGAAGCCGGTGAGGGGCTCGACGCGGCGGATGGGGCCTGGCTGGCGCCGGGGTCCGCCTCGACCGGACCCGACAGCGTGATCAGGCCGGCCGTGACGAACGCGACGCCGAGCGCGGTGAGAGCAGCCGCGATGACCCGCGGGCCGAGCGTGCGGAGGTAACGATCCATCGGACGGGAGGGTACCAGCGGCTCCCGCAACGCGTCCGGCGAGGCGACACTGATACCCTCCCGGCGATGGAATCGCGCGTGCCGATCGCGGCCGGGCTCGGATCCGGGGTCCTCGTCGCCGTCCTGCTGATCGTTGGGATCGTGGCCCTCGGCCCGGCTCCCGAAGTCGCCCGGGCCAGTCCGTCGGCCCCGGGCTCGCCGGCGGCTGCCTCGCCGACCGCCCCCGGCCCCACGGCGGTTCTGCCCAGCGCGAGCCCGATCCCCTCGCCGGGCGACCAGGCCTTCCACATCGGAGAGCCGGCGCCGTCGCTCGTCGTCCCCCAGGCCGGCGGCGGGACGATCGACCTCGCCACGCTTCGCGGCAAGCCCGTCTGGGTGAACTTCATGAGAACGGACTGCCCGCCGTGCCAGGACGAATTCCCGCTTATGAACGGGTTTTACGTCCGGTACGCGGACGAAGGCCTGGTCGTGATCGCGATCGACATCCGTGAGGAGGAGGGCACGATCGTCGCGTTCGCGGAGGGGCTCAACACGACGTTCCCGATCGGCCTCGATGTCGACGGCAGCGCCCAGCGGACGTGGGAGGCGATCGTCCTGCCGGTCCATTTCTGGATCGACGCGGAGGGGATCGTCCGCGACGGCGCCCTGGGCGGGATCGGCCCGGACATCATGGCCGCCGGGCTGCGCACGATCCTGCCCGGCGTCAACGTCACGCCGTGAGGCGGGACGGGGACCGGGCGGCGGAAGACGGAACGGAGTCGGCGTGGCGGGAGGCGCGCCATCGGGCGCTCGCGCTCGTCGCGGCACGCCCGCCACTGCTCGTGGTGTCGGACTTCGACGGCACGCTCGCGCCGATCTCGCCGGACCCGATGGGCGCACTCATCGAGCCGATCGCTCGCCGGGCGATCCGGCGACTCGCCAGGCTCGCCGGGCGGCGGCCGGATCGGCTGTCGGTCGTCGTCCTGTCGGGCCGCACCGCCCTGGACGTGGCGGGTCGCGTCAGGGTCGGCGGCGTGCGCTACCTCGGCAACCACGGGGTCGAGAGCGGTGACCTCGCCCGCGCGGTCCGTGCCGAGCGCCTGGCCGTGGCGATCGAGCCGGCACTGGCCGGCTGGGTCGAGCCAGCGACCGCGCTTGGAGACGCCGTCGCGGCGCTGCTCGGCCCGCCCGACTGGCTGTTCGTGGAGCGCAAGGGCCCGTCGGTTGCGTTCCACTTCCGGGCGGCCGCGGACATCGACGCCGCGCGACTGGCCGTCATCGAGGCGATCGAGGCCGCCGAGCGGGCGATCGGGGGAACGGGCCTCGTCGTCCTCGAGGGCCGACGAATCGTGGAACTCCGACCGGTGGGGGCGGGTGGCAAGGGCGAGGCCCTCGCCCGGCTGATCGACACTCTGCGGCCGGGCGGAGTGCTCGTCCTCGGCGACGACCGGAGCGACGCGGAGGCGTTCGAGATCGTCCGCCGTGCCCGCGAGCGCGGCGAGCTGAACGGGCTCGCGGTCGCGGTCCACGCGTCGGCAGAGACGCCGCGCGAGGTGGCGGCCGCAGCGGACGTCGAGCTCTCGAGCACGCGCGACGCGGCGAGGCTCCTGTCCGTGGTCGCCGGGGCCCTCGAGCGGGAGGCGACCTAGACCGCCACCTCCTCGACCCGGCGGACCGTGTCGCGCAACCGGCGCGACGGCGGCATCTGGCCGTGGCGGATCGCGGCCAGGTCGCGGAGCTGCCGGACGAGCCACCAGTCGAGATCCTCCTGGCGGACCGAAGCCCGCATCCGCCGGAGACGGGCGCGGCGCTCGTCGACACCCATAGCGAGCGCCCGCTCGAGCGCGGCGGTCGTGCCCGCGACGTCGGCCGGGGCGACGCTGATGGAATCGGCTGCCAGCTGCTCGGCCGCGCCGGCGGTCTCGGACAGGACGAGGACCGGATTGCGCTCGCCGACGAGGACCGCCTCCTTGGCAACGAGGTTCATCCCATCGACGATCGGGTTGACGACGACGACGTCCGCGAGCCGGAGCGCCGCGATCGCCATCCCGTAGTCGGACCCGTCGTAGACCCAGATGGGTTGGTCCTCCGGCTCGTCGATCCGGTTGATCCGGGCGATGACCTCGCGGACGGCCGCCGCGTAGTCGGCGTACTCGGCGATCTCCGTCCGGGTCGGCGCCTGGACCGCGACGAACCGCACGGTGCGGCGCAGTTCGGGGCGGCGCTCGAGCAGCGCCTCGAAGGCGAGGAAGCCGCGCAACGCGTTCTTCGACGGCTCGATCCGGTCGGCCCGGACGATGAGCCGCGGGTTGCCGGCGCGCTCGAGCCGCTCGACGAGGCGCGCCAGCGGCCCCTCGACGGCCTGGGAGTGGGAGAACGCGTCGAGGCCTTCCGGGTCGACCGAGATCGGGTACGTCCGGACCCGGATCCGGCGTCCCCGCCACGCGACGTTCCGGCTGTCGCGATCGACCTTCGCATCGCGCACGAAGCTCGCCACGGAGTCGAGGAAGTGGGAGGCGTACCGGTCGGTCTGGAAGCCGACGATGTCGCAGCCGAGAAGCCCCTCGCAGATGGCGCGCCGCATCGCCTGCGGGATGAGCTGCCACTGACTGTCCGCCGGCCATGGGATGTGGTTGAAGTGAAGGATCGTCGCCATGGGCAGGCGCTCGCGGATCCGCTCCGGGGCGAGATAGAGGTGGTAATCCTGGACGAGCACGACCGGCCGCTTGTCGCCGCCGGCCGCCTCGACCGCCGCGTCTGCGAGCTGGGCGTTGACCGGGCGGTAGCCTTCGCGCCACGCGTCGAGCAGCGTCTCGTCCACGTTCGGCGCGTAGGCCGTCGCGTACATCTCGTGCTGGAGAAACCACAGGAACGGGTTGGCGATCACTCCGTAATGGCGCTCGTACATGTCGCCGGGGACTGGCACGTACACGAGGCGAATGTCCTGGCCGGGCAGGAGGCCGTCGACAAGCTCGCGGACCCGCCGGCCGGCGCGGGTCGTCGATGCGGGATCCAGATGCGGGGCGGCGAGCCGGTCCGCGTCGGTCAGGGCGGCCGAGACCCAGGTGAGCGGCGCGTGGCGACCCAGCTCGGCGAGCGCGGTGACCAGGCCACCGGGGCCGCGGGCCGCAGTCAGGGCGCCGGGCGCGTCCGGGTCGTCCTCGAAGGTGATCGGGCCGCGGTTCGACACGACGACGATGCGGCCGTCGCGTCCGAGCAGGACACGCAGCAGCGCGGCGCGGTTGTCTGGCACGCCACCCATCATGCCGCACGCGGCACTCGCCGCGGTCAGGCGGGGGCTATCGCCCGAGCGGCCTCGTTGACGATCTCGAGAAACGGCCCCGGGAACAGCCCGAGGATGATCGTCAGCGCAGTCGCTGCCGCCAACCCGCCCCACAGGAGCCGGCTATGGCTGAGCGGCGGGGCCTCCGTCTGGGGCTCGCGCATGTACATATAGACCGCAACGCGCAGGTAGTAGAACGCGGCAGCAGCGGCGTTGAGCACGGTAAGGACCGCGAGGATCGCGACCGGCCCGCCGGCCTGGACCGCCGCCAGGATCACATAGGCCTTGGCCCAGAACCCTGCGGTCGGCGGGATCCCCGTCAGTGACAGGAGGAACAAAAGCATCAGCGCCCCGAGCCACGGCTCCCGCCGCCCGAGGCCCGCGAACGTGTCGAGGTTAGACGTCACGCCTGCCCGGCGCTGGAGCGCGGCGACGACCGCGAACGCGCCGAGGTTCATGAACGAGTACGCCGCCCCGTAGTACAGCAGGCCCTCGAGCCCGTTGAGCTGCCCGGCGGCGTACGCGGCGAGCCCCACGAGCATGTACCCGGTGTGGGCGATCGAGCTGTAGGCGAGCATCCGCTTGACGTTGTTCTGGGTCAGCGCGACGAGGTTGCCGAGCGTCATCGTCAGCGCGGCGAGGACGACGATCACCGGCAGCCAGTACGCCTGCAGGTCGCCCAGCGCCTCGACGAACAACCGGAGGATGAGGGCGAAGGCGCCGATCTTCGGGCCGACCGAGAGGTAGCCCGTGACCGGTGTCGGTGAGCCCTGGTACGCGTCCGGCGTCCAGTAGTGGAACGGGACGGCCGCGATCTTGAACGCGACGCCGGTCGTCATGAACGCGAGGCCCATCGCGAGGCCGGGGGACAGCGCGGCGCCACCCTCGACGACGGTCTTCAGCATTGCGGCGACGTCGGCGACCCGGGTCGACCCGGTCAGGCCCCACACGAACGCGAGCCCGAACAGGAAGATCGCCGAGCTGAACGAGCCGAGGAGGAAGTATTTGATCGCGCCCTCGGTCGAGTAGCCGTCCGTCTTGTGGAAGCCCGCGAGCATGTAGCCGGGCAGGACCATGAGCTCGAGGCCGAGGAACAGCAGCAGCAGGTCCGTGGAGGCGGCGAGGATCATCGCGCCGGCCATCGCGAAGATGAGGACCGCGCAGAACTCCGCGAGGGGCAGGTCGCGTGGCTCGAGGTAGTCGGGCGCGAACGCGATCGTCAACGCGACGATGGCGACGAACAGCACGTCGAGGAACGTCGTGAGCGCGTCGACCGTGTACGCGCCGTCGAAGGCCGTCCCCGGCTGGCGGGCCAGGAAGAGGACGAGAAGACCCACGATCGCGAGGCCGCCGAGCGACGTGGCCAGCACCGCGTCCCGCCGGCCCGGCCGGACGATGTCGACGACGAGGACCGCGGCCGCGACGAGGACCGCGGCGATGAGGGGCAGGATCGCGGTGACGTCGTAGCTCATCCGGCGTCACCCGGGGTCAGCGCAACCTCGCGGCGGGGCTGCCGCCGCATCGCGACCACGACGAGCCGCGCAGCGAGCGCCAGGCCGATCAGGCCGAGGGCCGCGGCCGGGACGATCGGTCCCACCGCGACGGGCGCTCCGGCGGCCACTGCCTTGAGCACCGAGTCGACCGACGGCTGGACAACGTCGAGCAGGAGACCCGGCAGCAGGCCGAACACGACGACGAGCGTCGCGAGCGGCGCCAGAGTGACGATCTCGACCGGCGTCAGGTCGGTCACGTGGCGACCCAGCGAGCGAATGAAGTCGGACGGTTCGCCCGTGACGACCCGCTGGAACATCCAGAGCAGGTAGGCCGCGCCCAGGATCATCACGAGGGCGGCGATGCCGGCCAGGACGGGGCCGGCCTCGAACGTGCCGACGAGCACGAGGAACTCCCCGACGAACCCGGACAGGCCCGGTAGCCCGGCGGAGGCGAACACGAAGAACCCGAACACGGCCGCGTAGACCGGGGTGACCCCGGCCAGGCCGCCCATACGGGCGATCGTCCGGTCGTGGGTCCGCTCGTAGATCACGCCGACGAGGAGAAACAGCGCGCCGGTGATCAGCCCGTGGTTGACCATCTGGAGGATCGCGCCCTGCATCCCCTGCTCCTGGAAGATGAAGATGCCGAGGGTGACGAAGCCCATGTGGCTAACGGAGCTGTAGGCGACCAGCTTCTTGAGATCCGGCTGGACGAGCGCGACGATCGCGCCGTAGACGATTGCGATGAGGCTCAGGACGATGATCGCCGGCGCGAAGGTGTGAGCCGCGTCCGGGTAGAGGGGCAGCGCGAAGCGGATGAAGCCGTAGCCGCCCAGCTTGAGCAGGACCCCAGCCAGGATGACCGAGCCGGCCGTTGGTGCCTCGACGTGGGCGTCCGGAAGCCAGGTGTGGAAGGGGAACATCGGGACCTTGATCGCGAACGCGAGGAAGAACGCGAGGAAGGCGAACAGCTGGAGGGCCGGGTCGAACCCGGCGCCGCGGAGCATCTCGAAGTCAAACGCCCCGGCCCACTGGCCGCCGTGGCCGGCCTGGTAGGCGAAGGCCGTCGCGAGGATCGCGACCAGCATCAGCAGCGACCCGACGAGCGTGTAGAGGACGAACTTGATCGTGGCGTAGATCCGGTTCGCTCCGCCCCAGATCCCGATGATCAGGTACATCGGGACGAGCACGATCTCGAAGAAGATGTAGAAGAGGAACGTGTCCAGGGCCACGAACACGCCGATCATCCCGACCTCGAGGATGAGGAACGAGATCATGTACTCCTTGATCCGCTCCTGGATCGGCTTGAACGAGGCCAGGATGCTGATCCACATCAGCGTCGTGGTGAGCACGACGAGCACGACCGACAGCCCGTCGACCCCGAGCTTGTACTGGATGCCGAACAGCGGGATCCAGTCGACGACCTCCCGGAACAGGAAGTCGGAAGAGGGATCCGGCGCCTGGAATCGGGTCAGCAGCAGGAGCGAGAGCACCCAGGTCGCGAGCGCGGTCCCGAGAGCGATCATGCGGGCCGTGCTGCGCGGCATGATCGCGATGAGAATCACCCCGACCAGCGGGAGGAACGTGACGAACGTCAGGATCGGGAGGCGGATCATGCCGGTCGGCCCGCGAGGATCAGGTACGAGGCGGCCATGACGATCAGCCCGAGCGCGATCCCCAGCGCGTAGTTCTGGACCCGGCCGGTCTGGACCCGCGCGAGGCGACTGCCGCTGCCACGGGTCAGCGTGCCGACCGCGTTGACCGTGCCGTCGACGATCTCGCGGTCGAACCACCACAGCGCGTCGGCGACGCGGCCGCCGATCCGGATGAACAGGAGGTCGTACAGCTCGTCGAACCACCACTTGTTGAGCGACGCCCGGTACAGGAACGGCAGCCGGCTCGCGAGGGAGCGGACCGTGTCCGGCTCGGGGCGCTTGCGGAGGACGAGCAGCTCCACCCCGAACAGCTTCCACGCGACGGCGATCCCGACGGCCGCCGCCGCGACGCTGACGAGGATGAGCACGCCGTCGATCCCGAAGAGCGCGAACTCGGCGTGGCCCTGGTGGAGCGCCTCGGACGCGCCCGCGAAGACCCCCTCGAGCCAGTGATGGAGCGGCCCGTCGCCGAACGGCAGGCCCAGCGCGGCGCCGAGCACGATCGTCGGGATCGCGAGCAGCCAGAGCGGGCCGACCATCACCCGCGGCGACTCGTGGATCCTCGGCTCGACGTTCGGGTCCACCCGGCTGGGTCCCCAGAACGTCAGGCCGATGAGCCGGAACATGTAGAACGCGGTGAGGATCGCGACGAACACACCGATCCCCCAGACCCAGCCGAACCCGAACTTGAACGACTCGGCGAGGATCTCGTCCTTGCTGAAGAAGCCGGCCAGGGGCGGCACGCCGGCGATCGCCACCGCGCCGATGAGCATCGTCCAGTACGTGTGCGGGATCTTCTTCCGCAGCCCGCCCATCCGGCGCATGTCCTGCTCGTCGTGGACCGCGTGGATGACCGATCCGGAGCCGAGGAACAGGAGGCCCTTGAAGAAGCCGTGGGTCATGAGGTGGAAGATCGCCGCGGTGAACGCCCCGACCCCGAGCGCCGCGAACATGTAGCCGAGCTGGCTGAGCGTCGAATAGGCGAGGACCCGCTTGATGTCCGTCTGGGTCATGGCGATCGACGCGGCGAGGATCGCGGTGAAGATCCCGATCGCGGCGACGAACACGAGCACTCCAGGGGCCGCGGCGAAGATCGGGTTCGCCCGGGCCACGAGGTAGACGCCGGCATTGACCATCGTCGCCGCGTGGATCAGGGCGGACACGGGCGTCGGGCCCTCCATCGCGTCCGGCAGCCAGACGTGGAGGGGAAACTGGGCGCTCTTGCCGACCGCCCCGGCGAAGAGCAGCAGCGCGACGATCGCCACCGGGATGACGGGCGCGCCGCCCTCCCCGAGGAGCGTGGCCATCGATGCCCGGATGTCGAGCGTGTGCGTGTTCGCCCAGATCGCGATGATCCCGAGCGCGAAGCCCACGTCGCCGACCCGGTTGACGATGAATGCCTTCTTGCTCGCCAGGGCCGCCGACCGCCGCCGGTACCAGAACCCGATGAGCAGGTAGCTCGACAGGCCCACGAGCTCCCAGGCAACGAATACGACCAGCCAGTTGTCGGCGAGGACCAGCAGGAGCATCGAGAACATGAACAGGTTGAGGTAGGCGAAGAACCGCCAATACCCCGGGTCGTGGGACATGTACCCGATGCTGTAGACGTGGACGAGCATGCCGATCGTCGTGACGACGATCAGGAGGCAGGCGGTCAGGTTGTCGACGAAAAGCCCGGCGCTGACCGTGAACTCGCCAGCCGGGATCCACTCGAACAGCTCGACGTGGTGGCCGCCCGCCCCGAGGCCACCGCTGAGCGCGGCGTAGCAGACGACCATCGCGAGCGCCCACGACAGGACGACGACCCCGACCGGGATCATGTGCGCCTCGCGGTCGAGTCGCCGGCCGACAGCCGCGGTCACGACGAAACCGACCAGCGGCAGGAGGAGGACGAGCGCGATCAGCAGCCCCATCAGCCCGCCGGTGCCCGGCTCCGCGCCACCCTCGCTCGCCGCGGCGAGGACCGGCAGCGCGACGGCCAGGGTCTCGTTCACCGGCCCGTCACCGTCGCATCGCGTCGTACTCGTCGACGAGCGGCGTCTTCCGGTTCCGGTAGATCGCGATGACGATCG
>JBBDZZ010000097.1:0-13173 GCA_040899885.1 Chloroflexota bacterium | reverse complement strand
ACCGCGACCTCCAGGACATCATCGCGATCCTCGGGATCGACGAGCTGTCCGAGGAGGACAAGTCGACGGTCGCTCGCGCCCGGCGACTCCAGCGATTCATGAGCCAGCCGTTCTTCGTCGCCGAGGTGTTCACCGGCCGGTCCGGCGTGTATGTCGCGATCAAGGACACCGTCGCGTCATTCAAGGAGATCCTCGAGGGCAATGTCGACACGCTGCCCGAGCAGGCGTTCTTCCTCGCCGGCACCATCGAGGACGTGCGCAAGAACGCTGAGAAGCTGGGTTCCTGATGCCGATCCTGCTCGAGATCGTCACCCCCGAGCGACTGGTGTTCTCGGAGGAGGTCGACGCGGTCACCCTGCCCGGGAGCGAGGGCGAGCTCGGGGTCCTGCCTCACCACGCGCCGCTTGTGTCGACCCTCGGGATCGGCGAGCTGAAGATCCGGCGGGGAGGCGAGGAGGAGCTGTTCGCGATCGCCGGCGGGTTCCTCCAGGTGCGGCCGGACAAGGTCGTGGTCATGGCGGAGACGGCCGACATGGCTTCCGAGATCGATCTCGAGAAGGCCCAGCAGGCGCGCGCGGAGGCCGAGAAGGCGCTTGAGTCCGGGTTCGAGGAGGGCGCCGACCTCGCCGCCGCCCGGGCTGCCCTCCAGCAGGCGCTCCTCCGGATCCGGGTCGGCGAGCGTCGCCATCGCGAGGGCCGGCGACGCTAGGAACAGCCGCCCGGCGCCGTCTGTCGCACGGCGCCGGTGTAGCGGGTCCATCATCTAGCCATGGCTGATGCCAAACCGTTCCACTGGGAGTTTGTGCCCGAGCCCGTCGCCCGGGAGATCTTCCGGATCGAGGGCGGCACGGCGTTGCAGGGGACCGTCCCGATCAGCGGGGCGAAGAACGCGGCCCTGAAGATGCTCGCGGCTGCGACGCTGACCGGCGAGCGCTGCCGCTTCACGAACATCCCCGAGATCGAAGACGTGCGGGTCATGGCCGAGACCCTCCGCGATCTCGGCGTTGTGGTCGATCATCCGAAGCCGAACGTGTACGAGGTCGCCTCCGGCGACGTCGAGTGGCTGTTCGTGCCGCTCGAGGCAGCGGCCCGCATGCGGGCGAGCTTCATCCTCCTCGGGCCACTCCTTGCCAGGTTCGGCCGCGTGATCATCAGCAACCCCGGCGGCGACCGGATCGGCCGGCGCCCGGTCGACCTCCACGTCGAGGCGATGCGCACGCTCGGCGCCCAGATCGTCTATCGCAACGGCTACTACTTCGCGACCGCACCCGGCCGGTTGCGCGGGGCGGAGATCCGCTTCCCGTTCGTCTCGGTCATGGGCACGGAGAACGCGATCCTTGCGGCCACTCTCGCCGAAGGCCACACGGTCATCCGCCCCGCCGCCCAGGAGCCGGAGGTCGACGACCTGATCGCGTTCCTCCAGAAGATGGGCGCGGAGATCCGGCGGACGTATCCGGACACGATCGAGATCGAGGGTCGTCGGCGCCTGCGCGGGGCGGACCATCACGTGATCCCGGACCGGATCGAGGCCGGGACGTTTCTCGTGGCGGGGGCCGTGACCGGCGGGCGGGTGACGCTGGATGGAGCGTCCTGCGACCACCTCCGTGCCTTCATCGACGTCCTGGGCCAGTCCGGTCTCTCCGTCACCTGCGGCCGCGACACGATCGAGGTCGACGCGACGAAGGTGGGACCAGGGGCCTTCAAGCCAGTGGACATCGAGACCGCCCCGTATCCGGGGCTGGCGACCGACCTCCAGCCGCCGACCTGCGTCTTCCTGACCCAGACCACCGGTCGGTCGACGGTCCACGAGGCGATCTTCGAGGATCGCCTCGAGTGGCTGACCGAGCTCGGCAGGATGGGCGCGCAGGTCGAGATCCTCGACCCCCACCATGCCGCGATCTCGGGTCCGGCCCGCCTGCGCGGGGCGAATGTCGAGATCGGGGACCTCCGCGCCGGGGCGTCCCTGATCCTCGCGGCCCTGGCGGCGCGCGGGACGACGACCATTCGCGGGGCCCATCACGTGCACCGGGGGTATGAGAACATCGAACGCAAGTTCCTGGACCTCGGTGCGAGGATCGAGCGCCTGCCAGAAGGGGACCAATCGACCCGCCCATGAAGATCGGCATCGACCTCGGGACGGCCAACGTCCTCGTCTACGTCAAGGGCAGGGGCATCGTCATCCAGGAGCCGTCCGTCGTGGCCGTGAGCGACGACAACAGGATCGTGGCCGTGGGCGAGGAGGCCCGCGACATGATCGGCCGCACGCCCGGCAACATCCAGGCTATCCGGCCGATGAAGGACGGCGTCATCGCCGACTACGTCATCACGGAGGCGATGCTCCGCTTCTTCATCGGCAAGGCGACCAAGGGGCGGATGAGCCTGACCAGGCCTGACGTCATGATCAGCGTTCCGGCCGGCGTGACCAGCGTCGAGAAGCGGGCGGTGCGCGACGCGGCGCTCAAGGCCGGAGCCAGGGAGGCCTACCTCATCGAGGAGCCACTGGCCGCTGCCATCGGTGCCAACGTCCCGATCAGCGGACCCTCCGGGAACATGATCATCGACATCGGCGGAGGGACCAGCGAGATCGCGGTCATCGCTCTCGGTGGGATCGTCGTGTCGACCTCGCTCCGCGTCGGCGGCAACAAGTTCGACGAGGCGATCGCGACGTACATTCGGAAGAAGTACAACCTGATGATCGGCGAACGGACGGCCGAGGAAGTCAAGATCGCGATCGGCACGGCGCTCCCGCTCGAACGGGAGCTGACGATGGAGGTTCGCGGCCGGGACGTGATCGCGGGCCTCCCACGGACGATCCCGATCACGAGCTCCGAGGTCATGGAGGCCGTCGAGGTGCCCCTCCAGCAGCTCGTCCAGGCGGTCCGCCTGGTTCTCGAGCAGACGCCCCCGGAGCTGTCGAGCGACATCATCGACAAGGGCATGGTCATGTCGGGTGGCGGGGCGCTCCTGCGGAACATCGACAAGCTGCTCACGCAGGTGACCGGGGTGCCCTGCCACGTGGCGGAGAACTCGCTCAACTGCGTCGCCCTGGGGACGGGCCTGGCGCTCGAGCATTTCGACTTCTTCAAGAAGTCGTTCGTCCAACAGATCTAGGGTCTGGCACCCTCCCCGCATGGTCGGCACCCGTTCACCGAGGCCCGAAGCGGAGCTCCGCGACGCCATCGGCCCAAGGTCGCGGGCGTTTGTCGATTTGCATTGCCATACCCGGGCCAGCTTCGACTCGTTGTCGTCGCCGGCGGCCGTCGTCCGCGCCGCCGCCGCGCGGGGACTCACCCATCTCGCGATCACCGACCACGACCGGATCGACGGCGCGCTCGAGGCGCGCGAGATCGCGTCCCGGGCCGGGGCGACCGGCTCCGACCCGCTGGTCGTCATCGTCGGCGAGGAGGTCCGTACCGCCGACGGCGCCCTCATCGCCGTGTTCCTCGACCGGCCGGTGCCGCCCGGGATGAGCGCGCCGGAGACGGTCGCCGCGATCCGGGAGCAGGGCGGGCTGGTCGGCATCCCTCACCCGTTCGACCGTTTCCGGGGGACGCTCGCCAGGGGAGGCGGGATGCGCGACGTCGTGCCGCTCGTCGACTGGATCGAGACGCACAACGCGCGCCTCGTCGGGCGGGGCAACGAGCGGGCGGCCGAGCTGGCGGCAGCGCGCGGGCTGCCGGGCGTCGCAGTCTCCGACGCCCACACCATCCTCGAGGTCGGGATTGCCTACACGATTCTCCCCGGTGACCCATCGACGGCCGAGGGCCTCCGCGCGGCCCTGAGCGGAGCCCAGCTCGTGCCGGGCAGGGCGTCGGTCGTGGTCCGCCTCGTGACGCCCGTCGCGAAGCTCATCCAGCGCGCCCGCGGCAACGGGCGCGTGCCGCGCTCAGCCCGTAATCCCGCCGACCCGGCCGTCAGCGGCGCCCCGCGACGGTGACGAGACTGCCCCCGTCACCGGAGCCCCGCGACCCCGTCGAGGCAGAGGTCACCGCCGAGCAGCTGTCCCTGGGCCGCCGGCTTCGCCAGCCACGGACGATCATCTCGCTCGCCATCCCGATCGCGGTGATCGCGGTCGCCGCCTGGCTCAACCGGGACGAGCTCGCCCGGGTGCCGCAGCTCATCCTCGACGTCGACCCGGTCCTCGTGCTCGTGGCGTTCCTCGTCTTCTACTCCGGCTTCCCGTTGCGCGGCCTCCGCTGGGCCCTGCTAGTCCGCGGGACGGGCTTCCGGTTGAGCGTCCGCGACGCGACCGAGATCATCTTCCTGTCGTGGCTTGTGAACTGCCTCGTGCCTGCGAAGCTCGGCGACCTCTACCGGGCCTGGCTGCTGAAGATCAACAGCACCGTCTCGCTGAGCCGGACGTTCGGGACCGTCTTCATCGAGCGGATCCTCGACCTGTTCGCGATCGTCACCCTCGGCCTGGCGGCCGGCTTCTGGAGCTTTCGGACCGGGATGTCGACGGAGATCCAGGCAGTCGTCGGGATCGGCGTCGGGGTCGTCATCCTCCTTGGTGCCGGCCTCCTGACGTTGCGCAATTTCGGGCGGCGCCTCCTCACCGCGCTCCCGATCCCCCACCGGATCCTCGAGTACTACGACCGGTTCGAAGAGGGGGTCTTCGGTGCGGTCGGCCTCCGCCACCTTCCCCCGCTCGTGGTGATCACCGGGCTCGTCTGGACGACTGAGGCCATGCGGCTCTACCTCGTCGTCGAGGCGCTCGCCTTTCCGGATGTCACGCTAGGGATCTCCGGGGCGTTCTTCGTCGCCCTCATCGGGTCGCTCCTGACGGCCGTGCCGCTCAGTCCGGCCGGCATTGGGATCGTCGAGGTGGGCGTCGTCTATGTCCTGACCCAGTTCTACGGGGTGCCCCTGCCGGAGGCCGCGGCAATCGCCCTGATCGACCGGACGATCAGCGTTTTCTCGATCATCGCTCTCGGCTCGCTCGCCTTCGCGATCTCCCCAAAGCGGCGGGGCGCCGGCCTGAGTAACCCACCCCCGGAGCCGTCCGGACTGGCCTGACGGCCCGGCCTTTCGGCCGGCGTATCCGGAGGGGGGCAACGGGCGTACTACCGGCAGGACTGGGCGCCTCGGACCGCCGGTGGCACCGCACCCCCGCATACCTCACCCGACCCACTCCGGGCGTCTCCGAGTGGCCTCGGTCGTCCGGTACGAACGGGTGATAGGGGCAGGAGGGGCCCTCACGGGATCATCTGAGCACGCGCGGCTCCGCCCGCGGGTGCCTGTTTACGGAGCATTCCGTCACCAATGACCAGCCAGAACGGGCGAGCGTTCAACGAGTGGCTGCGAGCCCAGCTCAAGGCCAAGAAGATGTCCCAGCGACAGCTGGCGCAGCAGTCGGGCGTTGACCATTCCACGATCTCGCGCCTGATCCGTGGCGACCGGATGCCGTCGCTAGGGACCGCCACGAAGCTCGCCCGCGGGCTGCGCGAGCTGCGCGACGACGCCGACACTCCCCAGTACCTCGGCCTGGTTGCGGCGGGCGCCTCGAACCCGACCGCCCGCGTCGAGTACGCCCTGCGGGCCGACGACCTGCTCAGCGAGCCGCAGGTCCGCCAGGTCATGGAGTACTACCTCGCGGTCCGGATGCGCCGCTTCGGGCGGGCCTTCCAGTCGTCCGAGCCGACCGCCACCGCCGCAGAGCGTCCTGTCGAGCGCACCCTCGGCCGATCGCCCAGCGGGACGAACGGCGGGAGCGATCCCGTCGTCGCCGGCGTCTCGACCGCCACTCCACCGCGACTCGCCGTCCGGCCGGTTGGCCGGCCCGGCGAGCGGCCACCGCGCCGCTACTAGCTCATTCCAGGGCACGACCCGGACGCCCTCCACGTCCGGGTCACGGGGACAGCGACGGCCGGCGTTCGCGATTCCGGACGGGATGCCGCGGTTCCTCAGGCGGGCTCCGGCTGGGGCTCCGGCTGGGGCTCCGGCTGGGGCGCGGTCCGGGCGCGGCTGCCGCGCAGGTTCATCGCCGCGGGCGGGAGCGGCGCGAGCGGCCGGCCCTGGGCAAGTGCTCGCGCGCGATCCATGTTCACGGCGTCGTAGCCCTCGTCCATCCCCGGCGTCTCGAGGATGTACGCCACGTGGCGGAGACGCGGGTGCGTGAGCAGGTGGGCCATGCCGGCCTCGCCGATCCCGCCGGCTCCCACGTGCTCGTGCCGGTCGAGCCGGGAGCCGACAGCCGTCTTCGAGTCGTTCAGGTGGATGAGCGCCAGCCGGTCGAGCCCGATCCGCCGATCGAACACGTCGAGCAGTTCATCGGTCTCGCGCGGGTCGGAGAGGCGGTAGCCGGCAGCCCAGAGGTGGGCGACATCCAGGCAGAAAGCGACCCGGGAGTCGGCCACTCCGCGTCGGGCGACGGCCTCGGCGATGGCGGCCAGCTCCTCGACCGTCTTGCCCACGCCGAACCCCCCGCCGGCCGAGTTCTCGAGGACGAGCGTTGCCGACGCGGGACCTTCCGGCACCTCGTCGAACACGCGGGTAACGCCGTCCGCCAGCCGGGCGATCCCCGTGTCGACGTCGGTGTCGCGGTGTGACCCCGTGTGGACGTTGACGAACCGCGCGCCGAATCCCGGCGCCGAGCGGAGGTCCTGGGCGAGGACGGCGACCGACCGCTCGAAGAAGGCGGGGTCCGGGCCGGCGAGGTTGACGAGGTAGGCCGCGTGGACGGCGACCGGCCCGATGCCGAGCGCCGCAATCCGCTCGCGGAACGCCGCCTGCTCGCCGGGCGGTTCCGTCCGCCGCCGCCAGGCCGTCGGGTTGTCGCCGAAGATCTGGAGGGCGGTCGCCCCGATCTCGTGGGCCCGCTCGGCGGCCTTGACCATGCCCTTGCCGAGCGGCAGGTGCGCGCCGAGCCGCCGTCCGTCAGGGAGCATCGAGGCCATGGTAGCGAACGGGGCGCCCGGTTGACGGCGGCCGATCCCGTCCCCAGGCTGTGTCCGTGGAGCAAGAATTGCTCGCCGCCCTCAAGGCCCTGTCCGATCCGCAGCGTCTCCGGATCGTCGGCCTCCTCGCCGGCCGCCCGTCCTCGGCGGAGTCCCTGGCGGCGGAACTGGGGCTGCCGCTCGCGGCCGTGGTCCGTCACGTCCGCGTCCTTCGCTCGGTGGGTCTCGTAGCGCCAAACGGCGCGGCCCGCCGTGCGGACCTCGTGCTCCGCCTGGACACCCTCCATGGCATCGGCCGGCAGCTCGACGAGCTCGAGCACGGCTCCGATCGGTCGGCGCCGACGGGGCCGGATGGGGAGGCGCTCGCGTCGGACGATGCGAGGGTCCTTCGCGGCTATGTCGAGGATGGCCGGCTCACGACGATCCCGGCCCAGGAGAAGAAGCGGCTCGTCGTGCTGCGCTGGCTTCGCGACCGGGTGTTCACCGAGGACCGCGAGTACCCGGAAAAGGAGGTCAACCAGCGTCTCGCCGTGTTCCACCCGGACGTCGCATCGCTCCGCCGGGGCATGGTCGACTCGGGTCTTGCGTCACGGTCGGCGGGGCTCTATCGCCGGACGGACGACCCGGGCTGAACGCGACGGGTCGGCGGCGGTTCGGTGGCGGTCAGCGCCGGCCGTCGCGCCGCGCATCGCGGGCGCCTTTGCCTGGCGTGTACTCGCCTGCGAGCATCGGCTCGATGAGGCCGAAGTCCCCGTCCGAGCGCCGGTAGAGGACGCCGACGCGCTCCGTCTCGGCGTTGACGAAGACGAAGAACTCGTGGCCCAGCTCGTCCATCCGGGCCAGCGCGTCCTCCTCGAACATCGGCTCGATCGCGAAGCGCTTGACCTTGACGATCCGCCGGTCTCGCGCCGGCTCGGCGGTGCCGTCCGCGATCCGGCGCAGGATCGCCTTCTCCTCGACCGGCCGGGCGCGCACCCGCGGCTTCGACTTGAAGTCGACCGCCCGCCGCTCGATCTTGTCGACGACCGTGTCGATCCCGGCCTCATGGCTGACGGCCGTGGCGTGGCTCCTCAAGGTCTGGCCGTCGATGACCAGCGTCACCTCGACGATGTGGGAGTCCTCGTCGCTCCGATGGCGCTCGACGGACAGCTCGACGATCGCATCGCTCCGGTCGTCGAGAAGGCGCTCGATCCGACCGAAACGCTTCTCCGCGTACCGGCGGACGGCTGGGGGGACGTCGATCTTCTTGCCCTTGACGATCGTCCGCACGACCACCTCCGTCAGCCGAGTATAGGTCGGGCGGCCCGGCGGCCGCGACCGGTCGCAGACGTCAGCGCTCCCGGGCGACGGCGATCGCGGACACGCCCATCGCGCCGCCCGCGAGAAGGGCTGCGGCGCACGCGCTGAGCGTGGCCCCGGTCGTAACGACATCGTCCACGAGGACGATCCAGCGACCGGCGAGCGGCCGACCGGCCGGCAGGCGACTGTCGTGAGGAAGGGGCCTGAGGCGGATCGCGCCCTCCACATTCGTCGCCCGGGTCGCGCGGTCCAGGTCGAACTGGGCGGTCGTCGAGCGCGCCCGCCAGAGCAGCGGGGAGCACGGCAGGCCGAGCTCTCGTGCGGCAACGGCGGCGATCAAGCCGGCCTGGTCGTAGCCACGTGCGCGCATCCGGTCGGCGTGGACGGGGACCGGGACCATCGCGTCGCCGCCGGCTCCCGCCCGCGTCCATCGGCGTGCCACGGCCCGCCCGAGCGGTTCCGCGAGCCGCCGCTCGCCGGTGTACTTGAGCTCGTGGAGCGCCCGACGGACGACCCCGCCGAACGGTGCGCACCACTCGAGCTGGAGGAGCCCTGCCGGGATGTCCGCCGGCAAGCCAATCGGCGTCCCCGGCGGCAGGCCAAGCCGGGCGTCGAGCGCGGGCAGGCAGGCCGGGCAGATGGGGGCGCCTTCGCGCTCGCAGCCCACGCAGCGGGCCGGCAGGGCGAGGTCGAGCAGACGGCCGCCCAGCGGCCGGAGGGAGTCCACGGCGGACATCCTGCCGCCGCGTCCTTACTTCCCGGTTGCGGGCTCGTCGAGGCTGATGAGGTCGCCCACCGTCGTGCCCGTCGTTTCGATCGTGCCGGCCGGCAGCTCGAGAACGCCGTGGGCGTGCCGGACGAGCGGGACGAGGCCGATCCACGGTCGGAGGGAGCGGTGGACGGACACGACCGGGCACCGCCCACTCGCGTCGGGCCGGCCCAGGAAGACCGCATCGATGGGGAAGCGCATGAACATCATGTGGATGCCGTTGCTCGCCGGCAGCCACAGGCCGTCGCCCTCGGGCAGCGACCGGCGGCCCATCAGGCCAAGGAACTTCGCCCACAGGCTGGACGCGGTCTCTAGCCGTGGGGCGAGTACCCGCTCACGGGTCAGGTTGCGAGCAACGGTCGGATGGGTCAATGGCCGGGCGGCTGACGGGCCCGGGGCTGGGCGGTCGGGCGAGCCGGCCGCTACCCCAGGTTGGTCATGATGAGGATGAGCGCCGGGCCAAGGATGACGATGAAGAGCGACGGGAAGATGCACCCGACGAGCGGGAAGAGCATCTTGATCGGCGCCTTCGCCGCCTGTTCCTCTGCCCGCTGGCGCCGCTCGATCCGGAGCTGCTCCGACTGGACCTGGAGGACCTTCGAGATCGACACGCCGAGCTGCTCGGCCTGGATGATCGCGCCGATGAAGTTCGTCAGGGCGGGCACTTCCGTGCGGGGCACGATGTCGCGGAGCGCCTCGCGGCGCGCCTTGCCGACCCGGATCTCCGCGAGCGCGCGGCGGAACTCGTCGGGCAGCGGGCCCTTGAGCTTCTCGACGACCTTGCCCAGGGCGCCGTCAAAGCCGAGGCCGGCCCGGACGGAGATCGTGAGCAGGTCGAGCGCGTCAGGGATCTGAAGCAGGATGAGGTGCTGGCGCTTGCGGACGCGGCCGCCCAGCCAGAACTCCGGCAGGATGTAGCCGGCGAGCAGGCCGACGGCGCCGAGGCCGAGGCCCATCGTGAGGTTCCGGCCAAGAAGGCCGATACCGACGAAGAGGACGCCGGCGCCGACGATCGCGCCGATCGCCTTGATGCCGAGCCAGTCGCCCACCCGGAGGTTGCCCGGGTGGCCGGCCAGGGCCAGCCGCTTCTCCGTGCGCTCGCTGAAGGAGGCACTGGTGACCCGCGCCACGGCGCCCGAGAGCTGGGTCGCCAGCGGGCGGAGGGTCCGCTCGAGGAACGGCTGCTGGAGCTCGAGCTCTTCGAGGTTCTTCGCCTGCATCGTCCCGAGCTGGGTCAGGCGTGCCTGGACCGGGTCGACCGGGGCGCTCCCGGCGAGCCCGAGGAAGATCAGGAGGATGGCAAGGGCTGCGACGCCCGCGATGACGATCGGAAGCATCGGTCAGACCTCGATGTCGACGATTTTGCGGATGAGCATGAACCCGATGAACATCATGAAGAGGCCGAAGCCCATGATGATCACGCCGGCCGGGAGGCCGAGGACCCCCGGCGGATTGAAGAACATCGGGTCGAAGAACTTCGGAGCGGCGAGGAAGATGAACCCGGCGAGCGCCATCGGCAGGAACCCGACCACGTAGCCGGACAGCCGCTGCTGGGCCGTCAGGGTCCGGATCTCGCCCTTGATCCTGATCCGCTCGCGGATCGTGTACGCGATCGAGTCGAGGATCTCGGCGAGGTTTCCACCCACCGTGTGCTGAATCGAGATGGCCGTCGCCATCAGCTCGAGGTCGTCCGACCTCACGCGGCGGACCATGTTCTCGAGCGCCTGCTCGAACGGCAGGCCCAGGTTGACCTCGCGGATGACCCGTCCGAACTCGGTCGAGACGGGCGGGCGCGACTCGCGCACCACGAGCTCAATGGCCTGGAGGAACGAGGACCCGGCCCGGAGGGCGTTGGCGATCAGGGTGATCGTGTCGGGCAGCTGCTTGTCGAAGGCGCGGAGGCGGCCGCCCTTGCGCCGGCCGAGCCAGAACCGCGGCAGCATGAAGCCGACGAGGGCCCCGACGAGCAGGGCGATGGGGCTCCGCAGCGCCGGCAGGCCCAGCGACAGGACGACGAGCAGGATCGGGATGCCGACGACCGAGCCGGCCCAGATCCCGAGGAACTCGCTGACCTTGAGCTTCAGGTCCGCCCGCGCGATCTCGCGCGAGAGGTTCGCGCCGAAGTCGCGCTGCTCGACGACCTTGTTGAACTGGGCCATCGCCGCGCTCTGCTGGAGCAGGTCGGCGAGGCCGCCCTTCCCCGCAGCAGCGGGCTTGTTGTCCCGGCCAGCGGCATAGCGCTCGAGACGGGCACTGATACCCGACCCACCGCCGGACGAGGCGATCCCGGCGGCGATCAGGAGGATCGCCAGCGCGGCCACTCCCGCGATTGCGATCGTCATGGTGTCCACGAGCGCTTCTCCTTCCCCGGCCTAGTACGCGAAGCCGAAGATGTTCGGGGCGAGATGGATGCCCATGACCTCGAACTTCTCGACGAACTTCGGCCGGATCCCGGTCGGCTTGAGGCGACCCTGGATCTTCCCATCGGCGATGCCCGTCTGCTCGAACACGAAGACGTCCTGCATGACGATGACGTCGCCTTCCATACCCTGGACTTCGGTGATGTTGGTGATCTTCCGGGTCCCGTCCTTGAGGCGGGCCTGGTGGACGATCAGGTCGACCGCCGAGGCAATCTGCTCCCGGATGGCCCGGACCGGCAGGTCGACGCCGGCCATCAGGACCATCGTCTCGAGGCGCGACAGCATGTCGCGCGGGGAGTTGGCGTGGCCGGTCGACATCGAGCCGTCATGGCCGGTGTTCATGGCCTGGAGCATGTCCAGCGCTTCGCCGGACCGGCACTCCCCGACGATGACCCGGTCGGGCCGCATCCGGAGGGAGTTCCGGACGAGCTCGCGGATCGGGATGGCGCCCTTGCCTTCGATGTTCGGTGGGCGGGACTCGAGGGTGACGACGTGCTCCTGCCGGAGCTGGAGCTCGGCGGCGTCCTCGATCGTCACGATCCGCTCGTCGTTCGGGATGAACGACGACAGGACGTTGAGGGTCGTGGTCTTGCCGGAGCCCGTGCCGCCGGACACGAAGATGTTCAGCCGGGCCTCCACGCAGGCGCGGAGGAAGTCGAACATGTCCGGGGTGGACGTCCCGAACCGGACGAGGTCGTCGGTCGTGAACGGGGTAGCAGAGAACTTCCGGATCGTGATGACGGGGCCGACGAGCGACAGCGGCGGGATGATCGCGTTGACGCGCGAGCCGTCGGTCAGGCGGGCGTCGACCATCGGGCTCGACTCGTCGACGCGCCGGCCGATCGGGGCGATGATCCGGTCGATGATCCGCATGACGTGGTCATCGTTCTGGAACACGACGTTGGTCAGCTCGAGGCGCCCGGAGCGCTCGATGTAGACCTGGCGCGGTCCATTGACCATGACTTCGGAGATCGACTCGTCCCGCAGGAGCGGCTCGAGCGGACCGAGGCCGATGATCTCGTCCGTGATCTGCTCGAGCATCCGGACCCGCTCGGCGCGGGTGAGGGCGAGCCCTTCCTCGTCGATGACCTTGCCGAAGATCTCTTCGATCTGGCGACGCACCTCGACCTGGTTGGACAGGTCGAGCTTGGGGTCGAGGTCCTGGATGACCCGGTTCTGGATCCGGAACTTGACGTCGCGGAACGACTCGCGAACCGGACCCTGGGACATCAGGCGCGCCGAAGTCGGCGGCCCGGCCGGCGGTGCCGGCGGCTGGGGCGAACCCGGAGCAGCCGGCGAACCAGCCGACTTCTCGGGCCCGCTGCCCGGTCGGGCGCTCTCGATTCGCTTGAGGAGGGACATCGCTCAGACCCCTTTTCGCCCCGAGGGGCGAGCTACGAATACCGTCATCACCGCCATGCGAACAAAGACTTTCGTGGAGCGGCCTTCTGGGCCTCGTCGGCCGGGGCGGGCTGACGCTCGCCGACGACCGCCGAGGCGAGCCGCAGGATGTCGTGCGAGACCTGGGCCTCGCGGTTGCTGAGGAAGAAGGGAACACCACGGTTGAGGGCGTAGACGACGCTCCGCCCGTCGCTGACGATCGTGTGATCGATCTTCCGACCGATCGAGTTCTCGACGTCCATCACCTTGATCCCGAGCGTCGAGTCGGCCCGGTTCAGGACGAGCCGGACCTTGCCGGTCTCGTAGCCGAGCTGCTCCGCCACTTCGAGGAAGAGGCGCATGTTCTTGATGCTCGTGATCTCGAGGCTGAGCATCGTCAGGATCACGT
>JBBDZZ010000096.1:5000-13346 GCA_040899885.1 Chloroflexota bacterium | reverse complement strand
TCGAGCAGGACCTCCATGTCGGCGAGCGACGAGACTGCGACGCCGCACGTGCCGAACTCGCCGTCCGCCTCCGGGTCGTCGGTGTCGTAGCCGTACAGCGTCGGCATGTCGTAGGCGATCGACAAACCGGTCTGGCCGGCCGCGAGGAGCTGCCGGAACCGGGCGTTCGTGTCTTCGGCGGCACCGAATCCGGCGAACATCCGCATGGTCCACAGCCGGGTCCGGTAGCCGGTCGGGTGGATGCCCCGGGTGAACGGCGGCTCGCCCGGCAGGCCGACGTCCCTGGCGGGCACGAACTCGTCCCACCGGCCGGCGGCGAGCGGCTCCCCGCGGTGGTCGACGGCGGTAGGACCTCCGGCCCCGGCCGGCCCGCCGGCCGGGTCGGTCCGCAACGACCACGGGCCGTAGAGGCGCTCGACCTCCGTGTCGCTGATCGTCGAGAAACGGGTCCGCCGTTCGGCAGCGCGGCGGAGGCTCGGATCCAGGCGCTGGGAGGTCCAGGCGGATCGCCGAGCGTCCCAGTCCTCCCGCGAACGCTCGCTCATTCGCCCGACTCTAGCACGGGCTCCGTGCGGACTCAGCGGGAGGTGGGACGGCGCGTGGCGGGCCCGGGAGTGAGCGGCCGCGTCTCGGGCCCTTGATCCAGCGGCCGCGCCGCCGTCCTGCGTCGTCGCTCCCGGGCCGCCTGCTGCTGGCCACGGACGATCTTCCAGACCTCCCAGACAGTCAGGATCGGGAGAAGCTTGCGGGGCAGGATGCGGAGGAGGATGAGTCGGGCGAGCCAGCGCATGGGAGTAGTATCGGCCCAATTGTGGCGTGTTGCGCCTGCTCACCGGGCCATTCGCATCGCGGGCGCATTGCGCTCCGGGACGCTACGGGCCGGAGAATGCCGCAACCGCGCGCTGGACGAGGGCGCTGTGGGATTCCATTCCGTCCGTCTCCCGGACATCGCTGCCGACGAGCACGGCCCGGACGGTGCCGGGCTCGGCGGCATCCCACACGGCGATCGTCTGGTAAGACTCGTCGTTGAGCGTGCTGATCATCCAGGCGTTCCGGCCGTCGAGTTCGTCGGTCGATCGCTTGACCTCCTCCGTCTTTCGCCCCGCGCGCGCGCCGGCTTCGTAGAAGTCGGCCATCCGCTCCGCGGTCAGGTTTGGGGCAACGAGGACGGCCAGGGTGAAGCCGCTCCGATCGCCGGTCTCCCACAGGCCGCCCGCGAAGCGGACCTCGCGGATCCCGTGGCTCGCGAGCGTCCCGAGGTTCGCTTCAGTGCAGTTGCGGCCCGAGTCCAGGTGGGCAGGGGCGACGCCTTCGAAGCTCGCCGGGATGAGCCGCTCCAGCTCCGGGTAGGCGCCCGGGCGCTGGCCGTCGGTCGTGCACGGGCCGGACGGGTCGAACGACGAAGCCGCCGTCCCTCCGGCGCAGCCGGTGAGGAGGCCGGCGGCCGCCAGCGCGACAACGACGATGGCAAGGGGACGCACCGTTCGAGGGTACGGTCGGTGGCGAAATCGTGCGGTGAGGCAGTCGCGCAACAGCCGGATAGCATCTCGCGGGGGGTTCCATTTCGGCGGCATTTCAATTCGGCCGTTGCCCGACGGAACATGGTACCCGGGTCCCGAATCGTTGCCCCCGTGCGCCCGACGATCGCTGCCGCGGTGCCCGGACGTCGGTTCCATTGCTCGGCGTACGGCGCGCGACGTAGGGTTTGGATGCGCCGGAACGCGAGCTACCGGGGACCACCTGGGGCGTCGGTCACGGACCGGGGCACGGACGCCGAACTCGAGGACGGTCGAGGTCGGGGATCCCGGGCCCGGGGCACGAACCGAGTAACCATGATCTTCGGCCAACAGGCCCGGAACGCGAACCGGCCGGGCTCATCGACCTCATACCATCGGGTCTCGGATCGCCTCTCGACCGGTCGGGTCGGGAGGCGATCTCGTGCCCGGGCCCCCCGCAGAATGCGGGATCGCCGGTCAGGCAGACCGGCCGGCGGGAGCGCGATCGGGCCGAACACGCCTGACGATGCCGCGCCCATCGAGGTCGTCCCGGAGGACGCGAGCCGCGCCGACGAGATCGCGATCCGTCGTGATCGTCTTGGCGAGCCAGTCGATGTACGACGGTTCGAACGCAGCGATCTCACCCAGCGTGTGGCCGCGGAACTTGCCGAAGCCAACCTCGTGCCCCCGCGCATCTGCGAGGGATGGCGCCGGGGCGCGCCGGAAGCGGTGGATTCGCCCGCGCTCGAGTGGCCCATTCGGATCGGAGGCGCGAGGCGGCTCGCGGTCGGCGGCGCGGCTTCGCCGCGGCGATTGGCCGGCGAGGCCGGGGCCGCGCCCCGTCGTTGCGTTACGCGGGCGGAATGTGTCGCTCGTGTCGAGGCGGCCCGTCACCGGCCTGCTGGGTCGAGGGCGCGGCGGACCGCCCCGCCGACGGACGGGCTCGTTCTCGTCGAATCCTCGACCGCTCGGCGTGCCACCGGCCGCGCGGATGCCGGCCCGTCGCTCACCGTCCTCGCGGCGAAGCGCCTCGTACGCGTCGTTGATCTCGGCCATGAGCCGGGTCGCGATTCGCGATGCGGCCGGGTCGTCACCCGTGAGGTCCGGATGATGCTGCCGTGCAAGGCGGCGCCAGGCCGCTTTGACCGCGTCGGGGCCGGCGCCCCGCCGGACGCCCAGGACATCGTGCGGGTCGCGCTTCGCCACGGGTCCAGTGTACCGACCGCAGACCGGCGCTCGATGGGTCGGGCCCGGGGCACGAGTCCGGTTGGCTTGACAGCGGCCCAGCGCGTGGCGTCCCCTTGTACCCGTGCCAACCCTCCGCCGCGCCGGCCTCGCCGCCGCGCTCGCCGCCGCTCCCTTCGCGCTCGCGTACCGGTTCGCCCTCGTGTACCGCGGCCGGGCCGGGTTTCCGCGGCCGTACGAGCTCCGGGTGGGCCCGGCAAGCTTCGGGTTGCCGTTCGAGCCGGTGACCGTCGACGCGCCGGGCGCATCGCTGCCCGCCTGGTTCATTCCGGCCCGGGGGGGCGCTCGTGGTCCGGGTGTCGTGCTCGTTCATGGCTGGGAGTCGGGCCGGGACCGGACGCTGCCGATGGCGCAGTTCCTCCACGCGGCCGGCTTCCATGTGCTGACCGTCGACGTCCGGGGACACGGGGCGAACGAGCCCGAGCACCTGCCGGTGAGCGCCGGCGAGTTCGGGGTCGACGCCATGGCCGCCTTCGAGGCGCTGATGGAGCGCCCCGAAGTGACGAAGGGCGCGATCGCAGGTCACTCGCTGGGTGGAGTCGGCGCGATCCTCGCGGCGGCTGCCGACCCGCGGGTCGCGGCCCTCGTCAGCACCTCCGCGCCCTCCGAGCCGTACCGCCTCACCCGACAGACGTTCCGGCTCGCCCGCCTGCCGATCCCGGACCCGGTCGCCTACCCCCTGGCCTGGCTCACGACCCGGATCTACCTCCGTCCACGCGGCCACCGCGTGGCGGCCATCAGCGCGTCGGCGGCGATCGCCCGCTACGAGGGCCCGGTGCTCCTCGTCCACGGCGACACCGACGATGTCGTCCCGCTCGCGCACCTGCGCCGCCTGGAGCGCCTCGCTCGAGAGGCCCGGGAGGACCGTGCTGACGCCGCTCCGGTCGAGGCACTCGTCATCGAGGGCGGCCGCCACAGCTGGCTCTACGAGTTTCCCGCGTACCGCCGGACCGTGGCCCGGTTCCTGGCCGAGTCGCTCGGCGGGCCGCTGTCGCCGCAGGAGGCAGGCGAGGCCGCGGCTGCGGTGCCCGCGACGCGGATCGCCGACGGGGAGCGGCCGCTCAGCGCAATCGCCGCCGAGCCCGGCGGATTCCGCTCGCTCGTCGGGGTGATCTCCCGGTCGCTTGCGAGGCGGCCCGGCCCGGAGGACGAGGTGGAGCCGGCCGCGGCGCAGGCACTCGAGGCCACGGCGCCGGCCGGACGCTAGCGTGGACGTCTGGACGGCTGTCTCCACGAAGCGGGCGATCCGCGAGTTCGCGGACCGGCTGATCGAGGAGGACCGCCTGGGCCGGATCCTCGACGCTGGCCGGCGCGCGGGCAGCTCGAAGAACCTTCAGCGCTGGGAGTTCATCGTCTGCCGCGACCGGGCCCACCTCGCAGAGCTCGCAGGCGTCGGGCCGTGGGCCGGCCACATCGCCCGGGCTGCCGCCGCCGTCGCCCTGGTGACCCCGGATCCCGCCGCCGCCGATGCTCCGCTGTCGGTGATGTTCGATCTCGGCCAGGCGGCCGAAAACATGATGCTGGTCGCCTGGGAGATGGGCATCGGCAGCGTGCCGGCGACGGTCTACGAGCACGATCTCGCCCGCCGCTTGCTCGGTTACCCGGCCGACCGGCACTGCGAGTACCTGCTGTCGTTCGGCTATCCCGCCGACGTGGCTGCGCTCACCGCACCGCCCCGCGCCGGCGGACGCAAGTCCCTGGACGAGATCGTCCACGACGAGCGCTGGTAGCGCGCGCCGCTACTGCCAGCGGAAGAACCGGGCGCTGATCGCGAAGCAGATAACGAGGAAGCCGGCCAGGACGGCAAAGCACAGCCAGAGCGGCATGAAGGCCGCGCCACCGACCATCGTCTGGCGCAGCCCATCGGACAGATAGGTGAGCGGCAGCAGCAAGGCAATGGAGCGGAGGAAGTCGGGCATCGCCTCGATCGGGAAGAACGTGCCAGAGAGGAACATCAGCGGGAACTGGACGACGCTCGTCATCCCGTTTGCCGCGTCCTCGGTCTTCGCGAACGACGCGATGACGTAGCCGAGCGCGATGAACGCGAGCGAGCCGAGGACGACGAGCGCCCCGACGAGAACGAGATTGCCCGCGATCTGCACCCCGAACGCAAACGCGCCGACCCCCACGATGACCACCGTCTGAACGATCGCGATCAGCAATCGCATGATCACGTTGCTCCCGACCAGCTGCCAGCGCCGGAGCGGGGTCGCGCTCAGCCGCTTGAGGATGAGCTTCTCGCGGTCGGCGACGAGCGGGATCGCGCTGAACACCCCGAGCTGCATGAGCGCCATCCCGAGGATGCTCGGCACGATATAGCTGACGAACCCGAGATCCTGGGTCTGGATCGCGCGCGGCTCGGGCACGACGGCCGGACCGCGACCGCTGAGCGCAAGGCTCACGCCGTCGAGGACCGCAGTCACGACCTGCATCGTGTCCGCAGTGACGCTCGCCTGCGTCGGGTCGGAGTACACGACGACGGTGGTCGGCTCACCGGGCGCGCCGGCCAGGGAGTCGATCGCGGCGCCGTAACCGGACGGGACGACGATCACCGCCCGGAGGTCGCCCTTTCGCATCTGTTCGAGGGCGTCCGGCTCCGAGGCATCGGCCAGGTCGACGTTCGCGGTGGCGTCGAACGCCGACCGGAGCTGGGCGGATTGCGGCGATCGGTCGTGGTCCACCCAGCCGTAGAGGCGAGGCGGGTCGTCGCCACCGGAGAAGATCGACCCGAACAGCAGGATGAAGACCAGCGGGAACGCAACCGTCCAGAACAGCGCCGCCCGGTCGCGCAGGAAGCTCTTGATGTTCGCAATGGTGAGCTGGACGAGCGCCCGCATCGGTGGGTCCCTTCAGTCTCGGAGCGCCCGGCCGGTGAGGTCGAGGAAGACGTCCTCCAGCGTGGGGGCGCGGACCGCGAGGTTGCGGGCCTCGACGCCGAGCCCGTCGGACGCCGCGAGCAGCGCGCCGATCGTGGCCGGCACATCCCGCGTGTAGAGGATCGCTTCGCCGTCCTCGTGCTTGATCGACGACACGCCTGGAAAGGCGGCGAGTCTCGAGTCGTCGAGACCGTCGATCGCTTCGAACCGGACGGACCGCTCCTTGAACCGGCGCGAGACGAGGTCGTGGACGGTCCCGGCCTCGAGGATCCGGCCGTGATCCATGATCGCCAGCCGGTCGCACAGAACCTCCGCCTCCTCCATGTAGTGGGTCGTCAGCAGGATCGTTCGGCCCCGCGAACGGAGCGACTCGACGATTGCCCACAGCGAGCGCCGAGCCGCCGGATCGAGCCCTGTTGTCGGCTCGTCGAGGAAGATCACCTCCGGATCGTTGACCAGCGCCAGTGCGACCGCGAGCCGCTGGCGCTGACCACCGGAGAGCGCTTTGGTCTGGGTCGAGCGCTTCTCTCCAAGTTCGAGCAGATCGATGAGTTCCGCGGACGAACGGCTGCGCGGGTAGAAGCTCCGGAAGAGGTCGAGGACCTCGACGACCGTCAGCTTCGGGTAGAGCGCCGCGGTCTGGAGCGCGACCCCGATCCGTTCCTTGAGGGCGTCCGGATGACGCGCCACGTCGATGCCGAGGACCCGCACCTCGCCGGAATCGGGCTTGCGCAGACCCTCGAGGATCTCGACCGTCGTCGTCTTGCCGGCGCCATTCGGACCCAGCAGGCCGAAGATCTCGCCGGCGCGCACCTCGAAGCCGACGCCGTCGACGGCCCGCGTCTGTCCGTACGTCTTCCGGAGATCGCGGACGACGATGACGGGATCCGTGGCGGAGTTGGCGGTCATGTCACGGGATCATGGGCTGATCGGCAGATCCGTGAGCCCCTCGTTTATCACGGTGCTGTCCTCCGGCGCCGGGGCGCCGAACGCGATGTACGCCTCGATCGCCGCGTCGAGCCCCACATCGCGCTGAGCCGACTCGGACAGGATCCACTTGTGCTCGAGGACGTCGCAGTACGCCTGGAGAGGATCGCGGCCCGGCCCGATCGCCGGCTCGAGCCGGCGCAGGGTCGGCTCGAGGACCCCGGCCATCCAGCGCTCGGCGCCCTCGCGCTCCGACACCGCCCGCTTGTCGAAGTACTCGAGCCAAACCCGGTACTCGCGCATGTCGTTGAGCAGCATTCGGGCCTGCCCTTCGAGCGCGGAGAGGCCCGTCAGCCGCTGCAGCTCGCGGGCATTGAACCGTCGCCTGTTCGAGACGGCCATCCGGAGGCGCATCTCGCCCCCGCCCGCTGTCGGCTCGAGGTTGATCTCGTCGACCGCGAAGCCCAGGTCGTTGAGTCTCCGGACGCGGGCCCGGACGGCTTGCCGGTCGCCTGGCCGGAGTGCGGGCTCCTGGCGGAGCTCGTCCCACAGCGCCTCGTACCGGGTCCGGACACCCTCGGCCGCGGGGATTGCCTCGTCCAGATCGTCCTCGCGGCCCTGGAACGCCGCGAGATCCGCGAGGCCGAACGCGACGTTCTCGACGAGGATGTCGAGGTCGTAGCCGCGCTGGCCGTCCGAGAGCGCCCCATGGACCTCGCTCGTCTCGGCGTCGACGAGGAACGCCTGGATTCGGTCGCCGTCCCGCCGAAAGAGCGTGTTGGCGAGCGAGCAGTCGCCCCAGAAGACGCCGGCCCGGTGGATGTCAACGAGGAGCCAGGCCATCGCGTCGAGGAGGCGGCCCCGATACGGACCCCGGCCCGCCGGCAGTCGCATCATCAGCCGGCGGTACTGGAGCGAGTGGGCGAGGTACTGCGTGATAAGGATCGCGGTGTCGCGTTCCGGCGCCTCCGACAGGCCGACCGCCCGGACCGCCGGCAGGCCGAGGGTCTCGAGATGGCGGAGGACCCCGAACTCGCGCCGCCCGGCGCTCAGCGGCAGCTCCTTGAGCGCGTGCTTCGTGCCGTCCGTGACGAGAAACCGGACGAGATGGCGCGACGGCCCCACCGGCATCTCCTTGAAATGAAGCTCGTCACCCGACCAGTCGGCGAGCGGCAGCTCCCACGGCAGGTCGAGGAGCGGGCTACCAGCCTCTCGCAGCGTGAGATGCGGAAAGCCGGCGGCGGACCGCGCGGACACGTTGCCTGTCAGAGCTTCTTTCGGAGGTACGCGGTGACGTTCCCGTCGTAGCCGAGGGCCTCGTACAGGTGACGCGCGTCGGGTCGGTGGTGGCCGGCAGTCACCTCGATGAACGCCGCGCCAAGCTCGCGCGACGCACGCTCCGCTTCAGTCATGAGGAGGTGTCCCACGCCGCGCTCACGCACGCCCGCATCGACTACGAGAGCGAGCACGCGGACGATCCGATCGTCGTGCTCGAACCGTGGCAATGCGTGGAACGCGATGAACCCGAGCAGCTCGCCGCCCGATTCCGCGACGACGACTCGCGAGAAGGCGGAGGCGAACCGCTCGAGGCGCGCGACGATGTCACTCGGTCCGGCCGGGTAGCCCTCGTCGGTGAACAGCGCGGCGATCCGCTCCGCGTCGGCCGGCGCCGCGGGCCGAAGGACGACGTTCGCTTGCTCGATCATGACTCGATGGTAGCGGCTCCCGTCGACTGTGCGACGCACAGGTGAGCGCCCCACGGCGACCCGCCCGCGACCAGCCGCTGCCGACCGAACGGGCCG
>JBBDZZ010000096.1:0-4900 GCA_040899885.1 Chloroflexota bacterium | reverse complement strand
CCGCCGAGCGACGTGAAGCCAAGCCCCTCGTACAGCTGGATCGCTGTCGCGTTCTCGGCGAAGACGCCGAGGTACGTCCACTCAGAGCCCGCGGCGACCGCGTCCGCGGCCACGATCGCGGTGACCAGGCGGCCGAGACCGCGGCCACGGAACGCCGGCCGTGTTCCGATCGACGACAGGTAGCTCGCTCCATCGAACGTCGAGCGCTTGGCAGCGGCTGCCGGCTCGCCGTCGATCCGGATGAGGCACGCGTGAAGGCCCGGTGTGTCGAGCATCGACACAGTCTCCAGCTCGATCGAATCGCGTCGCTCAGGGACCGCGAATGACTCTGCGAGCACGAGCGACACGGCACCCGCGGCCGCGACGCGCGCGGCTGGGCCGAGGAGGTGGAGTCGCTCCACCGAGAGCGACCGGGGCATCGGCTCCCTGGAAAGCCTCGTGACCATCGACGGATCGACGAGCAACATGAGGTGGCCTCCGCCGACGTCCTCGAAGCCGGAGGCGATCAGCCGCTCCACGATGTCGGCCGGCTCGTTGAACGCGGGCCGCGGCCAGATGTGGGGCAGCCGATCGAGCGTCGCGAACAGCGTGATGATCTCGTCCAGCCGATGGTCGAACGCGGCCGTGTCCGAGGGCCAGCGAATCGCGTTGACGCGATTCCAGAACGGCTCGCGGTCGAGCGGGTCGTGGACCATGATCGAGTCGCCCAGGTCGCGGACTTCACGCCCGGGATGGGCGTGAACGCGTGCCTCGTGACGCTCGAGGAAGCGAAGCGTGTCGGCGTCGACGCCGACCGGCAGCGGCATCCGCGGGTCAGGCCGGTTTGCGAGCGAAGAACAGGGACGCCCCGGACGGCAGATCGATGACCTGCGCGTCGGGCAGGCCCGCCGCGGCGAACCAGCCGAGGAATGTTTCGCGGGTCTGGAGCCGCGTCCCCTGGAAGACCTCGTCGAGCTGGACGCCCGCGATGAGCTCACCGTGGCGGGTTCGGAACTCGTCGACGGTCGACGGCAGAGGCCAGTCGAGCACGAGCAGCCAGCCGCCGGATTCGAGCGCGGCCCAGGCGGCCCTGAGCGCCGCAGGCGGATCGGGCAATGAGTGGAGCGCGTACTGGAAATAGGCGAGCCGGAACTCGCCCTCGTGACCCGGGGCCGTGACATCACCGTGCTCGATCCGGATCCGATCCGACAGCCCGGCCTCTTCGACGTTGCGCCGCGCGCGAGCGACCGAATCGGCCTCGAACTCCACGCCGATCGGCTCGACGTTCGCGAAGCGGCGAGCAATTGCGATCAGCCACCGGCCGCCACCGCTGTGGACGTCGAGGACGCGACCACCGCGGGCCAGATCGGCGACGAGCTCTGGCAGCGCCGCGAGCGCTTCCTGGAAGAAGACCGCGACGTCCTGAACGGTCAGCCGCTCGATCGCCTCACGGTAGCGATCGGGCCGCTTGCGGAACGGCCGGCCGGTCTTGAAGAACGTGATCATCTGGTCCCAGTCGAGACTGGCGACGACGGCGTGGATGAACTGGCCGCCGAGGAACTCGGGCCGTGTGTCGTCCAGCAGTACCGCGGCCACGTCGTCCTCGACCGTCAGCCGGCCGCCCTCGAAGTCGGCCAGCTCGTGCGCGTCGGCCGCCCACGCCCAAACCTCGACCGCCTCTGCGCTGCAATCCGCCTGCTCCGCCAGCTCAGCGACGTCGAGGCCGGTACCGCCCGCGTCGCGCAAGTGGCGGAACAGCCCCAGCTCCAGGCCGAGGTAGACCAGCCACGTCCGGTGGAAACCGCCGAGGCTTGAGATCAGCTCGTCGAACCGATCGTGGGGGCGCATCCTCGCCCGATTGTCGCACGCGCTTCCCTCGTGCTTGCCTTCGCGACGACGACGGCGCACCGTTCGATCGATGCAACCGAATCCCGGCGGCGAGGGTTTGGTGGAGTGATGGACGGACCGCTGCTCGCCGATCTCGCGACCGATCTCGACGGCAACTTCGAGCGGCTCGTGCTCTCTCACCAGGACCGCCTGTACACGATCGCACTGCGCCTGCTCGGCGATCCACGCGATGCGGAAGAGGTCGCGCAGGACGCGTTCGTCCGCGCGTACCGGGCCCTCGCATCGTACGAGCCGATGCGCATCCGGGAGCTCCGACTGCGGCCCTGGCTGGCGACGATCGCGATCAACGTGTGTCGCAATCGCGCCCGCCGTCGGACGCTCCAGCTCGTCTCCCTCGAGGCGCCGGCGCGCCGCCAACTCGACGATGGCGGTCCGGGAGCCGTCGCGACGTCACTGGCCGACCCCACCGGCGGACCGCTCGAGGCCACGGTCCGTCGCGATTCGGCGCACCACTGGGCAGCGCTGCTCGCTTCATTGCCCGCGCTCTATCGCGCACCGATCGTCCTGCGCCACGTCGACGGCCTCTCGTACGAGGAAATGTCGAGCGTGCTCGGCCGGCCCGAGGGGACGCTCAAGGCGCAGGTTCATCGCGGTCTTGCGCTCCTCCGCGACGCCCACCGACACAGCCCCGACCTCGACCGGCAGGAGATGACCGCATGACCGCCCGACCGAACGCCATCGCACTCTCCGATATCGAGTCCGCTCTTGCGAGCCTCGCGGTCCGCGCGCCGGCGACGCTCGCATCGGCGACGCTCGTGACGGTCGGCCTGGCCGACGAATACACCACGATGGACTCGCCGATCGGCCCCGTGTTCGTGGCCTGGAACGGGCGCGGCGTGTCGGCGGTAGATGCCGCGGGAGACGCGCGCCAGTTCGAGCAGCGCTTCGGGCGCGCCTTCGGCAGGCCGATCCGCCGGGCTGCAGCGCTCGCTCCCCGCCTCGAGCGGGCCCTCGCCCGTCGCCTGGCTGGTGACCGCCGCGCGGCCATCGACCTCGATCTCCGGGGGCGAACCGACTTCGAGCGAGCGGTCTGGTCGAAGGCGCTCGAGATCCCTCGTGGAGAGGTCCGTCCCTACGGCTGGATCGCCGCCGAGATCGGCCGCCCGCGCGCGGTCCGGGCGGTCGGGACGGCGCTCGCCCACAACCCCGTGCCCCTCGTCGTCCCCTGCCACCGGGTCGTCCGGAGCGACGGGCTGCTCGGCCAGTATTCGCTCGGCGGGCCGGGAAAGAAGCGCGCGATCCTCGCGACGGAGGGTCTCGACGCCGACGAGCTCGAGGAGCTCGCCCGGGCCGGGATCCGCTACGTCGGCTCGGACACGACCCGGATCTATTGCCTGCCGAGCTGCCACAACGCCCGCCGGATCAGCGACCGACACCGCGTGCCGTTCCGGTCCGCCGCGGCGTCCGAGACGGCCGGCTACCGGGCGTGCCGGGAATGCCGCCCGGATTCCGCCGCCCGCGCTGCCTGACGTCCGCATCGGCGACCTACTACACTCGCTGCTTGGACCATCGGGCTATGCCAACAGGATCGCAAGCGCGCGCGTCCCGCGCTCTGTTGTGGGTCGGGCTGCTCGTCCTCTATGTCGTGTGGGGGTCGACGTACCTCGGCATCCGGATCGCCGTCGAGACGATCCCACCGTTCCTCATGGCGTCCACCCGGTTCCTCGTCGCCGGCGTCGCCCTGTTCGCCTGGTCGATCCTCCGCGAGGGCACCGCGTTCGCCTGGGCGACCCGCCGGGAGTGGCGCGACATGTTCATCGTCGGCGCTCTTCTTCTCGGCGGTGGCATGGGCGCCGTTGCGTGGGGCGAGCAGACGGTGCCCTCGGGCATCGCCGCGCTGCTGATTGCGATGATGCCCGTCTGGGTCGCGGTGCTCGGTCGCGTGTTTCTCGGCGAGCGGCTGCCCAGGCTCGCGGTCGCCGGCATCACCGTCGGCCTCGTCGGCGTCGCGATCCTCGTGGGCGGGCCTGATCCCGGCGACCCGCTCGATCCGGCCGGGGTGGTCGCGTTGCTCATCTCGCCGATCTGCTGGTCCGCGGGATCGCTCTACGCGGCCCACCGGGTGCCCCAATCGAGCCGGCCGCTCGTCGCCACCGCAATGCAGATGCTGTGCGGAGCGGCCGTCCTTGCGGTTGCGGCGATCGTCACCGGCGAGCCCGGCCGGCTCCGGGTCGAGCTGATCTCGACGAGCTCGATCGTCGCTCTCGTCTACCTGACGGTCATTGGCAGCCTGCTCGCGTTCAGCACGTACGTCTGGCTGCTCCGCGTCGCCCCCCTCCCGCTGATCGCGACGTACGCATATGTCAATCCGGTCGTGGCGGTCATTCTCGGGGCCGTCGTCCTCGGCGAGACGCTGACTCCGACGAAGCTCGTCGCCGGTGGGGTCATCATCTTCGCGGTCGCGCTGATCATCACGGCCCGCGGCCGGGTGCGCCGACCCACCGTCGGCGCGGAAACCGATGGCCTATCGGCCCAACCGCCCGCCTCCGCCCGTCCGATGCCCGCCCCGGACGGCTGAAGCGACGGTCAGGTGGTTGCCGCCGGCTCGCGCCGCTCGAACCCATCGGCAGGCCACGGCTCGCAGCGGAGCGGCCGGTCCTCGCGGTAGCCGAGCGCGTAGTCGGCCTGGATCAGCGTGTGGAGCTGGCTCGTGCCCTCGTAGATCACGGCCGCCTTAGAGTTCCGCAGGTAGCGCTCGACCGGGAACTCGTTCGAGTAGCCGTTCGCCCCGTGGACCTGGATCGCGTCGAGCGCGCTCTGTACCGCGTGCTCGGTCGCGTGCCACTTGGCGAGCGAGGTCTCGCGCGTATTGCGCAGGCCCTGGTTCTTCAGCCAGCCGGCGCGCCACACGAGCAGGCGGCCCATCTCGGTCCCCGCCGCCATCTTCGCGATCATCTGCTTCACCAGCTGGTGGCCTCCTATCTCCTCGCCGAAGGTCTTTCGCTCGTGCGCGTACTTCACTGATGCGTCGAGGCACGCCTGGGCAAGGCCCACCGCGCCGGCCGCGACGGTG
>JBBDZZ010000095.1:0-13778 GCA_040899885.1 Chloroflexota bacterium | reverse complement strand
AAGAAGATGCAGCGCAAGAGCGCCGAGTTCGGCGAGATCTACGACGTCTACGCGATCCGGATCCTCGTCGACGAGGTTCGCGACTGTTACGCGGCGCTCGGGATCGTCCACGCCCTCTGGCGCCCGATCCCGGGCCAGTTCGATGACTACATCGCGGTCCCGAAGAACAACCTCTACCAGTCGCTCCACACCGCGGTCATTGCCCTCGACGGCAAGCCGCTCGAGATCCAGATTCGGACCAGCCAGATGCACCAGGTGTCGGAGGTCGGGATCGCCGCTCACTGGCGGTACAAGGAGGGCACGAAGAGCGACCGCGCGTACGACGCGAAGCTCGCCTGGCTGCGCAACCTCATGGACTGGCAGCGCGACGTGTCCGACGCGACCGAGTTCGTCGAGGGGATCAAGCTCGACATCTTCCAGGACCAGGTGTTTGTGTTCACCCCCAAGGGCGACATCAAGGACCTGCCGGCCGGCGCGACGCCGCTCGACTTCGCGTACCGGATCCACACCGACGTCGGCCACCGCACGATCGGGGCGAAGATCAACAACCGGCTCGTCCCGCTCGACTACCGCCTGAAGAACGGCGACATCGTCGAGATCGTCACGACGAAGGGCGAGCACGGCCCGTCGCGCGACTGGATGAACACTGTCCGGACATCGCACGCGCGGGAAAAGATCCGCCAGTGGTTCAAGCGCAAGGACCGCGACGAGAACGTCGTCCACGGACGCGAGTCACTCGAGCGGGAGCTGCGGCGCCTCGCCCGGACCTCGATGTCGGTCGTCGGGGCGGAGCGGATCGCGGAGGTCGCGAAGCAGTACAACTTCGATGCGACCGACGACTTCCTCGCGGCCGTCGGCTACGGCGCGATCTCCGCCCAGCAGGTCGTCATGCGCCTCGGCGTCGTCGACGACGGGCAGACGGCCCTGCCGACGGTCGCACCGCAGACCCAGATCCAGCGGACGGGCGGTGTCCGGGTCAAGGGCGTCGGTGACCTCCTCGTCCGGTTCACCAAGTGCTGCCACCCGATCCCCGGCGACCCGATCGTCGGCTTCATCACCCGGGGCAAAGGCGTGACGGTCCATCTCCAGAGCTGCTCGACGGTGCTCAACGAGCGCGAGGTCTCCCGGCTCATCGAAGTCGAGTGGGAGGCCGAGCCGGAACAGACCTACCCGATCGCGATCCGGGTCGAGGCGTATGACCGGACGGGCCTGCTCAACGACATCACCCAGGTCATGGCGGAGAACAAGGTCAACATTGTCGCGGCTGCGGTGAGCGTGAACCCGGATCACACGGCTGTCGTTGCGGCCACGCTCCAGGTTTCGTCGGTCGCGCAGCTGGCGCGCGTCATGAGCCGGATCGAGCAGCTCAAGGACGTCATCTCGGTCCAACGCGACCTGGGATAGGCGCTCGGCCGCCGCTCAGGTGGATGGACCACATCAGCGGCGGCTAGACTTCGGCCCGATGCCTGACCTGCGCGCGCCGCGTGGCACCCGCGACCTGCTGCCGGCCGAACGGGCCGCGTTCCTCCGGCTCGAGCGGATCGGTGCGGATCTCGCCGCGCGATATGGCTACCACCCGATCGAGACGCCGCTCTTCGAGCAGGCCGCAGTCTTCGAGCGCGGGGTGGGGGAGACGACCGACGTCGTCGAGAAGGAGCTGTTCCGGATCGCGCCCCGGACCGAGGACGGCGAAACATGGGCGCTCCGCCCGGAGCCGACCGCGGGGATCGTCCGCGCCTACGTCCAGCACGGGATGCAGACGCTGCCCCAGCCGGTGAAGCTGACCCTCACCGGGCCGATGTTCCGGTACGACCGACCCCAGGCCGGCCGGTACCGGCAGTTCTGGCAGTTCGACGTCGAGGCGATCGGCGACCCGGGCCCGGCGGTCGACGCCGAGATCATCGAGCTGGCGGACCGCTTCTACCGGGAGGCCGGGCTCGCGTCGATCGAGATCCTGCTCAACTCGATCGGCGACGCCGCGTGCCGGCCCGCGGACGTCGAGAAACTCCGGGCCTACTACCAGAAGCACGCCGATCGCCTGCCGCCGCTCGAGCGCGCGCGTCTCGAGCGCAACCCGCTCCGCCTGCTCGATTCGAAGGAGCCGGTGATGGCCGAGCTGAGTGAAGGGGCGCCGCTCATCACGGACCACCTATGCGCGGCGTGCGCGGAGCACTTCACGGCCGTCCGCGCGCACCTCGACGCGCTCGGCGTCGCGTATCGGCTCCAGCCGCGGCTCGTCCGCGGGCTCGACTACTACACGCGGACGGCGTTCGAGGTGTACCCGGCCGGAGCCGGCGGCCAGCAATCGGCGATCGGTGGAGGCGGCCGGTACGACGGCCTCGTCGAGCTGCTCGGCGGCCGGCCGACGCCGGGGATCGGGTTCGGGCTCGGGATCGACCGGGTCGTCCACGCGCTCGGGGCGGCGGGCGCGCCGCCGCCCGCCGAGCCGGCACCGCTGGCCGTCGTCGTCGGGGCGGACCCGGCCGCGACCGTGGATCGCTTGCGAATCGCCACCGAGCTCCGGGCCGCGGGCCTGGCAGCTCGAGCGGACCTCGCCCAGCGCAAGCTCGGGCGCCAGCTCGAGGCCGCGGCGAAGGAAGGCGCCCACTTCGCGGTGATCATCGGCGACGAGCTCGCCGACGGGCAGGTCCAGCTCCGCGACCTCCAGGCGGGCACGCAGCGGGTCATCGGGACCGCGGACCTCGCCCGCGAGCTGGCCCGCGCCGGCGGCTCCCACCGGCACGGCTAGGGAGCGGCCGCGGGCCACAGCGACACGGTACGATGCCCCGGCCATGCCCCCGCAAGCCCCAGGCCTTGCCACGTCCTACCGCACGCACTCCGCGGGCCAGCTCCGCGCGTCGGACTCGGGCGCGACGGTCCGCCTGGCAGGCTGGGTCCATCGCCGGCGCGACCTCGGCCAGCTGATCTTCCTCGACATCCGCGACCGCGAGGGGATCACCCAGGTCGTTGTCGACCGGGCGGAGCGGCCGGAGGTGCACGCGGCGGCAAGCCGCCTCCGGACGGAGTTCGCCGTCAGCGTCGAGGGCGAGGTTGCTCGCCGCCTGCCGGGCACCGAGAACCCGAAGCTTCCGACCGGTGAGATCGAGCTGCGGGCGAGCGGCCTGACCGTCCTGTCCGAGTCGAAGACACCGCCCTTTCCGATCAACGACCCCGACGCCCAGATCGACGAGAGCCTGCGGCTCAAATACCGGTACCTCGACCTCCGTCGTGAGCCGATGCGCGACCGGCTCACGCTGCGCTCGCGCCTGTTGCGCGCCATCTCCGACGTCCATCACGCCCACGGCTTCGTCGAGGTCGAGACGCCGTTGCTCATCAAGTCGACGCCGGAGGGGGCGCGTGACTTCATCGTTCCGTCGCGCCAGCAGCCCGGCTCGGTGTACGCCCTCCCGCAGAGCCCGCAACAGCTCAAGCAGCTGCTGATGGTCGCGGGCCTCGAACGCTATTTCCAGATCGCCCACTGCATGCGCGACGAGGACTCCCGGGCGGACCGCGGTCCGGAGTTCACCCAGCTCGACCTCGAGATGAGCTTCGTCTCGCAGGACGACGTGATGAGCTTCGTCGAGACGATGATCGTCGAGGTCAGCCGGGCGGTCGTCCCGGACCGACCGATCCGTCAGAGCCCGTTCCCGCGCTTCACGTACCGCGAGGCGCTCGACCGGTTCGGCTCGGACAAGCCGGATGTTCGCTACGGGATGGAGCTGCGGGACCTCGGCGAGGTCGCGGCCGGCAGCGGCTTCCGCGTCTTCGACGAGACGGTGGCGAGTGGCGGTCGCGTGTTCGGTCTCGCGGTCCCGGGGATGGGCGGTGCATCGCGGTCCGAGACTGACGCGCTCGTGGAACGGGCGAAGAAGGCCGGGGCCAAGGGACTCGTCCACCTCGCCCTCGAGGCCGATGGAACTGTCCGCTCGCCGATCGAGAAGTTCCTCGGCGAGGAGCGGGCCAAGCGGCTCGTCGAGGCTGCCGGCGCGAACCCCGGCGATCTCGTCGTTGCCGTCGCCGACCGCGACGTCCTCGCCCAGGAGGTGCTCGGGGAGCTGCGCGTCGAGCTGGCGGAGCGACTGGGCCTGGTGACCGCCCCGCGCGAGCTCTCGTACGTCTGGGTCCATCACTTCCCGATGTACCAGTGGGACGCGGAAAACAACCGCTGGGACGCGACCCACAACCCGTTCAGCGGCGTGGACGCCGAGGACGAGGAGCTGCTCGTCACCGCCTCTGGGGACCCGTCGAAGCCCTCACCGGGCGATCCGGCCGGGCGGGCTCGGGCCCTCCAGCACGACGTGGCGCTGAACGGCTGGGAGCTGGGTGGTGGGTCGATCCGGATCCACCGGCGCGACCTCCTCGCGCGCTCGTTCGCGCTCATGGGCCTCAGCGACGAGCAGATGCGCGACAAGTTCGGGACGCTGCTCGAGGCGTTCGACTACGGCCCGCCGCCGCACGGGGGGATCGCCCTGGGGATCGATCGCTGGACGGCGCTCCTGACCGACCAGCGCAATATCCGCGAAGTCATGGCTTTCCCGAAGACCGGCACCGGCAGCGATCTCATGCTCGGTGCGCCGTCACCTGCCGACCCGGCCCAGCTGGCCGAGCTTGGCCTGAAGTTCGTCGGCGTACCGGGACGCCCCGGCCCCGACCGCGGGACGTGACCGAACCGAGCACTGCTCCCGACACGCGGATCCGCGCGTTCGACCTCGCCCGTGGCCTGGCGATCGTGTTCATGGTGATGATCCACGTGCTCGGCCACTACGGGAACGCTGCGTCGTGGGCCTCGCCGCTCGGCCAGGTCGTGATCTTCCTCGGCGGCCCGACTGCCGCACCCGTGTTCATGTTCCTCATGGGTGCGTCGCTCGCGTTCTCACGGCGCGCGTCGGCGTCCGGTATTGCCCGTCGTGGCTTGTGGCTGCTGTTCCTCGCGTACGCGTTGAACGTGCTGCGGGGCGTGCTGCCCGCAACGCTCGGGCTGGCGACCGGCTTCGTCACCGAGGCCGACATCGCGCCGTACACGCCGGCCACCCTGATGACCCTCGTCGACATCCACCAGATGGCGGGGCTGGCACTGCTCGTCATCGCGGCGGTGACGGCGATCTTTGCCGTGTCCGGTGGGCGCGCGTTGCGCGCCGGGCTCATCGGACTCGCCGTGGTCGTCGGGTTCGTCTCGCCATTCCTGTGGGGGACGACCACGGGTCTGCCGCCGGTCGACCTCGGGCTCGCCCTCCTGTGGGGAACCGACTGGAACGTCTTCTTCCCGCTGTTCCCGTGGATCGTCTATCCGCTCGTCGGGTTCGCCTATGGCCGGACGCTCGTCGAGCAGCCCGATCGTCGTTGGTTCGTCCGCCAGATGGGGCTCGTCGGGCTGGCCGTTCTGCTTGCGGGCGTCGCGATCATCGCCGTCGTCGACCCGTCGATCGGCGTCGAGGACTACTGGCGACAACGGCCCGGTGTGCTGCTCGCGATCCTCGGCCTCGTCCTCGGCTGGCTGGCGCTTGCCGACGTCGTCGTGTCACGAGTGCGACCGAACCCGGTCTTCGAGCGGCTCTACGGCTGGAGCGGCCGCGTCACCGCGATGTACTGCATCCACTGGATCCTCATCGGCTGGGGCGTGGGACTCGTCGGCCACCGTGACCTGGAGCTGCCGGCCGTCCTCGTCGCGATGGGCATCATCCTTCTGCTCACCGATCGGATCACGGTCACTCTGCCGTTCCTCCGCGGGCCACGCTCGAAGGCGCCGAGCAATGCCGAGCGGCCAACGACGCTGGTGCCGGCCGAGGCGTGATTCGGCTCCTCTCCGAGCGACCGCGGCTCGCTGCCCTGCTCGGGGCGACGTGCATCGCGTTCTCCGGCATCTTCTACCGGTACGCAGACGTGTCGCCCTCGACCGCGACCGTGTTCCGCTGCCTGTACGGTCTGCCCCTGCTGGCGGCGGTGGCCTGGATCGAACATCGTCGCTACGGTGGGATGCCGTGGTCGACTGTTCGAATTGCGGCGATCGCCGGCGTGTTCTTCGCCGGCGACCTGACGTTCTGGCACCACGCGATTGAGGCGGTCGGGGCAGGCCTCTCGACGGTCCTCGGGAATCTCCAGGTGCTCGTCGTCGGCATCGTCGCGTGGCTGCTGTTCGGGGAGCGCCCTTCGCGCGCCGTCCTCTTCGCGCTGCCGGTCGTGCTCGTCGGGGTCGTCCTCATCTCCGGCGTCATCGGCAGCGATGCGTACGGGGATAATCCGCCGCTCGGGGTGCTCTTGGGCATCCTCACCGGGATCTGCTACGCCGGTTACCTGTTGATCATCCGCCACGGTGGCCGGGACCAGCGCCGGCCGGCCGGGCCGGTCGCGATCTCGACGCTGTCGACCGTCGTCGTCGCGGCCCTCATTGGCGTGCCCCTCGGTGACCTCGACGTCGTGCCGTCCTGGCCTGCCCACGGCTGGCTGGCGATCTACGGGCTCACGTCGCAATCGCTCGGGTACCTGCTGATCTCGGTATCGCTGCCCCGGCTGCCGGCGGTCCTCACGTCGATCATCCTGCTCGCCCAGCCGGTCATGTCGATGGGGCTGGCGATGGTGCTCCTCGCCGAGGCGCCGTCCATCGCTCAGCTCCTTGGCGTGGCCCTGGTCGTCGGCGGGATCGCGGTCGCGACGGTCCCGTTCGATCGTCTGCGCCGCGTTGCGGAGCCGGCCTCGACCGCCTGACGGACGCGTGCCTCTGGGTCAGCCCGGCTGGTCGGGGTCCTCGGCTGCAGCCTGACCGTACGGCGCGAGCGCCGGGCCCTCGAGCGCGACGTCGTTCGACGCGTCGGCCATCGGCGCTTCCCACTCGTGGACGTGGCCGGCCGGCGGGTCGCTGGGTCCGATGTATGGCGGGAGGGTGGCGCGGGGCACCGTCCGATCGTGCCGGACGCCCGGATCACCGAGCTCGAGGAGGACCTCCCGGGCGCCGCCGGCGACGACGTCCGCGACGACGTCGTCCGGCATCCGATCGGCCGCGACCGCGCCCAATGCCTTCAGCAACGCCACCGGCACGAGCACCGGCCAGCCGGGCTCGCCCTCGTACGACGGCCGGAGAACAGCTCCGGGCGTCGTCCCGTGCGCCTCGATCAAAGAAGTCGCGGTCTCCGGCCCAACCCACGTGAAGCGGGCCGGCCAGACGAGCGCGGCATCCGTCTCGCGGATCTCGCCGATCGCGACCTCGATCCCGCGGGCGATCTGACCGGCGGGGCCGCGATCGAGCGGTGCGGGCTCGGCGAGGGTCACCGCGGATCCCGTGAGCGCAGAAGCCACCGATCCGTCCGGATCATGCGCGACGACAATGATCGGGACCGCGCCACCGGACCAGGCGGAGTCGGCAATCCGGCGGACCGAGGGCATCCCGTCGGCGTCGGCGAGGGCCGAATCGGGGGTCGCGGCGAGGACGACGGCTGCGACGGTCACCCCGGGAGTCTAGCCCGGCCGGTCGGGCCAGCGAGCCGGCTGTGGCACAATCCGCCGGCCCATGAGCGACGCCGCCCCCTCCCGCACGCCCGCCGTCCGGACCGACCTCCGGAACGTCGCGATCGTCGCCCACGTCGACCACGGCAAGACCACGCTCGTCGACGCAATGCTCCGCCAGACCGGGGCGTTCCGGTCGAACCAGGCCGTCGTCGATCGGGTCATGGACTCGGGCGACCTCGAGCGGGAGAAGGGGATCACGATCCTCGCCAAGCAGACGACGGTCGATTACCGCGGCGTTCGGCTGAACATCGTCGACACCCCCGGGCATGCCGACTTCGGTGGCGAGGTCGAGCGGTCCCTGCTCATGGTCGACTCCGTGCTTCTCCTCGTCGACGCCGCTGAGGGACCGCTGCCCCAGACGCGGTATGTCCTGCAGAAGGCGATGGCCCGGCGGCTCCCCGTGGTCGTCGCGATCAACAAGATCGACCGGGGTGACGCCCGACCGGCCGAGGTCCTCGACGCGATCTACGAGCTGTTCATCGATCTCGGCGCGGACGAGCACCAGATCGAGTTCCCCGTTGTCTACACGAACGCGAAACTGGGCACCGCGACGCGTTCGCTCGACGATCCGGGCACCGGCCTCGGGCCGCTCCTCGACCTGCTCATCGAGGTCACGCCGCCGCCGGCCCACGAGCTGGGCCACCCGCTCCAGCTGCTCGTCACGAACCTGTCGGCCAACGAGTACGTCGGGCGGATGGCCGTCGGACGAATCACGAACGGTGAGATCCGGATGGGTCAGAAGATCACGGTGGTGCGTGACGAAGCCGACGACATCGCGGGCACGGTCGAGCCCGGTCGGACGGTGACGCTCAACGGCATCGTGACCGCGCTCCAGACGGCCCGCGGGATCGAGCGCATCGACATCGAGTCGGCCGGCCCGGGCGACATCGTGTCGGTCGCGGGACTGCCGGAGGTGACGATCGGCGACACGCTCACCGATCCGGCCGATCCCCGGCCGCTGCCTCGCCTCGACGTCGACGCGCCCACGCTCCGGATGACGTTCGGCGTCAACACCTCGCCGCTCGCCGGACGCGAGGGCCGCTACCTGACGTCGCGCCAGATCAAGGCGCGCCTCGACCGCGAGGTCCTCGGCAACGTGTCGATCGAGATCCACCCGACCGAGTCCGGCGATACGTTCGAGGTCCGCGGCCGGGGCGAGCTCCAGCTGGCGATCCTGATCGAACAGATGCGGCGCGAGGGCTTCGAACTGACCGCGTCGCGCCCGGAGGTCATCCTCCGCGACGTTCGCGGCGAGGTCCACGAACCGTACGAGCGGGTGACGATCGACATCCCGCCGGACTACATCGGCGAGGTCCAGTCCGCGCTCGCCGGCCGGAAGGGCCGGCTCGAGCAGATGTCGACCGACGCCGACGGCCGGACCCGGCTCGAGTACGTGCTGCCGGTCCGCGGGCTCATCGGCTACCGCGGCCAGCTCCTGACCGACACCCGCGGCACGGCGCTCCTCCACCAGATCGGCGAGGGCTACGGACCGTGGGCGGGCGACGTGACCCACCGGACGAACGGCGTCTTGGTCGCCGACCGGTCCGGGACGTCGAACGCGTACGCGCTGTTCAACCTCCAGGAGCGCTCCGAGCTGCTCGTCGGCTCCGGCGTGGACGTGTACGAGGGGATGATCGTCGGCGAGAACGCGCGGTCGGGCGACCTCGACGTCAACCCGACGAAGGAGAAGAAGCTCACGAACATCCGGACTCACGCCCACGACGAGGCTCTCCGCCTGACGCCGCCGCGGCCGCTGACGCTCGAATCGGCGATCGAGTTCATCGCGGCCGACGAGCTCGTCGAGGTGACCCCAAAGTCGATCCGGCTCCGGAAGCGGCAGCTCTCCCAGCACGATCGGCGGCGCGAGCGGGGCCGAGAAGAGGACCTTCGTCGCGGGGCGGGCTGACGGAAGGGCCCCCTCGAGCGGTTCGATGATGTCGTAGGGTCGGCCGGGGCGAGCCGTAGATTGGGCCGCCCGAGGCGAGTTTCGGGAGTCCCACACGACGTACATGACCCGCCGCCGTTGGACCTCGCGCCTTGCCCCCGGGCTGGCCCTAATCCTCGCTCTTGCGGCGATCGTCACCGATCCGGCCCCGGCCGCTGCCGCCGCCGACCGGCTACCGGACCTGCGGATGGCGAAGCTGACCGACCTCCGAATCGTCACCTCCGGTGGGCGCCGCCTGCTCCGGTTCAGCTCGACGATGGTCAACCTCGGACCGGGCCCCCTGGAGGTCCGCGGGAATCGGCCATCGACACGATCGCCCTGGAACATCGACCAGGTCATCTTCACCACCGGCGGCGGATCCCGGCGTGTCGACACGACCGCGACGATGAAGTACGGCGGTGACGGGCACGGGCACTGGCATGTCGCACGGATGGTCGACGTCGACCTGTGGTCGTCGTCGCGCCACGCCACCGGCTCGAAGATCGGCTACTGCTTCTTCGACACCACGCTCGTCAGTCGGTCCCTCCCCGGCGCACGGTCCTCGCCGTTCTACCGCGAATCGATGTGCGCCCGGAGATCGAGTCTGACGAGCCGGATGGGGATCTCCATTGGCTGGGGCGACAAGTACCAGTCGACGCTGACATTCCAGTGGGTCGACGTCACCGGCCTCCCCGGCGGGGTGTATGTCATCCGCGCGATGGTCGATGCCAGGAACCGGTTCATCGAGACGTCGGACACGAACAACTGCTCGTACACGCGGATTCGCTTCAACGCGACGGGCACGGCCCTGACCGTCCTCGGATACGGCTCGGTCTGTGTCAACGACTGGACCGGCACGCCGATCGAGGCGGACGCGGCCTGGGCGTTTCAGTCCGGCCTGACGGGCGGGTGCCGCGTGGATCTCCTCTGTCCGAACGATCCGGTGACGCGGGCCGAGCTCGCAACCTGGCTCGCCCGGGCGTTCAGCCTGCCAGCCACCGCGAACGACTACTTCACGGATGACGAGACATCCCCACGCGAAGCCGACATCAACCGAACCGCCGAGGCCGGCATCACGACAGGGTGCGGCCCCACGACGTATTGCCCAACTGCCGTCGCCAGCCGTGGCGAGCTGGCCACGTACCTCGTCGATGCCCTGACCCTGCCGCCGGCGTCGACGGACTACTTCACCGACGACGCTTCGAGCGTTCACGAGGCGGACATCAACGCGCTCGCCGAGGCCGGCATCGCGACCGGCTGCGGCACCGGGCTGTACTGCCCGAGCGCGGCGGTCCTCCGTGGCCCGCTCGCGTCGTTCCTGCACCGCGCATTCGACTAGTCCCGGCCGGCGGTTGCCCGCGCGGAATTGCGTTGCCCGGCGGCGACGGGTGCGGTACGGTGGGCGAGAGCCCATCCCGGGTCGCTCGCTACCTCACGCGAGGTGCACGATGCGTCGGTCCTTCGCGGCCGCGGTCGTGCTGACCGCCAGCCTTCTCCTTGCGGCGACGGCGCCGGTCTCGGCCTTCCCGCTGAGTCTCTGCCAGCTCAGCCTGACGTCGAAGGATGCGAGCGGGGCGCCGCTCGACACGGCCCAGTCCGGCGCGAACGACGCGACCCAGTCCGATCCGTTCCTCGTCGATTGGGACGGAACCGTCGACTACACGGGCATGACGACCAACGTCATCAAGAACTACAGCTACCAGGTCTTCGTCCTCGGCATCCCGACACCTCTGCGCGGAGGAGACACGAACGACGATGAGGACGTCGACGGTGGCGGCACGGTCGGCGTGTCCGCCAACGCGCCCTTCCGCGTCACCGGCCTGTTCAAGGTCTCCGGCGGGTACAGCGGCGAGGGTGGGAGCTGCGGCGGAAGCGGCTGGTTCAAGCTCATCGGTGACCCGACGGGAACCGTTCCGTTCTGGCTGGGACTGATCCTCATCGCCGTCGGGACGCTCCTCGAGGTCCGGGGCTTGCGCGGCCACAAGATCTCGGCCGTGACCGGCGGGCTCCTGATCGGTGTCGGGGCCGGGATCATGCTCGTGATCTACTCGGCCATGCTGCTCGGCGAGTACACCCCGTGGGCGGCGATCGCGCTTGGTCTGGTCCTCGGGATCCTTATCGCCCTGATCGGCCGGCGCTCGGGGAGGCGGGTGGTAGTGGAGGAGTCGACCCCAGCCTGACCCGCTGTGTGCGTCAGGGCTGGCCGCCAGGGCGGTTCAGGCCCAGGCGACAGCGAGCACGCGAGCGAGCGGACTGAACGTCCGTGAGCGAGCGCGCGGAGATGGCAACGCCGGGATGGGCCGTCCGGAGGGCCAGCCGACGTACAATCGCGGCCCGATGGCGATCTACCTCGACCACGCCGCGACCACGCCTCTGCGCCGCGAGGCGCTCGAGGCGATGCTCCCGTTCCTGACCGAGTCGTTCGGGAACGCCAGCTCGTCCCACTCCTTCGGCCGGGCGGCGCGGGCCGCCCTCGACGATGCCCACGAGCGGGTGGCGGCTCGCCTCAACGCCGAGCCGCGCGAGATCGTCTTCACGTCCGGCGGCACCGAGGGCAACAACCTCGCGATCAAGGGCGCGGCCTGGGCGGGCAAGGCCCGCGGCAACCGGATCGTCACGACGTCGGTCGAGCACCACGCGGTGGGGCACACGGTTCGCTATCTCGAGAAGTTCGGGTTCGAGATCGTCGAGCTGCCCGTCGACCGCTACGGGCGGGTCGATCCGGACCACCTCGACGCGGCGATCACGGACCGGACGATCCTCGTGAGCGTCATGCTCGCGAACAACGAGGTCGGGACAGTTCAGCCGATCGCCGAGATCGGCCGTCGGGTGAAGGAGCACAAGGGCGTCCTGTTCCATGTCGATGCCGTGCAGGCGGCACCGTACGTCGAGCTCGACGTCGAGCGGCTCGGCGCCGACTTCCTCGCGATCGCGGCCCACAAGTTCGAGGGTCCGAAAGGCGTCGGGGCGCTCTACATCCGGCACGGCACGCACATCCTCGCCCAGCAGCACGGCGGGACCCAGGAGCGCCACCGGCGGGCCGGCACGGAGAACGTCGCGGGCGCGGTCGGCCTCGCCGCGGCGTTCGACCTCGCGAGCCAGGAGCGCTCGGAGACGAACCGGCGGCTCCGCCGCCAGCGGGATCGGCTGAAGTCCGCCGCGCTGTCGGTCGAGGGCACGGAACTGACTGGCCACCCGAATGAGCGCCTGCCGGGGATCCTGTCGATCATCGCCCGGGAAACCGACGGCTCCGCGGTCGCCCTGTCGCTCGACCTCGAGGGGATTGCCTGCTCGATCGGGTCGGCCTGCACCACCGGCTCCACCGAGGTCTCGCACGTCCTGACGGCGATGGGCTACCCGGAGGAGGAAGCGCGCGGGGCGCTTCGAATGTCCCTCGGGCGGACGACGACCGACGACGAGGTAGACACGGCCTGCGAGGTCGTTCCGCGGGTCATAGCGTCGATGCGGACCGGGTCGATCGCCGTCGCGGCGGACCCGCTCGGACAGGGCGTCGGCACGTGAGCCGGGTTCTCGTGGCAATGTCCGGCGGGGTCGATTCGTCGGTCGCCGCTGCGCTCCTCCACGAGCAGGGCGAGGACGTGGTGGGCGTCTGGATGCGTCTCCACGATGTCGCCGACACGTACTCCGAGTTCAAGAAGAGCTGCTGCTCGCTCGACGCCGCCGACGACGCGCGTCGCGTGGCGGGCCAGCTCGGGATCCCGTTCTACGTCATGAACCTCGAACGCGAGTTCGACGCCGGGGTCCTCCAGCCGTTCCTCGACGCGTATCTCGACGGCCGCACGCCGAGCCCGTGCATCGACTGCAACACGTACGTGAAGTTCGGGGCACTGCTCGGGCGGGCCCGCCACCTGTACGAATGCGAGTCCGTCGCGACGGGGCACTACGCCCGGCAGTCCGTCGGGCCGGACGGGGAGGCGCGGCTCCTGCGAGCCCGCGATCCGGAGAAGGACCAGACGTACTTCCTGTACGGCCTTCGCCAGGATCAGCTCGCCCACGCCCGGTTCCCGCTCGGCGAGCTGACGAAGCCGGAGGTGCGAGAGATCGCGGCGTCGCTGGCCCTCGTCACGGCCGACAAGCCGGAGAGCCAGGAGATCTGCTTCGTGCCCGGCGGTGACTACCGTGCGGCGCTCCGGGAGCGCGCCGGTTGGACGGGGGAGCCCGGACCGCTGCTCGATGTCGATGGCGAGAGGGTGGGGGAGCACGCGGGTACAGCAGCCTACACGGTCGGGCAGCGGCAGGGCCTCGGGGTCGCGCTCGGCGCGCCGCGCTACGTCTCGCGCATCGATCCGCTGTCGAACACGATCCAGCTCGGCCGGCGCGAGGACCTCGAGAC
>JBBDZZ010000094.1:2475-13781 GCA_040899885.1 Chloroflexota bacterium | reverse complement strand
CGGAGAGCGCGGCGATCGGGCGCCGAGCGCTGGCCGCGGAGCTGCGCAGGCTGGGGAACCGGGAACCGGGCGCGACAGGATGAGAGTCGCGCTGATCGGAGCCGGCACGATGGGGGCACTCCACGCGCGGTTGTTGTGCGCGACCGACGGCGTCGACGTCGTGACGATTGCCGATGCCACGCCCGGCCGCGCCGCGGCAGTTGCGGCCGATGTCGGGGCCGAGCCGGCGGCCTCGATCGGGGCCGCCCTCGACGGAGCCGACGCAGTCGTGATTGCGGCCGCTACCGCGGCCCACGCGGAGCTGATCCGCGAGGCAATAGGGCGCGGCCTTCCGACGTTCTGCGAGAAGCCCCTCGCATCCGATCTCGAGGACACGATCGCCCTGACGGAGGCAATCGAACGAAGCGGGGTCCCCTTCCAGATGGGCTTCCAGCGCCGCTTCGACCCCGCATACCGCGAGGCCCGTCGACTCGTCGAGTCCGGCGAGCTCGGCACGATCTACCTCGTCCGACTTATCGCCCACGACGCCGAGTGGCCCCACGCGGCCTACGTGCCCGAGGTCGGCGGGTTGTTCCGCGACTCGAGCATCCACGACTTCGACGCGATCCGCTTCATGACCGGCGGGGAGGTCAGCACGGTCTACGCGGTTGGGGCGAACCGGATCTTCCCGGCGTTCGAGCCCACCGGCGACATCGACACGACCGGTGCGATCCTCACGATGGCCGATGGAACACTGGGCATCCTGTCGCAGACACGCCGCAACCCGCGCGGTTACGACGTACGGATGGAGCTGGTGGGCAGCGGCGATGCCGTATCCATGGGCGTTGGGCCGCGGATGCCAAGCCGGTCGCTCGAACCTGACGCGCCACCTCCGGCCCCCGGCTGGGAGAGCTTCCTGACCCGCTTCGAGGCCGCCTACCGGGCGGAGCTCCAGGCCTTCATCCCTGTCGCCCGGCGCGAGGCTCCCAGCCTCTGCACGGCGCGCGACGGCCTGGCTGCGATGCGAATCGCCGTCGCCGCCACGCGCTCCGTGGCGGAGCGCCGAGCCGTAGAGCTCGCAACGATCGACTGAGGCACGAGGAGCAACGGATGCGGGTCGCCCTGATCGGAGCCGGACGGATCGGTCGCCTCCACGCGCGGCTGCTGAGCGCGACGCCGGGGTTCGATGAGGTCGTCGTCGCGGACGCGGTCCCGGAGCGCGCCGTATCAGTTGCGGCAGCGGTCGGTGCCCGGGCGGCGCCGTCGATCGAGGACGCGCTCAACGGTGCGGATGCCGTCGTGATCGCCGCGGCGACGGACGCTCATGCCGGGCTGGTCCGGGTCGCGATCGGGCGTGGCATCCCGACGTTCTGCGAGAAGCCCCTCGCCGCCGACCTCGACGACACGATCGCGGTCGCGGCGGAGATCGAGGCGACCGGGGTCCCCTTCCAGCTCGGGTTCCAGCGCCGGTTCGACGCAGGGTACCGCGAGGCTCGCCGTCTTGTCGAGACCGGCGAGCTGGGAACCGTGTACGTCGTGCGCCTTGCCGGCCACGATCCCGAACCGCCGCACGAAGCGTACATCCCCGCATCCGGTGGGCTGTTCCGGGACTTCTCGATCCACGACTTCGATGTCCTCCGCTGGCTCACCGGCAGCGAGGTCGAGGAGGTCTACGCCGACGGCGGCGTCCGAGGCTTCCCGGTGTTCGCGAAGTACGGCGACGTGGACACGGGCGTCGCCACGCTCCGCCTGGCCGACGGCGCGTTCGCGGTCCTCACGTCGGCCCGCCACGATCCCCTCGGCTACGACATCCGGGCAGAGCTGTTCGGCTCCCGCGACAGCGTGTCGGTCGGCCTCGGGCCGCGGACGCCTCTCCGATCGGTTGAGCCGGGAGTCCTGCCACCGGCGGGGCCCGCGTGGTCGGACTTCATGGACCGGTTTGAGCCCGCCTATCGGGCGGAGTTCGCCGCCTTTGTCCACGTCGCGCAAGGCGAGTTGCCCAGCCCCTGCACGGCCCGGGACGGCGTCCAGGCCCTCCGGATCGCCGAGGCGGCCACGACCGCGCTCAAGGACCACCGGATCGTGCCCCTGGCCGAGATACCAGCTTGATGCGACTTGACCCTTCCCTGGCGGCTCCCGCCGCCGTAGGATCGCGCGGAGCGAAAGGAGGTGCCGGTCGGCGCCGCCCCGTCACGGGCGAGCCAGACCACGGGATCGCCACGTGACCGCGGTCGTCGACCGCACGGAGGATGGAGCGCGGCGCATGCCGTGCCCACTTGGAGGAGAGGAACCGATGAAACTTCGCAAGATGCTCGCCGGCCTTGCCGGGCTGATGATCGTCGTCGCGGCGTGTTCGAGCACGCCGGCGGCGTCGGGTGGAGCCAAGGGGCCCGATGGAGCGCTCGTCAAGCGCGCCGACATCAAGATCGAGGTCGTCACCCACGGCCAGGCCATCGACGGCTTCTGGGGCGTCGTCCGCAACGGCTTCATGGCCGGTGCGGCCGACATGGGCGTCACCTACAACTACAACGCACCCGCGGCGGAGAGCGACATGCCCGCCATGTCCTCCCTCATCGACGCGGCGGTCGCCAAGAACCCGAGCGGGCTCGTCGTCTCGATCCCGAACCCCGACGCCCTCAGCCCGGCGATCACGAAGGCCATCACCGCCGGAATTCCGGTGGTCTCGATGAACTCCGGCTCGGACGTGTTCAGGGCCCTCGGCATCATCGCCCACGTCGGGCAGACCGAGTTCCAGGCGGGCCTCGGCGCCGGCGAGCGGTTCAAGGCGGCGGGCGTCCAGAATGCCGTCTGCTTCAACCAGGAAGTCGGCAACCAGGCGCTGACGCTGCGCTGCAACGGCTTCTTCCAGGGCATGGGCCTGGCCGAGGGCACGGGGAAGGTCCTGACCGGCCAGATCTCCAACCCGGCCGACATGCAGGCCAAGATGTCCGCCGCGTTCCAGGAGGACGCGACGATCGACGGAATCCTGACCCTCGGACCGTCCGTCGCGGGTCCGGCACTCGCCGCCGTCGCGGCTTCGGGCAAGCCGATCCACATCGCGACGTTCGACCTCAGCCCGGAGGTTCTCACGGCGATCAGGGACGGGAAGATGGACTTCGCCATCGACCAGCAGCAGTTCATCCAGGGTTACCTGCCGATCGTGATCCTCACGCAGTACGCAGAAACCCGGAACCTTCCGACGGGCGACGGCACCGGTCTGATCATGACCGGCCCGGGCTTCGTCACCAAGGACAACGCGGCCGACGTCATCGCCCTCGCGGCGAAGGGCCTGCGCTGACCTGAGCATCGCGCGTCGGCTTGCCGGCGCGCGCTGGAGGGGTCGGGCTCCGGTCCGACCCCTCCACAGATCTCACGGAGGGTTCGATGGCGGCGACGTCATCCGGCGCCAGCCCCGCGTCCGAGCGTTTGCGAAAGACCTCGCGCGGCCAGCGCCTGCTGGGCAGGCCGGATGCTGGCGCCTTCGTGATCGTCTTCTTCGTGTTCCTCGTGTTCAGTGCGCTCTCCGTCTTCCGCGGGAGCGCGGCATTTCTCTCGATACCGGGCGTGCTGAACTATGTCGACGTCGCCTCCCAGGTCGGGATCGTCGCGACCACCGTCGCGCTGCTGATGATCGCCGGCGAGTTCGACCTCTCGGTCGGATCGCTCGTCGGCTTCGCCGGGATCATGATCGGGATCGGCTCGACGATCTGGGGCCTTCCGATCTGGGTGTCGATTCTCCTGGCGATGGCCCTCACGACCGGCCTCGGCGTCGTCAACGGACTGATCGTCGTCCGGACCGGCCTGCCGTCGTTCATCGTCACGCTCGCGACAATGTTCATCGTCGCAGGGCTCTCGTCGGTGCTGGTCCTCGGGCTCACGAACATTACGTTCATCCGGATCGATCCTTCCCTCATCGCCGCCGACCCGTTCGCGACTCTCTTCAATTGGAAGCTGTCTCTCAAGTTCGGCCAGGCGACGTCCGATCTCAACGCGTCCGTCATCTGGTGGATCGTCCTTGCGGCAATCGGCGCGTATGTCCTTGGCCGCCGCCGGTTCGGCAACTGGATCGCTGGCGTCGGCGGATCTCCGACTGCCGCCCGGAACCTGGGCGTGCCCGTCGCCCGGGTCAAGATCGCGCTGTTCGCGTCGACCGCGTTCTCGGCATCCATCCTCGCCGCCTGCCAGAGCATGCGGTTCGCATCGGCGGACATCCAGCGCGGCGGCGGCTACGAACTGACCGCAATCACGATGGCGGTCATCGGAGGCTGCCTCCTGACCGGCGGCTACGGCTCGGTGACCGGCACGGCCCTCGGCGCACTCGCCCTTGGGATGGCCAACATCGGCATCGTCTATGCCTCGATCAACGCCGACTGGTACAAGATCGCGATCGGCGGTCTGCTGCTGTCCGCGGTCGTCCTGAACAACTGGATCCGGCGGCGCTTCGCCGGGCTCCGCTGAGCGAGGAGGGCGCAATGACGGCGACCAGCCGGGCCCCGGCATCTGACTCTCCCCTCCTCGAGGCCCGCAACGTGTCGAAGTACTTCGGCGCGGTCGTCGCGATCGAGGACGTGTCGCTGACCGTCCGCGCGGGCGAGGTCAATTGCCTGCTCGGCGACAACGGCGCCGGCAAGTCGACCCTCATCAAGATGCTCTCCGGCGTCCACGAGCCGGATGCCGGCACCCTCGCCGTCGATGGCAAGCCGGTCCGCTTCACCGCCCCGCGCGACGCGCTCGACGCCGGGATCGCGACCGTCTACCAGGACCTCTCGGTCATGCCGCTGATGAGCATCAGCCGGAACTTTTTCCTCGGCAACGAGCCGACGAGGGGATTCGGTCCGTTTCGCCGGTTCGACAGCGGCAAGGCGTCGCGCGTGGCACGCGAGGAGATGAAGAACATCGGGATCGACGTGCGCGACACGGACCAGCTCGTCGGCACCCTGTCCGGCGGCGAGCGCCAGACCCTCGCGATCGCCCGGGCAGAGTACTTCGGGGCGCGGGTGCTGATCCTGGACGAGCCGACCTCAGCTCTCGGCGTCAAGGAGTCGGCGATCGTCCTGCGCCACGCGATCTCGGCTCGCAACCGCGGGCTCGGCGTGATTTTCATCACCCACAACGTCCAGCACGCGCTCCCGATCGGCGACTCGTTCACGATCCTCACCCGGGGCCGGTCCGGCGGAACGTACCGACGCGGTGAGCTCAACGCCGCCGAGCTCCATCGGCTGATGGGCGGCGGAGCCGAGCTCGAGGAGCTTCAGACCGACCTCGAGGCGCTCGCTCGCCGCGAGGCGCGCGGCGAGGAGGTCCCCACGGTCCCGCTCGCAACCGAGGCGGACGACATCTCCCAGTTCCTGGGCGAGAACAAGCACTTCTGAGGAGGCGGCGATGACGTCGACGATCGGCGACGTTGCGGCCCGGGCACGTGTCTCGACCGCGACCGTGAGCCGTGTCCTCTCGGGCACCGGCGGGGCCCGGCCGGCGACTCGCGAGCGGGTCGAGGAAGCGGCCCGGGTGCTCGGGTACCGGCCCTCCGGTGTCGCGAGATCCCTCAAGCTCCGGACGACGCGAACATACGGCCTCATCGTCACTGACATCGAGAACCCGTTCTTTCCCCAGCTCGTCCGGGCGGTCGAGGACGCGGCTCGGGCCGACGGATACGCCATTCTTCTCTGCAACGCCGCCGACGACCCCGATCGCGAGGGCGCGTACCTCGATCTCCTCGTGGACCGGCGGGTCGACGGCGTGATCATCGCCGCAAGCAGCCTCGGTGGACGCCATCTCGAGTGGCTCGCCGCCGCGCCGCTTCCGGTCGTGCTGGTCAACTGCTCCGCGCCCGGCGTGCGGCTGCCGTCGATCGCGTCGGACAACGTCGCTGGCGGACGGTTGGCCGCGGAGCACCTGCTGAGTCTCGGCCACCGCCGGATCGGCGCCCTGACCGCGCCACCCCGCAACGCCGACGCGCCGGACCGGCTGCGCGGCTTCCGCGCCGGACTGGAGGGGGCGGGTCTCGACCCGGCCGCCGTCCCCGTCGCAAGCGGCGACGCCGGGGTCGCGGGGGGCGAGCGCGCGATGCGCGAGCTCCTCGACGCCGCGCCCGGTACGACCGGCGTCGTTGCCTACAACGACCTCATGGCGATTGGTGCGATGCGGGCGGTCCGCGCGAACGGCCGGCTCGTCCCCGAGGACGTCAGCGTCGTCGGCTTCGACGACGTGGACCTTGCCGCGTTCGTGGACCCGCCGCTCACGACGATCGCCCAGTCCACTGCGGACATGGGCCGCTGGGCCGTGGCGCGGCTCGCGGACGCCGTCTCCAGTAACGGCAACGGTGCGAGCCCCGGCGCTCCCATTGCCGAGGTGATCCTGCCGGTTCGCCTCGTCGTCCGAGGCTCGACCGCGCGGCCGGCGGGCTAGTCCTCGCTCGCGCCGACCGCCGAGAGGCCCTCGGCCATCCGTCGTCGGACGGCGTCACGCGACGGAACGCCGTGCAGCCCCGGCCCCTCCAGGACAAGCGACGCCGCCGCAGCCGCGAGGAGCAGGTCGAAGCCCTGGCCGATCCTGCCGCCAACGAGCCGCGGCTGGATCCGGGCGGATGCCAGGGCGGCGAGGAACACGTCGCCCGCGCCGGTCGGATCGACCGTGTTGTGGCTCCGAACCGCCGGGTAGTGCCGGAGGTGGAGTGACCCATCGGGGCCCACGCCGTCGGCGACGATGCCGCCCTGGTCGCCCTGGGTGAGGACGAGCGTCGCGCCCCGCCGGACACAGGCGTACAGGTCCGCCAGGGGAACCGCCCGGTCGACGTCGTCCCTGCTGATCCCGACAAGATCGCCGCGCGCGACGATGTCGGTCCGCTCGGGGCGGAGGTGGCGGACGGGCTCGCCCGGCACGAGCTCGCGGATGAGGCCCTGCCAGCCGACCGCGACCGTCGCTTCGCGGGCCGGCACCTCCGCCCACGCAGGCGGAAGCTCGGCAGCGACGGGCGCGAGGATCCAGCCGGGGGCGCTGAGCCACGGCTCTGGAACGGCCTGGACGGGCATCGGGTCGGAGCGCTCGTGAGAGAGCTGGAGGCGGCCCTCCGGCCGTTCGATGTTCTCGAACACCGGACCGCGTGCGAGAGGCACGACCCGGACGTCGACCCCGGCCTCCCGCAGGAGGTCCAGCTCTTGCGCGGTCGCGGCAAGACCATCCGCGCCCACGATCGCCGCCGTTCGGAGGCCGAGACGCGCCGCCGTCAGCGCGCTGTACGACACGCCGCCGCCGAGACGCCATCCGCGCAGGTCGTCCACGGCGACGTCGCGACAGGCGGCACCGACGACGACGACGTCGGGGACGGCACTCTCGGGCGAGGTCACCTGGAGGGGGCTCCGAGGGGGCCGCGGGTATACTGGCGATCCATCGAATCCCCTCCCCTGACGGGATCCCGTGTACTTCTACGAACTCCACGAGGGCGACGGCGAGGTCTACGCCGACCTCGTCCTCGTCCACGAAGCCGAGTACGAGCCCGAGGAATTCTTCGAGCTCGTCCAGTCGATCCGCCGCCGGATCAAGGACAGCTTCGAGCAAGATACGCTCATCGAAGCGATCGCCGCGGAGCTCGAGCGGGAGCACGAGTTCGTCGCGATCACGGACGACAAGCTGGCCACCGCGGTCAACGTGTCGACCGTCGAGGACGAGAACTTCCTCATCAAGGTCGAGAGCCAGGACGCGGATGACGAGGACGGCTACGAGATCGAGCCGGACGTGGACTACGTCACGATCACCGCGGAGGTCGACCCGGACGCGACCGGCCGGCCGCACTGACGCCGCCGGGGCCGCGCGCCGCCGGACCTAGCGGCTGAAGAGGATCTCCAGCACGTCGCCGTCGCGGACCCGGTAGGTCTTGCCCTCGGAGCGGAGCCGGCCCGCCTTGCGAGCCTCGGCCATCGAGCCGAGCGTGAGCAGGTCGTCGTAGGCGACGGTCTCGGCCCGGATGAAGCCCCTCGCGAGGTCCGTGTGGATCGTGCCCGCGGCGTCGACCGCCGTCGATCCGTCCCGAACCGGCCACGCCCTCACCTCGTCCGGGCCGGCCGTGAGGAACGAGATGAGGCCCAGCAAGCGGTAGCTCAGGCCGATGACCCGGGCGAGGCTCGATTCACGGATGCCCAGCTCCTCCATGAACACGCCTGCCATCTCCGCGTCGAGCTCGCCGAGCTCCATCTCGATCTTCGCCGAGAGCGCGTCGACGAGCGCACGCTGGTGGGGATAGTCCGCCGTGATTCGCGTGACCACATCACCGGCTCTCGGCAGGTCGGTCTCGCCGACGTTGAGCAGCACGAGAACTGGCTTCTGGGTCAGGAACCGGAAGCCGCGGATGGCCTTCTCGTCGTCCGGCTCGAGGTCCATGTCGCGAATCGGGCGCTCCGATTCGAGCGCCGCTTTGAGCTTCCGCAGGACAACCTCCTCGCGTTCGTTCGCCTCGCGTTCCGCGGCGGTCCCGTGACGCCCGCCCGCGCCGAGCCGCTCGAGGCGGCGATCGACGAGCGCAAGGTCGGCGAGGGTGAACTCGAGGTCGAGCTGGTCCAGGTCGCGGCGCGGGTCGACGGAGCCCGCCGGATGGGGCAACGAGGGGTCGTCGAACGCGCGGACGACGTGGATGAGCGCGTCCGCCTCGCGCAGGCGGGCGAGGTGCTCGGCCGGCAGCTCCTCGGTTCCGATCCTGCCCTCCGACGATGCGGGCGGGGCCGGCAGGTCGACATACGTGACGTCCGCCTGGACGACCTTCTTCGGCTTGAAGATCTCGGCCAGCCGGTCGAGTCGCTCGTCGGGCACCTTGACGACGCCGACGTGGAGCTCGAGCCCGCCGAAGCCACCGGTCTCCGCGTGACCACGAGTCAGCGTGTTGAAGACGGTCGTCTTGCCGGCTCCGGCAAGGCCGACGATGGCAATCTGCATCCGCGAAGCCTATCGCGAGCGGAGCGCTCGGTCAGTACCCCGCGGCCGGGTCGACGACGTTGAGCAGCTCGTCGCCGCGCGCGTACCGCCGAAGGTTGTCGCAGAACAGCTCGACGCTCCGGTCGAGCACCCGGCCGCTCGACCACGACGTGTGCGGCGTGACGATGACGTTCGGCAGGTCGTAGAACGGCGAAGCCGGTGGGAGCGGCTCGTCCACGAACGTGTCGAGGACCGCGCCGCCGAGCGGTCCGTCGTGGAGTGCGCGGAGGAGGGCACGCTCGTCGACGAGCCGGCCTCGCGCGACGTTGATGAGCCACGACCCGGGCTTCATCGCGGCCAGCGCATCCGCGTCGATCATTCCCTCCGTCTCGGGTGTCAGCGGTGCCGCGAGCACGACGAAGTCCGACTCGCCAAGAAGCACCGGCAGACCCTCCGGCCCGAGCACCTGGTCCAGCTTGACCTGGCCCACCGACTCGTCCGAGTCCGAAGCCGCGGCCGACCCTGCGTCCGACCGCCGCCTCGTCGCGATGACCCGGCACCCGAACGCCGTCGCGAGCGCACCGACCGCGTGACCAATCGAGCCGAGCCCGACGATCCCCACGGTCACGTCGCGCAGCTCCGCTCCCTCGAGAGGCTGCCATGTCCGCTCGCGCTGGAGCTCGAGGAGCTGCGGCAGGCGGCGGCTGACCGCGAGGATCATCATCAGCACGTACTCGGCGATCGGTCGGCTGAACACACCCCGCGCGTTCGTGATGACGATGCCGCGCTCGCGGGCCGCCGGCGTCAGGGCGCGCTCCACGCCCGTCGTGGCACTGTGGACCCATGACAGGTTCGGCGCGCGAGCCAGCAGCCGATCGAATGCGTCGCCCGACAGCCAGCCGCGGAGGAGCACCTCGACGTCCTCGAGAGGACCGTCCGCGAGGCCCTCGACCGACAACGTGACGAGCCGCGCGCCGGGCGCCGCATCGCGGATGCGGTCGAGGTCGCGGGCGCGGTACCGGGCGGCAAGAATCGGGCTCAGGGCGATCGCGGTCGGTGCCCCGCCCGGTCCCCGACCCGGTCCGGCTGTCCGCCGCGGAGCGGCCCCGTTCGCGGTCACGAGAGGCGGCGAGCCTCGGGCATGACCCGCGCAATCCAGAGTGCCGCGTCGTCCACTTCGCCGTGCCGTGGCAGCGTCTCCGGCCCTTCCCACAGTTTGCGCAAGGCGGCGGGACCGCCGGCCTCGGCGACCGCCCGGACGAAGCGCTCACCCTTCTTGTACTGCTCGAGCTTGAGGTCCATCCCGGTCAGGCGGAGGATTGCCCGCTCGAACGGGGTCCGGCGCTCGCGCCGCTCGTGGAACCGCTTGCTGATCGTCTCGACGTCCGGCACGAGGTCGCGGCCGACCTCGTCCATGACGTACTCCGAGAATCCCTCGAGCAGGCTCATCACCGCCTGCGTCTCGCGGAACAGCTGCCGCTGCTCGTCGCCCATGAGCCGCTCCATCCAGTGTTCGCCCCCGGCCTCACCGCGGAGTGTCCGGCCGATCGCGCGCAGCGCGTCGCGCCCGAGCGACGATGCGTCCCGGCTGAACAACGCGAGCTGGCGCTCGAGCCGCTCCGCGATGTACGGGCGGAGCCACGGGTGGGCCTCGAACTCGAAGGCATGGGTCGTCTCGTGGAGGGCGATCCACGTCCGGAACGGCCCAAGTGGTACCTGCAGCGCTCCGGCCGTGGCCCGGATGTTCTCCTCGACGAACAGGAGGCGCCCGGTGGTCGCCTCCGCCGACAGCAGCGCGAGGTCGTACTGCCCAAGGACCTTCTGGCCCATGAACCCGAGAAGGAACCCGAGCTGGCGCGTCGTCACGTAGCGGTTGGCGATCGCCATCGCCGCCTTCCCGAGCCCGCCGCCCGGCGGCGTGACCTGGTCGAGCAGCTCGCCCTCGATGTGACTGAAGAGCGACGCGAACGTCCGGACGTTGGCGTAGACCCAGCCGGCCCGGTCGACAACGGCGGCCCGCTCGACGACGCCTGGAAGCTCCGTGCCGAGGGCGGCCGACAGGCGCGGCACGATCCGGGCCATCGCGTCCGCGTAGGCCGGCTCGGCCGCCCGCAGCTCGTCTGCGCTCAACGTGCCCGGGGCGCGGCGCATCCGCTCGATGGCAACCCGTTCCGCCGCTGGCCAGTCGACGAGCCCGCGCCGAGCGGAACGCTCTGCCCGTCGCCCGATGAGCGTGGCCGCGGCGCCGAGCGCCGAGCCGACGAGGAAGCCGGCCTGCCAGGCTCGGTCGTCGCGCCCGCGAGGTCCACCGCGCCCCGCGCGAAGCGTTCGTGCGCGTGGAAGCGCCCCGCGGCCACGTCCGTCACGGTGAAGTGCGCCATGTAGGCCTGGTTCGTCGCCCACGCCGAGCCCGAGTCGGGCAT
>JBBDZZ010000094.1:0-2465 GCA_040899885.1 Chloroflexota bacterium | reverse complement strand
CGCGCCGGGGGCCGGCCGGCCGCGCGCGCCGCGCGCTGGTCATCGGGTCGCCGCCCCGAGCGAGATCCCGGTCACGTCCGGAAACGCCGAGCCGAACAGGCGGCCGGCGAGGCCGCGGAACACCTCGACATCGCCGGTCGTGATCTGGACGTGGGTCGCGGCGGCCGGTTGGGCCGTGGTTTCACCGTCGCGGCCAGGAGCCTCGAGCCCGTTGACGCCGAGCAGCTCGGCCAGGGCTGACGCCGTCGCCGTCGCGGAATCGACGATCGCCACGCGCTCCCCGGCGACCGCGGCGATGACGGGTCGCAGGAGCGGGTAATGGGTGCAACCGAGGAGGAGCGTGTCAATCTTCGCCGAGGGCGGCAGCGGGAAGATGAACTCGCCGTCGGCGTCACGCTGCCCGAGCAGAGGCGCGAGCGATTCGGCCACGGTGGCCTCGACCGCGGGACCGGACAGCTCACCCGCCTCGACCATCGGGACGAGGGCAGGCGTCGCGTGCTCGTACACTTCGATGCCGGGATTCTCCTCCTTGATCGCCCAGAAGTACGCCCGCGAGCGGACGGTTGCGGGAGTCGCGATGACCCCCACCCGTCGGTTGCGGCTCGCGAGGACGGCGGCCGAGGCGCCGGGCCGGATCACACCGAGGATCGGCAGGTCGTGCCGGCGCCGGAGGTCCGGCAATGCGACCGCGGTCGATGTGTTGCACGCGATGACGATTGCCTTCACGTCCCGCTCGACGAGCGCGTCGACGGACTGGCCGGAGAACGCCCGAACCTCCTCGTCGGTCCGCGTCCCGTACGGTGCCCGCGCGTTGTCGCCGAGATAGATCGTCGATTCGCCCGGCAGCCGGCGCAGGATCTCGCTGAGGACCGTCAATCCGCCGACTCCCGAATCGAAGACACCGATCGGCCGTGGATCGGACACGCGACGGCCCGACCTTACCGCCGGACCACGGCGGGCGTCTTGGACGCGACCAGCTCGCTCGCGATGCGGACGATGTCCCGGCTGATCTGTGCGCCGGGGTTGGCGAGCACGAATGGGACGCCGTCGTTGTTGCTCTGGACGACGAGCTTGCCGTCGGACACGACGCTGTGCTCGGGGATCCGCCCGATCGCCTTGGCGAGCTCGTCCGGGCTGATCCCGCCCGGCGAGTCGGCCCGGTTGATCAGGTAGTGGACCTTCGTGGCCGGATACCCGATTGTCCGGAACGTGTCCGCGACGGCGATCGTGTTGTGGATCGTCGTCGAGTCGTACGTGACGATCTCGATGATCGTGTCGCTCGCATCGAGGAAGGCCAGGTTGATATCCGTGATCGCCGAGGACATGTCGATGACAATCGCCTGGTAGACCCGTCGGAGGAGTGACAGAACCTTGTCGACGTCGCGGTTGGTGACCATCTCGGCCATCTCGATCCGGGGCGGGGCGAGGAGGATGTCGATCCCGGACGGATCGCGCCACAGGACGTCCTGGAGGTCACCCTCGGCGATCCTGTCGGTGGGCAGGTCGAGGATCGACGGCGAATCGACCGGCACCTTGAGGAGCGAGCGGAGGTCGCCGAACTGGAGGCTGCCGTCGATGAGCACCGTGCGCTCGCCAAGCTGGTGGATCGCGCACGCCAGGTTGAACGCGATGGTCGTCTTTCCGACGCCACCTTTTGGGGCGAAGACGGAAACGATGGTCGACGGGCCGATTGACGTGGTGGTCGCGAACTCCTTGCGGACCTGGCTGACCCGGGTGATGAGGTCGTAGCCCGAGAAGGGCATCGCCAGGACGCCGTGGACGCCGCGTTCGGCCGAGGTTTCGATCGGCTGCTGCGGAACGGTGAGGACGATGACCGGCACGCCGAGCGCGGCCGCCCGGATCTGCTCGACCAGCTGCATCCCCTTGATCCGGCCCTGGAGGAGGGCGTCGACGAGGACGATGTCCGGCCGGAGCTGGCCCATCGTGGCGATCACCCGTGAACCGTCGGTCAGGACGTCGAGCAGCTTGATCGACGCCTGGGCGCTGAGCAGGCCGCGGATGTACTGCGCGACCTGCGGAACGTCCTCGACGAGGAGCAGGCGCGTTTGGTCACTCGGAGGCATTGGGCCGACTATACCAATCAAGACCCCCATCCGGGACTCCCCATAGGTAGGGGTCGCCGCTGAGGGCAGCGCTCAGCGGTGGATCGCGATGAGGAGCGCCCGCTCGCTGCTCGGCCCGATCGGCTCGAGGTCGTAGCCACCGGCCAGCCGCTCGATCTCGAGCCCTGCGTCCTCGGCCATGCCCTGGAGCTCGTCGCCGGACACGAGCCGGAGCCGATCGAGCCGGACCCAACGGTTGGCCGGAACCCCGGGCTCGCCCTCCTCGTAGATCGTCGTGAGGGTCACCCCCTGGCGGGCCGCGTCGTGCTGGGCGGAGGCGATCTTCGTGACCGGGCGGCCGCTCTCCGGATCGCGCCGGCCGTACTCGAGCCCGAGCCGGCC
>JBBDZZ010000093.1:2741-14427 GCA_040899885.1 Chloroflexota bacterium | reverse complement strand
TCAAACACCGTTGAGGGCAACCTCGTCCGGGTTCAAATCCCGGCTTCGGCACCACCGTTTCTCACACGGCCCGCCCGTGCCCCGGCAGGTCGGCCGTCCCTCGCGTGGAGTCGCAGCTAAGAACCTCCGCTCCTACCGCGGCGCGGCGGCGACCCGGCATTGCCCTCCTCCTGGGCGAGGCGAAAGACCGCGCGCGCCTTTTCCTCGACCCGCCGCTCGAGCTCCTGATGGGTTGCGCTCGATGCATCCTGGAGCCGCTTCTCCCGTTCGAGCGCCCGCAGCTCGTCGACGGCTCGGAGGAGTCGATCCGAGCCTTCTGGCGGTACGGGGCGCGCGCGCCGGTCGAGCGACGCCTTCTGTTCGCCCATGATCCGCCAGCGTGGGCGCGGAGCTGTTGCGCCGGAGTTCCCATGGCACTCGGCGACGTTGCGGAGGCCCGACAGTCTAGACTCGGCCGGATGGCCGAGCCCAGTCTCCAGGACCGTTTCGCGCCCGACAGCCGGTGCTTCGGGTGCGGGCCCGCGAACCCGGCCGGGCTCCGGATCGGAAGCCGCGAGAATGGCGCGGAGCTGATCGCCGAGTGGACGCCCGGACCGCACCACGAGGCCTTTGAAGGCGTCCTCAACGGCGGGATCATCGGGACGCTCCTTGACTGCCACTCGAACTGGACTGCAGCGATGCACGTCATGCGGGCCCGCGGCGACGATCGGCCACCGGCCTGCGTCACATCCGAATACTCCATCCGCTTGCTCCGTCCGACGCCAACGGGAGGGCCGGTCAACCTCCGGGCCTGGGTGGTACAGGCGGGCGAGGACCGGGCGACGGTCGAGGCCGAGCTGACGGCCGGTGACCGGACGACCGCGACCTGCCGGGGCACGTTCGTCGCCGTGGGACCCGGGCATCCTGCCTACGGGCGCTGGTAGGGCCGGCCGAATGCTCTTCCGGCGCTTCCTCCGACCCGAGCCGCCCCCGGACCGTCCGGCCGAGGCGGGCGCGGCGGACCTTCCTGCACCAGAGCCCGAGGTCGCCGCTGCCGAGACCGCCACGGTCCGGCGGATCGTCGCGCGGCTGGAGGCGCTGCCGCAGGCCGAGGCCCGCTATCTCGCAGCGTTCGCCTACGTGATGAGCCGCGCCGCCCATGCCGACCTCCACATCAGCGATGAGGAGACCGCGGCGATGGAGCGCTACGTCGTCGAGCTCGGCGGACTCGACGAGAGCCAGGCGGTCGTGGTCGTCGAGATGGCCAAGCTCCAGACCCGACTCCACGGCGCGACGGAGGACTTCCTCGTCACCCGCGAGTTCGGTCGGATCGCGACCGTCGAGCAGAAGCTCGCCCTGCTCCGCTGCTGCTTCGCGGTCGGCGCGGCGGACGACTCGATCAGCGCGGACGAGGCCTCGGTCGTGAACCAGATCGCCCGTGAGCTCGACCTCTCGCGGGAGCAGCTCAACGCGGTCCGGGCGGAGTTCGTCGAGCGGCTCTCCGCCATCCAGGCCCTCCGGCGAATGAACGAGGGCGCCTGAGGGCCGCCGGGTCAGTCGAGACTGAGCTCCACTGCCCCTTCCCCGAGCCGGCGGCGGACGTCGGCGACGAGCTCGGCGTCGTAGGCCACACCTCGCCGAAGCACCATCTCGCCGCCATCCCGCCCGGGCAGGTGGAGCACGACCTGGGTCGCGCCGGGCCGGTCCCGCAGCAGGCCCTTGAACGCCTCCATCGCGCCGACGAGGCGATCGGCCGGGCCGACGAAGCGAACGTGGAGAACCTGTCCCGGGCCCGCGTCCATCGGGCGGGTCGGCGCGGCTGCGGCTTCAGCCGCCTTCGCCCGCGCTTCATCCGGCAGGGCCGGCTCGTCCTGCTCGGCGGCGGGGAACGGCGCGGCCTCGAGGGGCTCGCCCCACGTCGGGATCGGCTCGGCGGGCGCGATCGGTGGGAGCGGCGAGGTGGCGGCCGTGGCAGCGGCCGCGTTGGGCATCGCGCCCGCCCGCAACGGCGAGACTCGCACCGGGGAGCCGGCTGCGACCGGGGCCGGACGGCCCGGCCCGACCGCGACGGGTGCCCGCGCCGGCTCGATATCCGGTCGGTGGCCGTTCGACGAGCCGTTGGTGGGTCCGGAGCCGCCCCGGCCGCGCCGCCGGAAGCCACCGCGATCCCCCGCCGCGACCTGACGCCCGAACGCCTCCGGCCCGGCAGCGAGCGCCGACTCCCACTCCATCACCAGGTCCGCGAGGAGCGACGCCTCCTCGCCCCGGTGGTCGACGCGCCCGGCCACGAGGAGGATGGAGCCCTCCCGCCAGATGCCGACCGTCTGCTCGTACAGCTTCGGGAAGACGACGACCTCGATCGTCCCCTGGAGGTCCTCAAGCGTTGCCACGCCCATCGTCGACCGGGCCTTCGTGATGATCGTCCGAAAGCCGGTCACGATGCCGCCGATCACGAGCCGCTGGCCGTCGAGCGATTCGTCCTTGAGGTCGCCGCTGTACGCGTTGACGAACAGGCCGACCTGCTCGGCGACCTCGCCCATGGGGTGCTCGGAGAGGTAGAGCCCAAGGAGCTCCTTCTCCTTGCGCAGCCGCTCCCGCCGGGTCGCCTCGGGGCTGGACGGCAATGGCGCGTCGGCGGTCTCCGCGAACAGGAGGTCGAATGCCGACACCTGGCCTGTCGCGCGCTGTTGCTGTGAGTTCTGGGCGGCCGGCAGGATCGTCGGCAGCGCATCGATGATCTGGGCGGGATGGCCGAACGCCGAAAGCGCACCGACCCATGCGAGCGCCTCGATGACCCGCGAGTTGACCAGGCGAAGGTCCACCCGCTCACAGAAATCGCGCAGGGACCGGAATTCACCATCGTCGGTCCGGGCCCGGATGATCGACTCGATCGCTCCCTGGCCGACGTTCTTCACGGCGAGCAGCCCGAACCGGATCCCTTCGCCCTCGACGGTGAACTCGACATCGGACTTGTGGACGTCCGGGGGCAGGACCTCGATGCCCATCCGGCGGCACTCCGCGATCGCCGCCGCAACCTTCTCCTCGTTCGACCGGAACGCCGTCAGGACGGCGGTCATGTACTCGACCGTGTAGTTCGCCTTGAGGTACGCGGTCTGGTAGGCGATCAACCCGTAGCAGGTCGCGTGGGCCTTGTTGAAGCCATACCGCTCGAACGGCTGGAAGGCCGCGAAGACCTGATCGATGACCCGGGCGTCGACGCCGCGCTCGGCGGCCTGGGTGACGAACTTCTCCTTCTGCGCCCGGAGGACCGACGACTTCTTCTTCCGGATGGCATAGCCGAGGGTGTCCGCCTCCGGGCCGGTGAACCCGCCGAGGGCGATCGCGGCCGACATGATGTCTTCCTGGTAGACGAAGATCCCGTACGTCTTCTCGAGGTACGGCTCGAGCAGCGGGTGGAGGTAGGTGACCTTCTCCTGGCCGTGCTTCCGACGGATGTAGGCGGGGATGTTGTCCATCGGCCCGGGGCGGTAGAGGGCGACCATGGCCGCGAGGTCGTGGACGGACGTCGGCCGCAGGTCGCGGATATAGCGGCGCATCCCGGGCGACTCGAGCTGGAAGATGCCGGTGGTCTCGCCCGAGGCGAGGAGCTCGAAGGTCTTCGCATCGTCGAGCGGGATCGCGTCGAGATCGATCGCGGCGACCTCCTCGCCGCGGTGCTGCCGGACGAGGTCGACGGCATGGCGCAGGATCGTCAGGTTGCTCAGGCCGAGGAAGTCGAACTTCAGCAGGCCGAGCGCCTCGATCGCGTGCATCTCGTACTGGGTCATCAGCGCTTCCGAGTTCGTCGCCTTCTGGAGCGGCATGAGCTCGGTGAGCGGTTCGAGCGAGATGACCACGCCCGCGGCGTGGGTCGAGGCGTTCCGCGCGACGCCCTCGAGCTGCTTCGCGAAGTCGATCACTCGCTTGACGCCCGGATCGGCGTCGTACATCTCGCGCAGCTGCGGTGCGATCTCGAGCGCCTCGTCCAGCTTGATCCCCAGCTGGTTTGGGACGGCCTTGGCGATTCGGTCGACCTCGCCGTAGCTGTGCCCCAGGACCCGCCCGACGTCGCGGATCGCGGCCCGGGCGAGCATCGTCCCGAATGTGATGATCTGGGCGACGTGGTCCGAGCCGTACTTGCGGGTGACATAGGCGATGACCTCGTCCCGTCGGCTGTCCTCGAAGTCGACGTCGATGTCCGGCATCGTCACGCGGTCCGGGTTGAGGAACCGCTCGAACGGGAGCCCATAGAGGATCGGGTCGACCGGCGTGATCCCGAGCGTGTACGTGACGATCGAGCCGGGCGCGCTGCCCCGGCACGTCGTCTGGATCCCCTCGCGGCGGGCGAACGCGATGAAGTCGGCGACGATGAGGAAGTAGCCGGCGTAGCCCATCGAACTGATGACGCCCAGCTCGTAGTCGAGCCGTTCCTGTAGCTCCGGTGTGACGGTTCCGTAACGCCGGACGAGGCCGGCCTGGCACTCCTTCCGGAGCCAGCTCTCGGCGGTCTCGCCGTCGGGCAGCGGGAAATGCGGCATCCGAAGCTGACCGAGCGGCATCGTGAGGTTGCACATCTCGGCGATTCGTCGGCTGTTGAGAATCGCTTCGCGCTGATCCGGGAAGATCGCCGCCATCTGAGCGGCCGACTTCAGCCAGAAGTCGTTCGTCTCGAACTTCAGCCGGCCCGGGGTGTCGACGTTGTTGCCGGTCCCGACGCACAGCAGGACGTCGTGGGCCGCGCTCTGGGCCTCGTTCACGTAATGGAGGTCGTTCGTCACGACGAGCGGCAGGCCGGTTTCGCCGCCGAGCCGGATGAGCTGCTCGTTGAGACGGCGCTGCTCGGGCAGGCCGTGGTCCTGGAGCTCGAGGAAGAAGCCGTCCTTGCCGAAGATCTCCCCGTACTCGCCGGCGATCCGCGTCGCTGTGTCCCGGTCGTCCACCTCGAGCGCCCGGGCGACCTCACCGTTCAGGCATGCGCTGAGCCCGATGAGTCCCTCGCTGTGCGCGGCGAGGTACTCGCGGTCGATTCGCGGCTTGTAGTAGTAGCCGTCGAGGTGGGCGTCGGTGACGAGCCGGCAGAGGTTCCGGTATCCGGTCCAATCCTTCGCGAGGAGGATCAGGTGGTAGGGCTGGGCGTCTGCCTTGCCCTCTCGGTCCGTCATCGATCGGCGGGCGACATACGTCTCGACGCCGATGATCGGCTTGATCCCCTTGTTCGTCGCGGCCTGCCAAAAAGCCACTGCGCCGTAGAGCGCCCCGTGGTCCGTCAGCGCGAGCGAGTCGAAACCCTGCCGGGCCGCCGCGTCGACGAGGTCGGTGATCCGTCCGAGGCCGTCGAGAAGGCTGAACTCCGAGTGGACATGAAGGTGGGTGAAGTCGTTCGGAGCCAGCGTCATCGAGTGGGGCGAGCCCCTCTGCGGGTTCCGGCGGTGCGCGGGAAGCCAGTCTAGACGGGCCAGGATTTTCGGGTCAGCCGAGTCTGCGGCACGAAAGAGAAGACCCGCCTCGTGACACTGGACGGTCTCCGAAGCGGGTCATCGGCTGCGCCTCTCGCCCGGTGATCGGGCGGACTTGATGCCTGTCGCGGATCTGCCACCCCGCCTTCGGGGGTTATCGTCCGGTCATGGATGACGACGGTGGAGAGGCGTTCGGTCGGCTGGTCGACGCGGCGATCGCGGGACTGCCGCCGGAATTCCTCGAGCGCCTGGGGTCTGTCGCGATCGTTGTCGAGGAGGAGCCGACGGCCGAGCAGCTCGGATCGGTCGGGGCTCGCGGGCTCTTTGGCCTGTACCAGGGAGTTCCTCGGACCCGCTGGGGAGCCGACGGCGCTGCGGTCCCGAGCAAGATCACCGTTTTCCGCGGCCCGCTCGAGCGGACGTACCGGCAACCGGCGGCGCTCGCGGCCGCGGTCGAGGACGTGGTGCGCCACGAGGTCGCGCATCACTTCGGCATCGACGACGCGCGATTGCGCGAGCTCCAGCGGCGCGAGCGTTAACAGGTCCGGCCCTCGCACGGTTACGCTGTCGTCACGGCCAACGGCCGCACTAGAGAGAGGTACCCCGTCACATGGATGCCATCAGCGGCCTGCTGTTCCTCGTCGGATTTGGACTCGTCATCCTCGCGGCCGCCGCGATCTTCATCAACGCCGCGCGCCCACCACAGCGTGAGCCGCAACCGGGCCTGCCGGCACGCCTGTTCCTCGGCGGCGGGCTGCTCGCCCTCGCCGTCGCCGTCGTGCTATCCGCATTCATCCAGGTCCCGGCGGGCTTCGTCGGCGTCGTCCGCTCGTTCGGGGCAGTCACCGGCGCGATCCTGCCCCCCGGGCTCCACTTCGTGGCGCCGGTCGTCAATACCGTCGACATCCTGGACACGCGGGTCCGCTCGATCCAGATCCCGGACTACCAGGCCGCCTCGAAGGAGCAGCAGGACCTATTCCTCGACATCGCCCTCAACTACGCCGTCAACCCGGCCCGCGCCCCGCAGATCGTCCAGGAGCTGGGCTTGAACTTCGAGGACACGATCGTGAAGCCCCGCTTCCTCGACATCCCGAAGTCCGTCACCGACGACTATCCCACGGCGATCGTGCTCAACAGCCGGGACGAGATCCGGCAGCGGGCGGTCGACCTGCTCCGCGCGGAGCTGGAGCCGCGTGGCTTCATCGTCGTCGCGATCAACATCCTGAACTTCAGCTACTCGCCGGCCTACAACCAGGCGATCGAGGACAAGCAGGTCGCTCAGCAGCAGGTCGAGACCGAGCGCCAGAAGCTCGCCCAGGCGGTCATCGTCGCCGAGCAGAGAGTGGCGGCGGCGAAGGGTGAGGCGGATGCCCAGATCGAACGTGCCCGTGGCGAGGCCGAGGCGAACCGACTCGTCGGAGCATCGCTGACCTCGGCGATCCTCCAGAACCGCTACATCGAGAAGCTGTCCGACCAAATCCAGGTGATGCTCGTCCCGTCCAACGGCGGGCCGCTCATCCTCGACCTCGGCAACCTCCTGCCGAACCCGACTCCGGTTCCGTAGCGGGACGTTGACCACCGCGTTCGATCGTCGGACCCCGCACGGAGCGCTCGTGTTCCTCCGGCCGATGGAGCCGGAGGACGTCGAGTTGGTTCATGCCTGGCAGCAGGACGGCGAGTTCCGCCGGCTCATGGGCGACCCGCCGCGCAGCCTCGCGTTGGGCCGGCGGCGGTTCGATGAGCTCCTGTCCCAGCATTGCGGCGATCTGTTCTCGTTCGTCATCTGCCGGATCGAGGATGGACAGCCGGTCGGCCGGACGACCTGTTCAACATCGATCGGCTGAACGGCGTCGCGACGTTCGGGATCGGCATCGGCGAGCCGGGGCGGTGGGCAAGGGGCTCGGCACGGACGCGGTCAACGCCCTCGTCGACTTCGGGTTCGGTGAGCTCCGGCTCGAGCGGGTCTGGCTCTCGACGGACGCAGAGAACGCGCGGGCCCAGCGCGCCTACGCGAAGGCCGGGTTCGTCGTCGAGGCCCGACGGCGCCATGCCTGGGTCGAGAACGGCCGGATGCTCGACGAGATCCGCATGTCGCTGCTCCGCGACGAGCCATTGACGCCGAGGTTGGCGACCAGGTCCAGGGTCGGGGGCTCCGAGCCGTTGCGCGGGCAGTCGCACACGAGGCTGACACACCGATTATCCTTCCCGCCAGCCGATCCATCGGAGAGTTGCCGTGGTTGGGTCACGACGGCTAGGATGCGGCCAAATGGCACACGCCCTCTTTTCGGGCGCGGACTGCCAACCGCGATAGCGCCCCGAAACCCCCAGTCGCTACGCGGTGGATCGAGGAGGAAGCATGCGCAACCGGGCTATCGGGCTTTCGGTCCTGTTCGTCCTATCCATGGGCCTCGCGGCCTGTACGGGGACGACGGCGGATATCAAGAAGGTCGGCCTCGTCACGGACGTCGGGACGCTCGAGGACAAGTCGTTCAACGAGGCCTCGTGGGTCGGCGCCCAGGCCGGCGCCAAGGCCCTGGGTGGGACGTCCAGCAACATCGTCACGAAGGCGCCTGCCGACTACGCGGCGAACATCAAGACGTTCGTGGACCAGGGCTACGGCATCATCGTGACCGTCGGCTTCGCCATGGGCGACGCCACGACGATCGCCGCGAAGCAATACCCGAACGTCAAGTTCATCGGCGTCGACCAGGGCGTCTGCATCGACGAGACCGGCAAGGGCGACCCGACGTTCGCCTGCAAGGGCGACCCGAAGACGCTTCTGCCGAACTTTCAGGGACTCGTGTTCAAGGAGGAGCAGGTCGGGTACCTCGCCGGCGTCCTTGCGGCGAGTGTCTCGAAGTCCGGTGTCATCGGCACCGTCGGTGGCATCAACACGATCCCGCCGGTCGTCAAGTACATCAACGGCTATCGCAATGGCGCCGCGTCGGTCAACGACGCGATCGACGTCAAGGTCGCCTATGTCTCCACCGACATCACGAAGGCATTCAACGACCCGGGCACCGGGAAGTCGATCGCCAAGCAAATGATCGGGCTCAAGGCTGACGTGATCTTCCAGGTCGCCGGATTGTCCGGCGCCGGATCGATCGAGGAGGCGTGCGCCACCCCGGGCGTCATCGGTATCGGCGTGGACGTCGACCAGTCGAAGTCATTGCCGCAGTCGGCCAAGTGCATCCTGAGCAGCGCCGAGAAGAAGCTGATCGAAGCCGTGACTGCCGCGATCGGCAAGGTCGGCGCCAAGACCGACGTCGGAGGGACATCCGTCTGGGATGCTTCCACCACGCCCGTCGGCGTCGGGCTGTCGCCATTCGGCAGTGACTACAAGGATCTCGTCACCCCAGAGATCCAGGCCAAGATCGACGAGGCCCTCGCCGGGATGAAGGCCGGGACCATCGATCCGTGCAAGCCGACCCCCTGCGACAAGAAGGATTAGTTCGCAGCCGCGCCGCGTCTGCAACTGCCACGAACGGGCCGACATCGCGTCGGCCCGTTCGCCTATCCGACCCAGCCCCGTATCGGTGAACCTGATGGCCGAATCCGCATCGGTCCTCGAGATGCGCGGAATCACCAAGCGGTACCCGGGCGTCCTGGCCAACGACGCGATCGATCTCGACCTGCGCAAGGGTGAGATCCACGCGCTCCTCGGCGAGAACGGCGCGGGCAAGTCCACCCTGATGAACATCCTCTACGGCCTGGCGGTGCCCGACGAGGGGTCGATCCTGATCGACGGCCAGCCGGTCGACATCCTCGGTCCGCACGACGCCATCGATCGCGGGATCAGCATGGTCCACCAGCACTTCATGCTGGTGCCGGTCCTGACCGTGGCCGAGAACATCCTCCTCGGCGAGGAGACGATGGCCAACCCGATCTTCATCGACCGGAACGAGGCTCGACGCCGCATCGTCGCCCTCGGTCGGCAGTTCGGTTTCGAGATCGATCCCGATGCCAAGATCGAGAACCTGTCGGTCGGCTGGCAGCAGCGGGTCGAGATCCTGAAGGCCCTGTACCGCAAGGCTCGGATCCTCGTCCTCGATGAGCCGACCGCCGTCCTCACGCCACAAGAGACCGAGGAGATCTTCGCCGTCCTGCGCCGTCTCGCTGCGGAGGGCCACTCGATCATCTTCATCAGCCACAAGCTCTATGAGGTCCTCGAGATCGCCGACCGGATCACGGTCATCCGGCGCGGTCGGGTCGTCGGCCAGCGGGTCCCCTCGGAGACGAACGAGGATGATCTGGCCGAGCTGATGGTCGGCCGCAACGTCCAGCTCACGGTCGATCGCGGCGAGTCGCATCCGGGCGACGTCATCCTGTCGGTCAAGGGTCTTCGAGCCAAGGACAACCGCGGGCGAGAGGTCGTCAGTGGGATCGACCTGGAGATCAGGGCGGGCGAGACCCTCGGCATCGCCGGTGTCGCCGGCAACGGCCAGGCCGAGCTCGTCGAGGCCCTGACCGGCTTGCGAAAACCGACCGACGGGACGGTCACGATGGGCGGTGTCGACGTGACCGGCTGGCGTCCTCGCCAACTCTACGAATCCGGCTTGGCTCACGTCCCCGGTGACCGTCATCGCTGGGCGATGATCATGAGCTTCCCGCTCGAGGACAACCTCGTACTGACGTCCTACTACAAGCCGCCCTTCGCTCGAGGCACGGTACGGCAGGACGATGCGATCGAGGCACGGGCCACCGATCTGATCGACCGGTATGACATCAGGACGCCGTCCGCGATGGTCGCGGCCGACACCCTGTCCGGCGGCAACCAGCAGAAGGCCGTTGTGGCCCGTGAGTTCAGCAGGGATCCCACGCTGCTCGTTCTCGACCAGCCGACGCGGGGCCTGGACGTCGGCAGCGTCGAGTTCATCCATCGGCGTGCGATCGAGATGCGAGACGCGGGGGTCGCGATCCTGCTCGTCTCGGCCGAGCTCGACGAGATCCTCGAGCTGTCCGATCGGATCGCGGTGATGTACCGCGGCGAGCTGGTCGCCACACTTGACGGTCGCGGTGCCAACAAGGAGGAGGTCGGCCTGCTGATGGCCACCGGCGGCCGCGATCCCGAAGCCAGGACGGTGGCTTCGTGACCGCCACCGGCGATCGTCCGGCCGTGCCGTTCTGGCGACGCGGGCGACTGGGGCGGGTGTGGAATATCGCGGCGGTCCCGGTGGCGTCCGTCTTCCTGGCACTCGCTGTCGCCGCCCTGATCATCCTGGGCTCGAGCATCATCACGACCGGTTCGGTCGATTGGGGGCTGCCGTTCGTCGCCTACTCTGCGCTGCTCCAGGGCGCCCTCGGCTCGCCGACAGGCATCTTCAACACGATCCTCCAGGCGACGCCGCTGGTGCTGGGCGGCCTGGCCGTCGGGATCGGCTTCAAGGCCGGCCTGTTCAATATCGGCGGCTATGGTCAGTTCCTGCTCGGCGCGACCGCCGCCGCCGGGGTCGGGGCCGCATTGGCGACCGCACCGGCGCCGATAGGGATGATCGCCGCGCTGGCAGCCGGGATGCTGGCCGGCGCCGCGTGGGGTTGGATCCCCGGGGCCTTGAAGGCCTGGTCGGGCGCCCACGAGGTGGTGACCACGATCATGCTCAACTCGATCGCGTCCTCCCTGATCGGGTTCCTCATCCTCGGACCGCTCCTCGCTCCCGGTTTCTCATTCGGCCGGACCGGCGACCTCGGCAACAGCGCCCTGCCGATCATCCTCGGCGGCAACATCCATCTGGGGGTCCTCTTCGCGGTCGCAGCCGTGCCGGCTGTCTGGTGGTTGCTCTATCGAAGCACTTTGGGGTTCGAGATCCGGAGCGTCGGGGCTAACCCGAGCGCAGCGCGATACGCGGGCATGCGACCGGCCTTCCTGATCATGCTCACGATGAGCCTCTCGGGGCTCCTGTTCGGGATCGCCGGAGCGACCGAGATCCTCGGCGTCAGCCACTTCATGATCCCGTCGTACGGGACCTCGATCGGCTTCGATGCCATCGCCGTCGCCCTGCTCGGGCGTTCGCACCCGTTCGGGATCGCCGCGGCGGCGCTCCTGTTCGGCGCCCTCCGGGCGGGAGCCGGCCTCATGCAGGTCCTGGCGAGCATCCCGGTCGAGATCGTCGATGTCATCCAGGCGGTGATCCTGCTGTTCCTGGCCGCCGACATCGTCGTGAGGCGCTTGTTCAGGATCCGGGCGGCCGGCGGCATTGCCGACCTCAAGACCGTCACCAGTTCCTACGGCGGCCGGGCCGGCTGATGGACCA
>JBBDZZ010000093.1:0-2641 GCA_040899885.1 Chloroflexota bacterium | reverse complement strand
GTCTTCGGGGTCACCGTGCCGATCCTCTTCGGCGTCGCCGCGGCGATCGCCACCGGGATGGTTGTCTCTGTCCTGCACGCCTGGCTATCGATCTCGATCCGAGCCGACCAGATCATCAGCGGGACGATCATCAACATCCTGGCGTTCGGGCTGACCGGGTACCTCAACCGGCTGCTCATCTCGCCAAATCCCCGCCTTGGTGCGGGGATCTTCCAACCGCTCGTCCCGCCCGACAGCCTCGTCGACCTCCCGCTCGTCGGCTGGATCATCCGTGCGTTCTTCGCCCACGGACCGATCGCCATCTCGGTCCTCTTCTTCGTCGTCTTCCTGCAGATCTGGCTCTTCCGCTCGCGTTGGGGCCTGCGCACCCGGGCCGTCGGCGAGCATCCCAAGGCCGCCGAGACCGTCGGCATCGACGTCATCAAGCTTCGCTATCGAAACGTCATCCTGGGCGGTGTGTTCGCCGGGCTGGCCGGGGCGTACCTGACCCTCGAGCAGAGCGGATCGTTCCAGAACGGCATGACCAGTGGACGCGGCTTCATCGCCCTGGCCGCGGTCATCTTCGGACGCTGGACACCGCTGGGGGCGTTCGGGGCCGCGCTCCTGTTCACCGCGTCGGAGGCTCTCCGCGTGGCCATCAGTCTGAGTCCGCCCACCGGCCAGCTTGGCGACGTGATTCGATCCATCCCGGCCGAGTTCTACGGAGCCCTGCCATACTTCGTCACCCTCGTGGTCCTGGTCGCGGCTGGGGGCCGGAGTCTCGCCCCGGCGGCCGTTGGACGGCCGTACGTGCGTGAAGCCCGAACCTGAGACAGGGCCGGAGACCGACATGGAGCGCGAGCCGGCCGACCGGGTGCGGGCCGAGCGCGAGCGTGCCGCCGCGTTCCTGGATCTCGAGGAGGGGCGCGGGCCGGTTCCCACCCTGGACGACGCGGGGATAGAGCGGGCCCTCCGGGCGACGCGCCGGATCGCCGTGATCGGGGCGTCGTCGAACCGGGAGCGACCGTCGTTCGGGGTCTTCCGTTACCTCGTCCAGCATGGGTTCGAATGCATCCCGATCAACCCGAACGAGCGGGATGTGCTCGGCGTGGCGGCCCACCCGACGCTTGCCGAGGCGGTCGCAGAAACCGGTCCATTCGACATGATCGACGTCTTCCGACGGTCCGAGCTGTGCGCGGCCCACGCGCGCGAGGCCGCGGCGAGCGGAGCGCGGTTCCTGTGGCTGCAGCTCGGCGTGGTGAACTGGGAAGCGGCCCAGATCGCGCACGACGCCGGGCTCGAGGTCGTGATGGACCGCTGTACGGCGATCGAGTGGCGGAAGATCGTCGGGCAGTAGGCCGGGCTCGGCCCGGTCACTGGCGCGCGCCCGTGAGGAGCAGGATCCCTACATTCGAGCGTGACCGCGCGCCGATTCGTGCAGATCGTGTCGATTCTCGGGGCGGTCCACGAGGAAATACGCGAATATACGCCTCAGGGGAGCATGGGGCAGTGCTCACCCGGGGCCGCGCGCCTCCCGGATCAGCGGATGAATCCCAGGAAGACCAGCACCACGCCCGCGATCGCGATCGCCGCGCCGACCTGGGCCTGTCGTCGAAGCAGGGCCATCGCCACCGAGGCGCCCGTCGCGCCGTCGTTGCGGACCCCACCCCGCCACGACTCGTAGCGGGCGACGTTGGCGTCCTCGGCCTTGACCGCCTGGTAGCGCGCCCACGGCCGTCTGGCCCGCGAATAGCCGATGGCGATCAGGACCACTCCGCCAAGCCACAGCGCGATGTTCAACGGCCCCACCCGTTCAGCCCTCCCCTTCCTGCTCGGCATCGAGCCGTTCGCGGACGGCTGCCTGGACCAGCGCCGCGTTCGCCTGGCCGCGTGTCGCTCGCATGACCTGGCCGACGAGGAAGCCGACGGCCTGCGCTTTGCCGGCCCGGTAATCAGCGACCGCCCCGGGATTCGCGGCGAGGACGTCGTCGACGACCTTCGCCAGCGCTCCCGTGTCGGAGATCTGCCGGAACCCCCGGGCCGCGATGAGCCCTGCCGCCGATTCGCCCGTGGCGACGTGCAGCTCGAGGATCTCCTTCGCGTTGGCCCGTGAGATCGTCTCGTCGGCGACCTCGCGGACGAGGTGGGCGAGGTCGGACGGATCGACGGCCACGGGATCGGCCGACGCGTTGCGCAGGCGGAGGTACTCGCCGGTCACCCAGTTCGCGACCTGCTTCGGGTCGAGGGCGCCGTCCGCCTCGAGGGTCGCCTCGAACAGCCGCGCCGCGTCCGGGTCCGCGACGACGACCGCCGCGTCGTACGGGTTCAGCCCCAGCGCGTCGCGGTAGCGCGCCCGGCGGGCTGACGGCAGTTCCGGCAGCGCCGCCCGTATTTCATCGAGCCAGGCGGCGTCGATGTGGAGCGGCGGCAAATCCGGCTCCGGGAAGTATCGATAGTCGTCCGACGATTCCTTGATCCGCATGACGTACGTCGCGCCGCGGTTCTCGTCCCAGCCCCGGGTCTCCTGGACGACCGGCTCGCCGGCGTCGAGTGCCACCGCCTGGCGCTCGATCTCCGTCCCGATCGCCCGCTCGACGGACCGGAAGGAGTTCATGTTCTTGATCTCGACTCGCGTCCCGTAGGCCTCCTCGCCGCGCCGCCG
>JBBDZZ010000092.1:0-14746 GCA_040899885.1 Chloroflexota bacterium | reverse complement strand
AGCCACAGCAGCAACGCCTCCTCGACATCGGCTCGCGTGCCCGAATCGAAGTACCCGGTCTGGTCGCCGGTGCCGGCGCTCCGGTCGGTGGGCTCCCAGGCGATCGACAGGTCCGTGCCGATCCGGCGAAGGAGCTGGCAGACGTACGTGTGATAACCCGGACCCACCTCGGCGGTCGTCGCGGTCACCGTCACCCGACCTCCCGCGGCGACAGCGATCGCGAGATCTGATGCCGCCGGGTGGAGGAGCACGCGGAGGCCCGGCTCGTCCGGGCCGGCCTCGACCCGCTGGCTTGGGCCTGCGGTGTCGGCGGCCTCGGCGCCGAGCCACGCCTCGATATCGTTGAGCAGGACCTCGGCGGTCGGGAGGCGCGGCACGAGGCCGCGCTTCGAGGCCTGGCCGACGAGGCGGAGACCGACGCTCAGGGTGATCCCTCCGGACGGAATGGCGGGTCCACCCAACCGGACCCGGGTCGCCACGATAGCCGCCCGATCCGGGCGCCGGGCGCGGCCGCCGGGGTCATTTCGTACCGGAGCCGCGGGCCGGAAGTCCCGCGATCCGGGGAGCTACCCGAAGAGGGCCTCGACGGCCTCCCCGAAGACCTCCGTGTGCCGGTCGACGTCCGCTTCGGTCGTCGCGGGCGACATGAGCGCCATGTTGTGGAATGGAGTCATCAGGACGCCCCGGTTCATCGCCCACAGGTGGAGGAACCGTTCGAGCTCGAAATCGGCATGGGCGGCCTGCTCGGCCCCGGTCCGCGGCGGGTCCGGCATGAAGTGGTACTCCGCCCGTGCTCCGAGGCGGGTGACGTGCCAGGGCACTCCACGGGCGGCGATCGCCCGGTCGACGCCGGCGGCCCAGCGTTCACCGAGCGGAAGCATCCGCCGGAAGGCGTCCTCGGTGAGGACCTCGCCCAGCGTCGCCCGGATCGCGGCCATCGAGAGGGCGTATCCCGCGAGCGTGCCGCCGATCCCGCCGACGTCCGAATCCTCGACCGGGATCGCGCTCGAGACCCGCTCACCGACGGCCTCGCTCATCCCGTAGGCGCCGGCCGGGATTCCGCCGCCGATCGTCTTGCCGATCACGAGCATGTCCGGATCGAGACCGTGAGTACCGGTCATCCCCGCCGGGCCGGCGCAGATCGTGTGGGTCTCGTCGATGATCAGCAGGGTGCCGGTTCGCCGGGTGATCGCGCGGACCGCCTCGAGATAGCCCGGGTCGGGGAGCACGATCCCGACGTTCGTCAGGGCCGGCTCGATCAGCAGCGCGGCGACTTCCCGGTCCGCAAGGGCGCGCTCGAGCCCGTCGATGTCGTTGAACTCGACGACCCGGGTGGTGAGCGCCGGATCGACCGGCGGCCCGATGTTGCCCCGGCTGGCGACGACCCGGCCGTCCTCCGCGAGGACAGCAAACGTCTCGTCGACCGAGCCGTGGTAGCAATGATCATGGACCGCGACGAACCGACGGCCGGTGATCTTCCGGGCAAGGCGGATCGAGAAGCGGTTCGCGTCGGTCGCGGTGATGGTGAATTGCCACCAGCGCAGCCCGAACCGACGCCGGAGTTCGTCGCCGGCGGCGATCGCATCTTCCGTGGGGAGCATGTGCGTGATTCCCCGCCGGAGCTGGGCCTCCACGGCCCGGATCGTGGGCGACGGACCGTGGCCTGCCATTGCGCCTGTGTCACCCAGGCAGAAGTCGACGTAGTCGTGCCCGTCGACGTCGGTGAAGTGAGCGCCGCTCGCCTCCTCGACGAACAGCGGGAATGCGCCCGCCCACTTGACCATCCAGTTCATTGGCACGCCGTCGAGGAGGGAGCCGCGAGCCCGCTCGTGAAGGGCCGCCGAGCGCGGGTGGCGCGCAACGAAATCGCGCTGCTCGCGGTCCATGAGGATTTCGAGACGCGAACGGTCGAAGACTAGGCCGGGTGGCACCGGGTCATGATGGCCGCCCGAGGCGGCGCGGTGTCAGCGGTTGCGGCGGGTGAAGCCGCAGACCGCGCAACGGGCGACGCCGGTGGCCGGGTCGACCTGGAGGAAGCTCGTGCAACCGTTCGTGCCGCAATAGATACGGCCGGCCGCGGCCGTGCGGCGACGCTGCCGTCGCATCGAGCGCGAGCGCCCGACCGTGGTATTGAGGGTTTGCGTAGTCACTATGGATCTGGTCTTTCTCGCCGCGCGCGGCCGGAGCAAGAGCCCTGGCGTCGCGGCCGACTGGTTCGCTCCACGGCCCGAAACGGGACCGGAGCGAGGTTTTCAATGCCCGGGCGGCGCGCGTGGAGCGTGATGGGCTCCCGTGGGCGCCTGCGCGGCGGGCAGGCAGAATCATCATCGATTTCCGCGATTCCGTCAAGGTAGCCCGAGTAGGACTTTCGCCGACCCCGCACACGAATCGGGCCGCGTCCCGTAGATTCAGAACTCGCAATCGTCCGCTCACCCGACCTTGGTTGATCTGGCGGGGTGGAGGGCGGAGATTCGGACTCGCCCGCGAGGAGGCTGGATCGGCCGTACCGATCCCGACCGGGCCGCCAGGAAAACACACGATCCACCGGGAGGACTCTGCCGCATGGTCACCGCCAACTCGACAGAAGCCGGAAGCGCCTGGACGCGACCGCAGCCTGGCCGACGGCTCGCGGCGTGGCTCGCGATCGGGGCCCTCGTGGCGCTCCCGCTGGCTCCCGCGGCCCGTGCCGCCGGCGGCGTTGAGCTGTCGACACCCTACGCGGCCGTCGCGGTCGAGCCGGGCAACACGGCCTCGTTCGCCCTCGACATCACCTCGAATGCGGAGCGCCGGGTGAACCTCACCGTCGCCGCCGTCCCGACCGGCTGGACGGCAACGATCCGGGGCGGTGGGTTCATCGTTGACGGCGTGACCGCCGGGCCGGCGGGCGCCCCCGACATCACCCTCGACGTCGAGGTGCCGGATACGGCGACGGACGGCTCCTATCGCGTGTCGGTGCGAGCGTCGGGGGGCGGGGACGCCGTCGACACGCTCGATCTCGACCTGCGGGTCGCCGCCGCGTCCGGCGGCTCCGTCACGCTGACGACCGACAACCCGGCGCTTCGAGACGACGCCGCAGCCACGTTCCCGTTCAGCCTGAATCTCGAGAACGGCACACCCCGCGAGCTGACCTTCGCCCTCTCGACCGAGAGCCCCGGCGTTGGCTGGATCGTCAACGCCACGCCTTCCGGCCAGACGCAGGTCGCCAGCTTCGCGGTCGCGGCCGGGGCGCAGGAGACCATCTCCGTGTCGGTCGACCCGCCCGACACCGTCGCGGCCAGGACGTATCCGATCACAGTCACGGCCACCGCCGGCGACCAGTCGGCGACGGCCGAGCTCCAGGTCGAGATCGTCGGCAACGTCGCTTTCCGCCTGACGACGCCCGATCAGAGGCTGAGCACCAACGCGTCGGCCGGTCAGACGAAGGACTTCCAGGTCCTGGTGGTCAACGATGGCACGGCGCCGGTCACTGCGGTCACGCTCGCGGGGACCGCCCCGACCGGCTGGACCGTGACGTTCGACCCGCCAACTGTGGCCGAGGTGGCCCCGACCGATCCGCAAGAGGTGACAGTGCATCTGACGCCCTCGGGCAGCGCGATCGCAGGCGACTACAACGTGACGCTGAGCGCCAGCACGGCCGACGGGGCGAGTGAGTCGATCGAGATGCGGATCACCGTCGACACGTCGCTGTCGTGGGGCCTGATCGGTATCGCCCTGATCCTGCTCACCCTCGTCGGGCTGTCGTGGGTCTTCCAGCGCTACGGCCGGCGCTGAGATGACCGCGTCGTCCGGAGACGACCGGCCCGGCCGGGGCCTTCGCTCGAAACCCCTGCGCGCCCGCCGCCCGCTCGGGGACCCACCTCCGCCGCCTCGGGACGCGCGCCGTCCGCAAGCAGTCGCCGTTGCCGACGACAGTCCTGCCCCCGAGGTCCACGAGCCGACGGCGGCCGAGATCGGCGACGCGGTGATCTTCGCCCGTGGCCTGACGAAGCGATACGGCGACTTCACCGCGGTCGACCGGCTCGACCTCGCGATCCGGCCGGGCGAGGTCTTCGGACTACTCGGACCGAACGGCGCGGGCAAGACGACGACCGTGCTGATGCTCCTCGGGCTGTCCGAGCCGACCGAGGGATTTGCCCGCGTCGTGGGGCTGGATCCTGCCCGCGAACCCATCCAGGTGAAGCGCCGGGTGGGCTACCTCCCGGACGCCGTGGGGTTCTACGGCGGGATGACGGGCCGCGATAACCTGCGCTACACGGCCCGCCTCAACGGCCTCGATCGTTTGGCCGGTGACGCCCGGATCGAGGAGCTGCTCCGCGACGTCCGCCTGTCCGAGGCGGCCGACCGGAAGGTCGAGACGTATTCGCGCGGGATGCGCCAGCGGCTCGGGATTGCCGACGCGCTGGTCAAGGATCCGACGGTCCTCATCCTCGACGAGCCCACGATCGCGATCGACCCCGCGGGCGTCGACGAGATCCTCGGGCTCCTCCGCCGCCTCGTCGCGGAACATAACCTGACGATCCTGTTGTCGAGCCACATCCTCGGCCAGGTCCAGTCGATCTGCGACCGGGTCGGCTTCTTCTCGGCCGGCAAGATCGTCGCCCAGGGGCGCCTCGAGGAGCTGAGGAAGCTCGCCGGCGGCGGGGCGATCGCCTTCGAGGTGGGCGCGGACGGAGATCCCGACGCGATCGAAAGCGTCCTGAGCCGTGTGCCCGGCGTCACGGACGTCGCGCGTGAGCCGGGCGACCGACCGCGCTGGGTGGTCCACAGCCACCGCGACGTGGCGGCGGCGCTGACGGGCGCCCTGTCCGCGGCCGGACACTCGATCGACCACCTTCGCCGGCGGGGCGAGGACCTCCTCGAGATCTATCGCAACCTGGTTCCGGAGGAGCGCGATGGCCGCGTCAGCTGATCGGCCGCGCGGTCTCCGGACCTGGCTCGATCGACTCGCCCCGCCGCCGCGAGACCCGAACGCCACGCGCCGCCCGGAAGCGGGCTGGCGGGTGATCGCGGCCAAGGAGCTGGGCGACCACGTCACGAGCGTCCGGTTCCTCGTCCTGCTCGTCGTGATCGGGATCGCTGCCGCCGTCCCGCTCTATTTCGCCTCCGCCCGGATCCGCGAGCTCGCATCCCAGATCACGTCGAACGAGTCCGTATTCCTCGCGTTGTTCACCCTCGGGCCGGAGGACTTCGGCTTCCTCCGCGCGGACACGTTCGTCGGCCTGTTCGCGCCTCTGCTCGGGATCGCCTTCGGCTTCGACGCGGTCAACGTCGAGCGGAGCGAGGGGACGCTGCCCCGGCTCGTATCCCAGCCGATCCATCGCGACGACGTCATCAACGGCAAGTTCGCGGCCGGGCTCGCGGTCATCTCGCTCGTTCTCGTCGCGATGGTCCTGCTCGTCTCCGGCTTCGGGATCATCCGGCTCGGCTTCGTGCCGGACCTCAGCGAGGTCCTGCGGCTCGGGGCGTGGGTCCTCCTGACGGTCCTGTACGTCGCCTTCTGGCTTGCCTTCGCGACACTTCTGTCGGTCGCGTTGCGGCGTGCGGCGTCGTCCGCGCTCATCGGGTTCGGCGTGTGGGTCCTCACGGTCCTCCTCGGGTCGCTGTTCCTCCTCCAGCTCCTGGCGAACCTCGTCGCGCCGATCCCGGACCAGGCCTTCACCGAGGAGGACGCGAACGCGCAGATCCGCGCCGCGCAGACGCAGAACTTCATCAAGCGCCTGTCGCCGCACACGCTCTACACGGAGGCGTCACGAGTGCTGCTGATCCCGATCGATCCGGTCTCGAGCGGGTCGTTCACCCCGGCGACGATCGAAGAGGCGATCCAGGCGCAGGACCCGCGCCGGTATCTCGCGTCCCGCTTGTCGATCGAGCAGAGCCTGCTGCTCGTGTGGCCCCAGGTCGTCGGCCTGGTCGCACTCACGACCGTCATGTTCGCCGCGGCCTACGTCGTGTTCATGCGCCAGGAGATCCGCGCCTAGCTCGCCCTACGGAGCGGGCACGGCGGCGCGCCGGCGGCGGCGCTTCTGCTTGTACGCGGGCGGCTGCGGCCGCGGCGCGGGGCCGTGGACGATCTCGAAGCCGGTCGTGTTTGCGAGGACGTCGACCTCGCCGTCGTGGAACCGGATCGAGGCCGCGCCGCGACCGGCCCGGAGGTTGTTCAGCGTGATGTCCGGGAGCCAGTCCGGCAGCGTCGGGTTGACGTAGAGGCGGGAGCCGGCCGGGCCGGACGACGCGTGGATCCCGCACAGGACCGCGACGAACCGGAAGACCGAGGCCGCCGCCCACGCCTGCGGGACGTTCGCGCCGAGGTACTGGACCGGGAAGCTGCCCGGCTGGCGGGGCAGGCCGGCGAAGAGCTCCGGGAGGCGGGTGGCGACGAACCGCTCGGCCGCGTCCAGCATCCCGCGGGTCACCTGGGCCGCCTCGGCCGCGAACCCGTAGCGGCGGAAGCCTCCCGCGATCATCGCGTTGTCATGCGGCCAGACCGTCCCGGTGTGGTAGCTGAACGGGTTGTACGCCGGGTGGTCCGAGGACAGGGTGCGGATCCCCCAGCCGGACCACATGTCCTCGGCCAGGAGCCGCCGGACGACGAGGGCCGCCCGGTCCGGCGGCACGATCCCCGATGAGAGCAGGTGGCCCGCGTTCGAGGCGATAGAACGGATCGGGCTCTTGTCACCGTCGAGGCCGAGGTAGTACGTGCCCTCCTCCGGCCACCAGAACACGTCGTTGAACCGCTCGTACAGCTCGATTGCCTCGCGCCGCACGCGCTCGGCGTCCTCCGGCCGGCCGACAAGCGAGTAGATGTCGGCCATCCGGAGCTTGGCGTCGTACGCGTAGCCCTGCAGCTCGCAGACCGCGATCGGGAGCGGGGCGAGCGTGCCGTCCGCATGGGGGATTGCGTCGCCGGCATCCTTCCAGCCCTGGTTGTAGTAGCCGTGCGACGAGCGGGTCTTGTACTCCTGGAACCCGTCGCCGTCCCGGTCGCCCCAGCGGTCGATCCAGGCGAGCGCGGCGTCGGCATTCGGCAGGTATCGCTCGAGGAGCGTCTTGTCGCCGAGCCACTGGTAGAGATACGAGAGGACGATGAGGAACAGGCTCGTCGCGTCGTGCGTGCCGTAGTACGGCGTGAACGGGAGGATCCCGAGCTGGGCGAGCTCGCCGTGGCGGATCTCGTGCGGGATCTTGCCCGGCTCCATGTCGCGCTCCGGATCGTCGGCGGTCGCCTGGAGGCTGGCGAGGCGACGCAGCGCGCCGGCCGCGAGCTCCGGGTAGCCGGAGATGCCCATCATCGACACGATGAGCGCGTCCCGGCCGAAGAGCGTCACGAACCACGGAACCCCGGCCGCCGGAATGAACACGCCGCGCTCGAACATCGGGTCCTCGAGGCGGAGCGCCTCCATGTCGAGGACCGCCTGGTCCCACGCCCGGCGCACCGTCTCGTTCGACGTCCCGATCCGGACCTTCGGCAGGTGCGGGCCCGGCGTCGGCCCGGCCGGCCCGACCGCGTTGCACGGCAGCGTCGTCGGCCGGCGGCGCGACCCGGTCACCGGCAACCATTTCACGCAGGTGTGCCAGACGCCCTTCGGTGCGATGAGGGCAACGAAGATGAGCCGCCCGTTGGCGAACTGGGGGGCCGTGTCCGCCCGCTCGACGGCGACGACCAGCTCGCGCCGGAAGTCACGGTTGACGTACGTCGTCCGCAGCTCACGGCGCGATCGGAACCACTGGCTGTTGATCGAGCCACGCCGCACGACGGTGCCCAGCTTCACGTCGAAGATGTCGGCGAAGTCGGAGACGATCTCGATCTCGATCGTCAGGCGGACCTCGCGGCCGCCGTAGTTGATGATGTCGAGGTCCTCATGGACCCCGCCGCCGACCGTCCGATCGAGCCGGATCGAGAGGGTGCTCCCGGGGATCGGCCCGCCGATGTCGAGCAGAGCCTCGTTCGTCAGCTCGTACCGCGACGAGTAGAACTCGATCGGCGACGAGTTGAGGAGAACCGGCCGCCGGCCGTTGATCCGCAGCTCGTAGCCGGAGATGAATCGGGTGTCGCGCGCGAAGAAGCCGTCGTTCGCCGTCGCGTCGATCCGCGCGTCCGGCTGGCAGACGACGACGCGGTCGTCGCGATTGATCGTTACGGTCGAGGGCCCGACCTGGACGGCGAGTGGCACGTGCCGCCGATGATACGGGAGCGCGTCCCATCCGAATCGGGGCCACATCCTGCGCGGATCGGACAGGGGCCCGAAGATGTCCCCATGACGAAGCGTGAGAGCCCACCACCCGAAGTTTCGGCTGGTCGCCAGGTCGCCAGGTCGCCGAGAAGCTCGAGACCGTCGCCGGAAAGGTCGAGTCGGTCGTCGAGGGAGTCGTCGAAGGCGCCACCGAGGCAGTCGGCGGCGCCGTGAACGCAGTCCAGGCCGCGGCCCGACGCTGGGACGAGCGGCCCGGTGCCCGCGCGCGCCGCCTCAGGCGGCTGTCGAAGACACCGCTGCCGTACCTCTACGACGTCCACCCGGAGGCGCGCCGCGCCGTTCCCCGCGAGGTCGGCGTGCGCACACTCGACACGGACGCGGTCGTCGGAACCGCCGTCGGCGGTGCCACGCAGCGCGGGTCGGACTTCATCCCGCTCAAGCCGTTTCGCTCTCAAAATTGGATACAGCGGTGGCAGCGGATCCGGAACGCGATGAACTCGCTCCAGTTTCTTCCGCCCATCGACGTCCTGCGCTACGGCGACGAGTACTGGGTGCTCGACGGACACAATCGCGTCGCGGCGGCGAAGTACGGCGGACAGGTTGCGATCGACGCGAACGTCGTGGAGCTGGTCCCGCCAGGCGGCCGCCCGTCCGAGCGCCCGGGCTCTCTCGCGCATGTCCTCACGGGCACGCGCGCGCTCCGCACCGCCGGGCAGGGTGGGCGTCCGAGCCCGGAGCTCGAGGAGCACATTCACTCGCCCGGCGAGGACACCCCGGCCGAGCAATGATCCGCCGCTTCCGGCTTGTCTGGCCGGATCGCCGTCCCTTCGCCGGGCGTGATGGCCGGCCGATCCGATTCCTCGCCGCCTCCGACGAGCCCGATCCGGCCCTCGAGCACGAGGTGAATCGCTTGGCGCTCGAGCCGATCGACGGAGTCATCGGCTGCGGTGACCTCGAGCCCGACTGGCTGTCCTTCCTCGCCGACGCCTTCCACGCGCCCCTCGTCTACGTCCGGGGCAACCACGACCGTGGCGGCGCATGGGATGCTCGCCACGGCGTGCCCGTCCCCCTCGGCGCGGGTGCTTCCACGAGGTTGGCCGGGATTGCGATCGGGGGCCTCGAGTGGCCGGGATTGCGCGAGCACGGCAACCAGCGTCGGACCGGGCTCGCGTGGGTGCATGCCGTTCGGCTCGCCTTGCACGCCTTCACGGCGCGGCTGCGGGGACGGATGGAACCGGTCCTCATGATCAGTCACGCGCCGCCGGCCGGCGCAGGCGACTCCGCCACCGACACGTACCACCTGGGTTTCCCGGCCTATCGGTGGTTGATGGAGCGGCTCCGGCCGCCGCTCTGGCTCCACGGGCACACGACGACCGCGTCGGTCACCGACCTCCAGGCGGTCGTCGGCCCGACGACGCTCGTCAATGTGACCGGGGCCGTCCTCGTCGAGCTCGTAGCGCCCGATGGCGGGACCGCCTAGACCTCAGCGCTTCAGCCGTTGCGGTCAGAACGGCGGCCATGGCACAGCCGGCCAGCCCGGCGACGGCCACGGGAATCGCCGTGCAGCGAGCAGCCGGTCGGTGCGCCGGATCGTGGCCGCGACCTCGATCGGTTGGAGGAGCCCGCGGAGCTCCTCGCCGAGCTCGGCGTCGAGGTCTTCGCGCAGCCGGGAGAGAACCTCCAGCTCGTCATCCGCGAGTGGCTCGCCGCGCCAGCCCCAGAGGACGGTGCGGAGCTTGGGCACGGGCGAGAAGCAGACGCCATGATCGACCCCGAACACGTGGCCCCCGGGAACCGGCAGCAGATGTCCGCCCTTGCGGTCGGTGTTGTTGACGACCGCGTCGAACAGCGCGATCCGGCGCAACCGCGGGTCGTCCTCGACGACCATCGCGACCACGTCGACCGACTCGTCGACATCGATCCATTGCTGGACCATGCCCTCCCCGAACGGCCCGTCACGCATGACAGTCGGGGGCACGATTGCCCAGCCGGTCGCCTCCGACACCGCGTGCGCGGCCACCTCGCGTCGGGCGAGCGTCCCGTCGGGGAAATCGTCGAGCGGTCGCTCACCGCGGACCGGTTTGTAGACGGCATCGAGGACGACCGGCGGCTCGGGGTCCGGGCAGATCTGTGTCACCCGGCTGTACATCGCGTGATTCGTCGACGCGACGAGCCGGCCGAGCACCTCCAGCTCGCCGTCGCGCAGGACCTCGAGGGCGCCGGCGGAGTCGAACGGGTTCACCACCCGGGGGTCCGGATTCGGATCAGTTGACGTAGTGGCCGTTGCCGCGCGGGCAGATGTGGCCCTGCGGGTCGAGCGGCTGGCCGCACAAAGGGCAGGGTGGGCGGCCCGACGCGATGACGCGGACGGCGCGTTCCACGAACGCCCGCGCGGCCGGGGCGGTGAGCCGGACGCGAAACAGGTCCGGGCCATCCTCGGAGTCGTCGTCCTCGAGTTCCTCGACCTGGGGCTCCTCCTCCTCGTCGCCCTCGATCTGTGCGCGCGCCTCGACGAGCACGCGGTCCGTCGATCCGTCCCAGCCGAGCGTCAGCGTCCCGGCCCGGAACGCCTCGACGATCGGCTCGTCGAGCGGCTCGGCGTCGCCCGCCGGTGGAGGCTCCGGCTCCGTGATCCCGCGCCGCTCGAGCTCGTCGAGCAGCTGGTTGAGGCGATCGGCAAGAACGGCGACCTGGACCTTCTCGAGTACCACGCTGACGACGCGTTCGCCCTCGCGGGCCTGGAGGAAGAACGTTCGTGACCCAGGGCCGCCGGTCGTGCCGGCAACGAAGCGCTCAGGTGGATCGAAGATGAAGCGTCGACGAGGCATCCGCCCTATTAGGCCACGTTGATCCGGATCGTGTGATAGCCGCGTGCCCCGTCCGGGGCGGGCGGCGTGCGCTGGTCCGTCTGCACGTCGCCGCTGCCATCGGTCGCGCGGACGGCAAGCGTGTGGTCGCCCCCGGACGCGTCCCAGTCGAGCCGCCACTGGACCCATGTTGCGTCGGAGATCGGCTGCGAGATCGTTGCCGGCTGCCACGTCCCGTCGACCGACACCTCGACCGCGCGCACACCGCGATCCGGGGCCCACGCGACGCCGGCGATTGCGTTGCGGCCAGTGGCCAGCCTGGAGCCGTTGCGCGGCACGTCGATCCGCGATTGAGTGAGGATCGGCCCTTCCTTGGCCCAGCCGAGCGGCACCCAGTAGGCGTTGAACGCCTCCCATGTCGTGAGCTCGAGCTCGGTCAGCCACTTCGTCGCCGACACGTACCCGAACAACCCGGGAACGATCAGTCGGGCGGGGAAGCCGTGGGCGAGCGGCAGGGGATCGTCGTTCATCTGGACGGCGATGAGCGGCTCGCGCGATTCGTCCATCACCCAGGCGGTCGGCATCCCTGCGGTCCAGCCGTCGACGGCCCGACCAATGAGCTGCGTAGCCTCCGGCCGGACTCCCGCGATCGCGAGGACGTCGCGGAGCCTGACGCCCGTCCACTTGGCGTTGCCGACGAGCTCGCCACCGACCTCGTTCGAGACGCAGGCGATGGTGACGTACTGCTCGATCGTACCGAGCGCAACGAGGGCGCCGAACGGAAGCGTCGTGTCCCGCTCGACGAGGCCATGGATTCGCAGTCGCCACGACGCGAGGTCCACGTTGGGGACGATGAGGGCGGTGTCGATCCGGTAGAACTGGTCGTTCTGGACGACGAGCGGGGTGAGGCCCGGGACGGGCAGCTCGGCGCCCGGCGGCAGCGTCGCGACCTCCCCGGGACGCGGCAACTCGGGGATAGCCTGGGCAGGGGACTGGCGCTGGCGCTCGAGGAGCGTCCGGCCGGCAACGCCCGCGACTCCGGCGCCGATGGCCAGCCCGGCGCTTCGCAGGAGGAAGGATCGCCGAGGCCAGTCGGGCATCGTGGGAGCTGCGCGTTCGTCGCGAGGTCCGCGCGGCAGCATCGCGATGAGCCGCTGGAGCAGCTGGACGCCGACGACCGCGGCCACGCCGGCGACGAGGGCGGCGATCGCCAGGCTGACGGTCGGGTCGCCAAGCGAGGCGACGAAGCCGAGTGCCGCGAAGGCGAGGAACCCCGCGGACGCGATCCCCGGCCAGCGCAGGGCCAGGACACCAAGGCCCGCGCCGATCGCGAGCGATGCGACGATGACCGCGATCTCGAGGGCGAGCTTGTCGTTCGTCCCGAACAGGGCGACGACGACGTCCTTCGCGCCGGGCGGCTGGAGGTCGATGACCGCACGGCCGACTGCGAGGATGAGCGAAGGGGCGCCGGGCAGGAGGCCGGCGACGAGCTCCGAGGCCCCGAGCGCGCCGGCGACACTGACGACCCCGGCCACGGCGGCGAGCCACACGTGGCGCTGGTGGCGGGGCCCCGCGCTGGTCATGAGTGGATCGTCGCACAGGTGTGCGCGACGCGGTTTACGCGGCTTGCGCCGCTCGGCCCGCTAGGTGCCGGACGGGCCCCTGCCGCGGGGTTCGTCGCGCTTGATTGGTGGCCGGCCCTTGATCGTCAGCGCTTTCGCCGCCCGCCCCTTCAGGCCCACGGCCACCCGCATGAGGCGGTCGAGCTCCGTCTCGCTCGCCCGCATGACGGCGGGTGTTTCCGCACGCGACTCCGCGATGAGCCCGAGGTGCCGGTCCAGCGCCTCCCGCGGCGCTGCAGCGGCCTCGTCGCGCTCCGCGACGATGAACCCCATGCCGTCGACGGCGGCGTACGTCACGACGGGGTTCGCGCGGAGGATCACGCCGATCGCATGCGCCGGCTCCGGCAGGACGGTAGCGAGCGACGCGAGCTCGTCGCGCGCCGGATGGTCCGGCGTCAGGCGGTAACGGGGTGGGTCGACTTCTTCGCGATGGACGAGCTTGTTGGCGACGAGCACTCGCAGGGCTGTCTGGACCGAGCTTACCGGCGAGCCCATGACGTGGGCGAGGTCCGCGAGGCGCAACCCGTCAGGGGTCTGGGTGAGCGACAGGACGATGTCGAACCCGATCGGAGATAGCGTCAGGCGCCTGACCGAGGAGGTCACTACCGGATCCGGCTGGTATCAGCGCGCTTCGAGGGCGCGGCGGGCCAGGGCGTACGCCTCGTCGTGCCGCCCGACGGCCGCGAGGCTGTCCGCCCAGGCGCTGAAGATCTCCCTGCGGCGGGAGGCCGGCGCAGAGCCCTCGGCAAGCTTGGCCGCGCGCTCGAATGTGGCCGCGGCGTCTTCGGCGCGGCGGAGGGCCCCCAGGGCGCGGGCGCGGGTCACGAGGGCGTCGAGCAGCGCCTTGCGATGCTCAGTTCGCTCGGCCAGGCCGATCGCCTCGTCGGCCAGCTCCAGGGCACGCTCCGGCTTGCCGTCCGCGAGCTCAACTACCGCCTCGGTGTCGGCGAAGCCGGCGAGGAGCCGCTCGTCGCCCGCGGCTCCCGCCCGGGCATGCCGGACGATGTCCCGCGCCTTCTTGATATTTCCGTTGGCAACGTAGGCGAGGGCGAGCTGGTTCTCGACGAGCCCTGCTTCGAGATCGGCGTCCGCGGCGCGCAAGAGCGCGAGCGCCTGGACTCCGCTCCGGATCGCGGCCTCGAGATCGCCTGCCTTGCGATAGGCCGACGCGAGGGTGGCGAGGAAGGCGCCGCGCCGCCGCAGGTCCAGTTCGGCAACGACGGACCGGGCCTCTTCAAGGTACGCGAGCGCTGTCGAGTTCTGACCCTGGAGCGATTCCACCATTGCCAGCCCGATAAGCAGGCGCGTCGTGGTGTCGTTCCCGAGATCGAGGCCGGCCCGCGTCCGATCGAGAATCGAGCGGAGGATCCCGCGCGCCTCGTCCGGGTTGTCCTGCTGGTGATGCGCCGACGCGAGCCAGTATTCCGCACGTGCCCTGTCCCCCTCGCGGGACAGCTCGCCGAACAATCGGGCGGCTTCGGTGGCGGGACGGATCGCCTCCGCCGGTCGGTCGAGCCGGCAGAGGGCTTCTGCGACCCCGGTCAGCAACTCCGCGCGGGCGCCCCGCTCTTCAACTCGCTCGAGGAACGAGGTGTAGCCGTCGAGCGCGTCGGCCCATCGGCCGGAAGCGAGTGCGATGTCCGCCTCGAGGCGGGCCCAAGCCGCACTCGGGTCCGACAGGATCTCCGACGCGGTCTTGCCGAGCCGCGGCGCGAGGTAGTTGAGGGCGGCCATCGACGGCTTGGCGATCCCGTTCTCGAGGGCGCTGATGTAGGCCTTCGTGTAGCGGTCGCCGGCGAGCTGCTGCTGCGTGAGACCGGCCGCCAACCGCGCCTGGCGGAGCCGCTGGCCGATCGCGTGAGCCAGCGGGCGGTCATCGACGACGACGCGACGTCGGGTCCGTGTCGTGGTGCTCATGGGCGGCAGTGTACACCCTTGTCATCTGCTCGTTGACCCCCCGAAAAAAATCGTCCAGGCCGGTACCGAGTCGATCGGTGAGCAGGACAAGCGCGGCGATCGACGGGACGGTATGGCCGCGCTCGACGGCCGAGACGAATCCGCGTGTGAGCGGCTCGCCGAGCGACGCCTGGGTCAGCCCACTGGCCTTCCGCCGGCGGTGCAACTC
>JBBDZZ010000091.1:0-15176 GCA_040899885.1 Chloroflexota bacterium | reverse complement strand
GCCGGAGAGATGGGGCCGGCGGCCGTCCTGGCGAGAGCGTCCGGATTGATCGAACGACTACGCAACATTACGCCGATCGAAAGTGGTCGTCAAGCGAAAACCACAAGATGTAGTGGTCCGCTACTAGATTGCATCGCTAGATGTTGTTTAGCGCCGTCCACAGCTCGAGTCGTGTTGTCCACCCAGGATGGGCCGTTTTCCACTCCGATGGCGCGGTTCTGCACCACGCGTCCACCGGTTGTCAACGGCCAACGACAGGATATCGACAACAGAACAACCGTGCTAAATTCCTCGCCCGATACGTGGCGCCGCGCGCGCCGGGGTCAGCTGCCGGGCTGCAGGCCGCTGTACGAGTGGAGGCCGCTGAACCAGAGCGAGCCCGAGTAGGTCACGATCACCATCGCGAACCCGAGGACGAGCAGCATGGCGGCCGGCCGGCCGGCCCACGAGCGCTGGTTTCGGGCGTGGAGGTAGACCGCGTACGTCAACCACGTGACGAGGGCGGCTGTCTCCTTCGGGTCCCAGCCCCAGTAGCGCGACCAGGCGATCGAGGCCCACCACGAGCCGAGGATGATCATCGTCGCGAAGATCGGGAAGCCGATGATCACCGCCCGGTAGGCGACCTCGTCGAGTGTCTTGTGGGAGGGCAGCCAGGCGAACCGGTCGCGCCGGCCCTGGAGGAGGTAGCCGACCGCCGCCGCGAAGGACGTGGCGAAGATCCCGTACGAGATCACCGCCATCCCTACGTGGATCGTCAGGAGCGGCGCGTTCTGGAGCGCCGGGACGAGGTTCTCGATCCGGGACGGCAGGGTCGACGCGTAGAGCAGCAGGACGAGCGCCACTCCCACCGCGATGAACCCGATCGACCGGATCGGGTAGCGCCGCTGGAGGAAGAGGTAGCCGCCCGTGATCGAGGTCGCGAACGCGACCGTGAACTCGTACATGTTGCCCCACGGCCCGCGCCCGACGATGACCGCCCGCAGCGCGAGCGAGGCGACGAGCGCGGCGAAGGCGATGAGTGTGATGACCACGGCAGCCCGGGCCAGCGGACTGGGGGCCGCGCTCTCGGGCGCCGCGGCTGGCATCGATCGGCCGGTGGCGAAGCTCCCGGTGACGACACCGGCCCAGGCCGGCTGGGGCGCCGTTGTCAGGACGGCGAGCCGCCGGCCGTTGGCGAGGAGCACCGCGTGGCCGACGTGAGCGGCGAATCCCACGGCGAGGACGATCGCCCCGACGGTGAACAGGAGCTGCGATGCGATGGCCATGCTGGGTGCCTCGGAGACGTTACGTGGCGGGGGTTGGTTGCGTCCAGCCTCGTGGTCAGGCCACCGCGGCGCCGCCCGGCGGCGGCTGGGCGGGGCGAACGACCTGGGTTTGCGGCCTGACCTTGAGCACGAGCCCGCAGTTGCCGCACGTCGAGATCGACGCCGGCCGGCCGACGTCGCACTTCGGGCACCGGACCGACAGCTCGTCGCCGCACACCTCGCAGCGGCGGGCATTTGCCGGGTAGATCAGGCCGTCCCGGTAGCAGAACGGCTCGCCGCGCGGGATGACCGGCTTGCCGTCCGCGCCGATCGGCGCGGCCACGCGCTCCGGGTCGGAGGCGAGCGGGACGCGCGGCTTGCGGACGAAGTAGATGAGCCAGATCAGGAGCCCGAGGGACAGGATCGGCCCGATGACTCCGAGCACGAGAAACACCGGCAGGAGCTGGATGAGCGCGCCCCAGTCGGGGATCACGAACATCGAGATGAAGTCGAGAAAGCTCTGCCAGATCCGCTGGATCGTGTCGAGGATTGTCACGCGGGCATTCTATTGGCTCGGGGGCCGATCGAGCGTGGCACATCGCTGTACCGCCGCGCGTCAGGGAGGCAGCCATAGGAGGGAACTGTGCGCGACCCTGTTCGTTTCCTTGTCGCTGCATTCGTCACCCTCGCGGTGGCGGGCGGACTGGTCCTGTGGAGCGGGCTTCTGCAACCGGCCTCGGACCCTCCCCCGGAAACCGTGCAGCTGTTTCCGGCAGCCGAACAGTGGGCAGGGATTCGCTGGAGCCGCATCGAGCAAGCCGACCTGAATGAACGCGGGGCGTCCATTCACGGGGCTTCGAGCTACGGCTCCTGGATCGCCGCCTGGGGCGAGTCACCTCTTCCAAATCCCGCGGAAGGCACGATGGCCGTCGTGTGGACGTCGAGCGGTGGGCTCGCGTGGCAACGGCACGAGCTCCGCCTCGTGACCGGGCAGCGGATCTGGCCGCAGAACCTCGCCGTCGGTCCGGCCGGCTACCTCCTCTACGCACTGCGCAGCCCCGAGGACAACGTTGGTCTCGTTGCAGTTTCGAAGGACGCTGAGCACTGGGTCGAGGTCGGGCGGCCGCCGATCGACCTCGGAGGGCCGCTCGCCGCGACAGCGACCGGCTTCGTGACGGTCGGCGTGAAGGCCGGCGAGCCGCTTGTCCTGACGACCTCGGACGGCGCCGCGTGGGACAAGGTCGCCGTGCCGGCGCAGGCCGGCGAATACCTGCTGGCTGATGTCCGTCAGACGGCCGACGGATTCGTGGTCTCAGGCAGGATCGAGCGCGCGGCCGATTGGGATGCGGTGCTCTGGCGGAGCGCGGCCGGCGGAGTGATCGAGGACCTCGGGTCGAATCCCGCTTTCACGAGCCCCGATCGAAACGTCGGTCTCTTGCGGACCGTGCCCTTTGGCGGAGGCATCTTCGCGACCGGCTCGGCGGGGAATGTCGCGGAATGCGCACTCATGGGCGGGCTCGTTGCCTCGCTCGGTCCGATCATCGCCGATACGTGCCCGGGCCCACCGCCGATGGCCTGGGGCTCGCCGGACGGCCACAGCTGGCGGGAGGTCTCCTGGCCGCGTCGGGCCGGCCAGCCCGATCAAATGCCCACCATGCACGTGGTCACGGCAGGAGCCGCAGGCGTGGTCGCGCTTGTCGATGAGAGGCCGCCGGGCGCCGAGAAAGACGCGGTCGGACTATGGACGAGCGCCGACGGCGTCGACTGGTCGCGAATCGGCAACGGGATGCCCCTCGGGGCGGGCGGACTCAACGAGGCGATGGTCGGCCTGCCAGGGCGACTCATCGTGTTCGCGTGGACGGGTACCGGAAATGCCGTGTGGGTCGGAACGCCGGGCGGCTAGAGCGGTGCCGAGCTAGTCGTGGCCCGTGCCCTTTGGACGGCGCTTCGGGTTGCCGTGCTTCGCGGTCGCGCCGCGCCCGGGGCGCCAGCCAGGTCGATCGTCGTCGCGGCCGTCCGAGCCCTCTTCTGACCCGCGGCGCGCCGGCGCGGGGCCCCGAGCGTTCCCGGTCGACGGAGCCGAGAGCCGGCCTCGTTCGAGCCGGCCGAGCAGCCAACGGGTTCCCGCCGTGCGAACCCCGCGAGCCCCAAGGGCGACTCGGAGCTGCCGGTCGTCGGTCACGACGAGGATGTTGTCGACTGTTTCGCGCCCGCCGCCGGCCGTGTGCGCCTCGTCGACCAGTCGCAGCAGCACGTCGTCGCCCGTCCGGCGCCCGCCGTGCCGGACGATGAGCCCCGACGCGACGCGGGCGCCATACATCCCGGGCTCGGGCTGTCCGTCGAGCACGAGCTCGATCGCGACGCCTGCCGGGACGACGCCCCGCAGCCGCCCGATGAGTGCGGCGGGCGGCGCCCCGGCCCCGTCCCGGCGGAGCGCGTGGAGCAGGTTGCTCCCGTCGATCAGCAGTCGGTCGGTGCCGGCGAGCGGATCGGCCGATGGTTTGCGCACGGAGCGATCGTAGGCCGTCCCGGCCTCCGGGATGCTATCGCAGCCAAACGTGCTGCGATTTCGTAGTTCGATTTCGCAGGAGCTCGGGACGCGCGGGTACCTCCGGGCAGGCTCGCCCACTCCGCTACGATCCGCCGCGATGCTGCTCCTCGTCGACCTCGACGGCGTTGTCTACCGCGGCTCCGACCCCGTGCCCGGCGTCGCGGCCGTCCTCGCGGACCGCGCCGCGAAGGGCGACGACATCGTCTACGTCACGAACAACTCGATGCACTATCGCGCCGACTACGTGACGCGGCTTAGCGCGATGGGCGCGCCGGTGAGCCCGGACCGGATCGTCAGCTCGGCGCGGGCAACCGCGCTCTACCTGCGCGACGAGGCGCCCGAGATCCGACGGGTGCTCGTCGTGGGCGCGGGTGGGCTCGAGAGGGAGTTGCGGGACGCCGGCCTCGACGTCGTCACCGCGGGCCACGCAGCGACGCGTTCGAACCAGGAGGCAATCGATGGGTACGAGGCGGCGGGCCGGCCAGATGCGGTCGTCGTCGGGCTCGATCCGCAGCTGACGTACCTCCGGCTGGCCGTAGCCGCGGACGCGATCCGTGGCGGCGCACGATTCATTGCCACGAACCGCGACCCGGTCTACCCGACCGAGCGCGGCCTCAGGCCCGGTGCGGGGAGCATCGTCGCCGCGCTCGAGGCGACGACGGGCGTCACGCCGCTGTCGATCGGCAAGCCGGCGCCGCTGCTGCTCGAGGAGGCGGCCCGGGCGGCAGGCGGGCATGCGAAGGACGCGGTGATGATCGGCGACAGCCTCGTGACCGACGTCGCGGCGGCGCGGGCGGTCGGGGCGCGAAGCGTGTTCATGCTGACCGGCGTGACGCCGCGCGAGCAGCTCGATGCGCTGCCGGCCGACCAACGTCCCACGGAGATCGCCGCGAACGCCGAGGAGCTCGCCGCGGCGCTCGACCGCCTTGCGGGCTAGGTCGAGGCGAGCTCGGGGATCCCGGCACCCCACGCCTCGAACTCGGTGCTGAGCGCCGCCAGCGTTCCCGCGTCGGCGAACGCGACCGACAGCGCGTGCCGGTCGATCGCCCACAGCTCCGGCAGCGTCAACCCGATCCGGTTCACCGCCCGCTCGTACTCGTCCGAGAGCGAGACGTTCGACACCGTCGAGTCGTCCGTCGAGAGGGTTACCGGGACGCCGGCGCGGTGAAGCGCGGCGAGCGGGTGGGCCTCGACCGAGGGGACGATCCCGGCCTGGACGTTCGAGGTTGGACACAGGTCAAGGGTGACGGCTCGGTATGCGAGCTCGCGGCACAGCTCCGGGTCCTCGATGGCGAGCGGCCCGTGAGCGATTCGGTCCGGCCGCACCTCCAGCGCGCGCCGAACCTGGGCCGCGCCGCCCCACTCCCCGGCGTGGACGGTGTTCCGCAGGCCGCCGGCGCGGGCGGCCTCGAATGCCGCCCGATGCGCGAGGGGATCGGGAAACGCGGCCTCGGGTCCGGCCAGGTCGAAGCCTGTGAGACCCTCGTCGCGGAACGTCGCCGCCGTTTCCGCGAGCCGTCGGTTGTCGGCCGGATCGTGCGACCGAAGGGCAGTGGCGATGAACCGCACGACGATTCCCGCCCGCTCCGCGGCCCGGATGCCGCCGCGAACGACGGCGGCAATCCCGTCGGGGAGCGAGAGGCCGCGGTCGACATGAAGGAGCGGTCCCCAGCGGATCTCGACGTAGCGGACGCGATCGGCCGCCTTCGCCTCGACGAGCTCATACGCGATCCGCTCGAGCGCCTCGGCGTCCTGCATGAGGGCAATCGGCAGCTCGAACGCCCGGAGCAGCTCGGCCTGGTCGGCGGAGCGTTCGGGCCCGACCAGCGCCTCGAACATCCCGGCCCAGTGGCGCGGGGCATCGATCCCCCGCGCCCGCGCGAGGTCGAGCGCCGTATCGATCCGAAGCGACCCGTCGAGATGGAGGTGGAGCTCCGCCTTCGGCATCGCCTCGACCAGCCGCCGGAGGGCCGCCGGGGAGAGAGACATAACCGGATGCTACGCTGCGGCCCGACCAGATGACCACGACTCAGGCAGCGGACCGAGACCGGATCGAGCGCGTCCTCGTCGCCATGGTCTGGCCGATCGTCGTGGGCCTCGTGGCGCTGGGGATCGCCGGTCTCGTCGCCTGGCTCGACCACCGGCCCGGGGGCTCCGGCCGCCCGGAGCTGACGTGGGCCCGCGACGAGGCGGTCGGCGTCGAGCTCGATGCGGCGGCGGCCGAGCTGTCGGGAATCGCCGATGAGGTCGAGCGGCTCGGGCTGCTCGGTCGCGGCTCGCTCGCCGCCCTCACGGCCCGGGACTTCGACCTGCTCGATCTCACGATCGCCTCGGGGACGGTGCTCGCGACCGGCCTGCGGGACGAAGCCTCGGCACTGCGCGCGAGGCTCCTCGCGCTGCCGATGTCCGAGCCCGACACGCGGCTCCGCCTCTCCCCGGCGACCCTGCACCGATACGCCAGGCTGGTGGCCGCGCTGGACGCGACGAACGGGCTGGCCGGGAGCTGGGCGCGCCTCGTCCAGGGGAGCCTGAGCGCCGGCCGGCTGACGGCCCTCCTCGATGGCCACGACAAGCTGATCGTGTCGGGGATCGAGGCCGGCGTGACCGGGGACTGGACGACCGCGCTCGCCCGGATCGCCGACGCGACTGGCCTCCTCGCCGAGGCGGAGGTGCTCCGCGACGAGCTCCAGAACACCGTCGACGTCGGCACGCTGAACGAGTGGCTCCGCCGGAATCGCGAGTACGACGTCGCGCTCCGCGCCCTATACGTTGTCTCGGCCAAGTCGCCGACAAGAGTCACCCCGGAGATCCGGGCGGCGCTCGCGGCGGAGAAGGCAGCGCGCGAGGCACTACCCCGTGACACCGCGAACCTGGGGATCATCCTCGCCGAGATCGCCCGTGGTGGCCTGAATCAGGCCGTCATCGGGATCGAGGAGGCGCGGGCGCGCCTTGCCGACGCGCTCGCCACGGTCGGCGAGACGGCCGCGACCACATAACCGGCAGGCGTCCTCAGCCGGGTAAACTGCGACGCCAGACCCACCGAGGAGCATTAATCCGTGCAGCTTCGTGTCGTCACCGACCAGCCCTGGGAGGTCCGGGCCGACGTCCTCGTGGTCCCGGTCGTCGGGGATCCGGTGTTCGAGGATGGGCTCGGCGAGATCGATCGACGGAGCGGCGGAGAGCTCAAGTCGCTGGCCGACTTCGGGGAGCTGACCGGTAAGCGCTACTCCGCCGCGCTCGGCGCGTCGGGTGAGCTACCGGCCGCCCGAATCCTGACCATCGGAGCCGGAGAGGCCGCGAAGCTCGATCGGGAGACGGTCGTCCGGGTCGCGGCCGCGGCCGAGCGCCGCCTCGGCGGCCGGACCGTTGCCAGCCTCGCGATCTGGATCACCCCGCTCATCGATGCCCTCGCGGAGGGCCCGGAACGCGTTGCCGAGCTCGTCGCCCGGGGCGTCGTCGAGGGCTCGTACGACCCCGCGACGATCTATCGGGAGAACGTCGAGACCGCGCCGCCGACCCTCGACGAGCTGATTCTTGTCGCCCCCGGCGCGAACGCGGCGGATCTCAAGAAAGCCGCCCAGCGGGGCGTCATCGTCGGCGAGGGCGCGAACCTCGCCCGGACGCTCTCGAACCGCGCGTCGAACGACGTCTCGCCCGAGGTCCTCGCCGACGAGGCCTACGCCCTGGCCCGCAAGCACCATCTCTGGATCGACGTCATCGGCCCGGAACGGGCGACCGAGCTTGGGATGGGGATGTTCATGGCGGTCGGGCGGGGGAGCGACAACCCGCCCCGGATGATCGTCATCCGGTCGGGCAAGGAGGGGGAGCGCGACGCGCTCGATCGGCATGTGGCGCTCGTTGGCAAGGGCGTCTGCTTCGACTCTGGCGGCATCAGCATCAAGCCGTCCGAGCGGATGGAGGAGATGAAGCTGGACAAGACCGGTGCCTGCACCGTGATCGCGGCCATCGCCACCGTCGCCCGGCTCGCCCCCGGCACCCCGCTCCTCGCGGTCGCCCCCGCGGTCGAGAACATGCCCGGCGGGCATGCGACCCGGCCGGGCGACGTCGTGAAGGCGCTGAACGGCAAGTGGGTCGACATCACGAACACGGACGCGGAGGGCCGCCTGATCCTCGGCGACGCGATGACCTACGCGGAGCGGCTCGGGGCGACCCACCTGGTCGACGTTGCGACCCTCACCGGGGCGGTGGCGCGGGCGTTCGGCCACCTCGTCACGGGTGCATTCGGGCAGCCGCAGGGCTGGTACGACGAGGTCGTGGCCGCGGGCACGCGGGCCGGCGAGCGGTACTGGCAGATCCCCCTCATCGACGACTACGTGCCGGACATGGAGAGCTGGTACGGAGACCTCCAGAACTCCGGTTCCGCGGAGGGCTCGCTGGTGAAGAGCGGCCTGTTCCTGCGCGAGTTCGTGACGGTGCCGTGGGCGCACCTCGATATCGCGGGCACGGCCTACTACCGGAAGGCCACTCCGTACGCCCCGCGCGGGGCCACGGGCGTCGCCCACGCGACGCTCGTCGAGCTGGCGCTGGCCGGTGCAAAGAACGGGACGAGCTAGGGCCGGAGCACGAGCGGCGGCTTGGAACGTGGTACCCGGGGCGATGACCGTCGGCAGCATATGAAGCGATGACGTTGGCCTGACCGGGGTTCGTATTCGGCCGATGCTCATCGGCAGGTGGGGGCAATACGGCCGCGCCGGCGGCATCGCGCGCCCCATAGACTTCTTCCGTGCCGTCGCCCCTGTCGATTGCCTTCGCCCTCGCCGGGCTCGCCCTCGGGCTGGCGGCGGACCGCCTGGCGACCCGGTGGCCGGCCCACGACGAGGAGCACCCGCCCGGTCGGCGCCTCGACTGGCGGACGGTCGTCGTTGGGGCGACGGGGGCCGTGGCATTCGGCCTCCTGCCGGCGCGGTTCGAGGGTGACGGCCTGGCGCTGGCGGTATTCGGGGCCTGGTTCGCCACACTCATCGTGGGCCTCGCGACCGACCTCGACCAGCGGATCCTCCCGGACCTGACGACATTGCCGGTCATCCCGATCGCCCTCCTCTTCGCGGCGAGCGGGCGCAACCCGTTCGTCGGAGCGGAGCTGCTGCCGACGATCGCCGGCGCAGTGATCATCCCGGCCGCGATCTACCTCCCGTCGCTGGCGTTCGGGGCCGGGGCATTCGGGCTCGGCGACGTCAAGCTGCTCGCCGGTCTGGGGCTCATGGCGGGGTTGTGGCGGGCGGCCTCAGGCGTCCTGTTCGGGCTCGTCGTCGCGGGGCTCGTGCTCGTCGTGCTCCTCGCCGCCCGGCGGGTCGGCCGGCGGAGCTACGTGCCCTTCGGCCCGTTCCTCATCATCGGCGCCTTCTGGGCGGTGCTGCTCCGGCCCTGAGCGTTGCCCGAGGCCACCGGTTCGGTGCTTTCCGACACCGATCGGGGGTCGCGACCGGCCCGCCGTTGCCGGCCGACACCAGCCGACCCGGCCGAACGGCACCAGACTCGGATGGACCCCCCACAACCCCGGTGCGCGGACGCCCCTCCGCCGCGGAGGGCTCGTATAGTGGGCGAGCGATGATTCTGCGGGTGTTCCAGGTCCGGGGCGCGACCGGCGACGAGGGCCCGATCCTCCGGTTCGTCACGCATACGCTCAGCAAGCCTCGCGGCCGGCCCAAGCCAGTCCGGGTCGACGTCGCGCGCCGCTTCGCCGGTGGCAGCGTCGAGGTCGTGGTCGTCTCGATCTGGAAGACCTGGGAGGACATCCAGGCCTGGACCGGGCCGGACGTCAGCAAGCCGCTGGACCAGGATCTGCCGGCCATGTTCGAGACCCGGGTCGACCACTACGAGTCCGTCGACCTCGCCGAGGGTCTGGTTCCGCCAGGGGGCTAGTCCCAGTCGGATGACTGGTCCGGTGCGGATAGGGCGGGTCCTCGGAGCACGGAGCCGCCTCGCCAAGTTCAAGTAGGCCCATCCCAACGTGCAAGGCTCCCGCAAGGTGGGAACAAGGTTATAGGTCGCCCCCGGTACGTTCGGGGGATGCTGGCGGTCGGACCCCGCTGCTAGCTTCGTTCGTGGCTGCTAACTCGAGTCCAGGCCGGCCTCGTCCCCGGAGGGGGAATACCCACCGGACGGCGAATCACCGGCGGGCGTAGCCGTAGCCGCACTGGCGCCAGTCCCCAGCTGACGCACCGATTACGGAGTTTGCTCGCACGATGACGACCGCCCCCTGATGCGCCTGCGACCGAGGAGCGCGCTCCCCCTGCCCGCCTCCCGCCCCGGCCGGCGCGCCCGACGCTTGCTCCTGCTGCTCCTCATCGTCCCGCTCATGAGCGGGCTCTTCGTCGCGCCCGCCGGCCGGGTGGCCGGTGACGAGCTCTCAGACGCGATCTCGAAGCAGAAGGCGATCGAGAAGCGGATCGCCTCCCAGAAGAACCAGGTCTCCCAGCTGAACGCGTTCCAGGCCGATCTCAGGGCCGAGATCGCCGCGACCGCCCGGGCCCTCCGCGGGATCAACGCCGACCTGGGCGCGATCCGAGTCCGGGTCAACGCGATGGCCAAGCAGATCGAAGAGGTCAAGGCCAAGTACGACGCCCTGGTGATGGAGCTCGAAGCGCTCGACGCCGAGCTCGTCCGGGTCGAGGCCGAAGAGGTCGCCAAGCGCCAGCAGCTCGGCGAACGGCGCGCCTACCTCGCTTCCCGGCTCCGGAACGCCTACGACACGGACCGGACCTCGATGCTCGAGACCTTCCTGTCCGGCGGCTCCTTCTCCGACGTCCTGACCGAGGTCAGCTACCAGCTCGACATCGGGGAGCAGGACCGGGCCCTCGCCCAGCAGATCATCGAGGACCAGGAGACGCTCGCCGCGCTCCACCAGACCGTCCTTTCGACGCGCCAGGAGACCAACCTCCTCCGCCAGGAGACGGCCGTCCAGAAGCTGGACCTCGACAAGCAGATGGCGGACCTCCAGGAGGCCCAGGCCCAGCTGAAGAAGCTCGAGCGCGACACTGCCCGGGCCCTTGCCCGCCAGAAGGCCGCGTTCGCCAAGATGGCCAGGAACAAGGCGGCCCTCCGGAAGTCGATGGCCGCAGCCGCCGCTTCCCAGCGGGCTCTCGCGGCCAAGATCGACCGGCTCGTCCGCGAGCAGGCCCGCCAGGGCAGGATCCCGTCCGAGTACAACGGGACCCTCGAGTGGCCGATGGCCGGCTCCGTGACCCAGAACTTCGGGTGCACCGGGTTCGCCTGGGAGCCGCCCCTGGGCGACTGCGCCCACTTCCACAAGGGGATCGACATCGCGGCGCCGATGTACACGCCGATCCGCGCCGCCGGCGCCGGCACCGTCGTGTTCGCCGGCCCGAACCCGTACGACCCCTACCCGAAGGCCTGGATCGTCATCATCGCCCACTCGGCCAACCTGCAGACCTGGTACGGCCACGTCGACAACAGCGTCCGGCCGCCGACGGTCCACCCCGGCCAGTGGGTCCGCGCCGGGCAGGTCATCGCCTACAACGGCATGACCGGCCGGACGACCGGTCCGCACCTCCACTGGATGGCCGAATTCAATGGCGGATTCGCGAACCCGCGGGTCTTCCTCTAGGCCTCGGGACCCGGACCTCGCGGCGGGCCATCCGCCGATCCGGTGATCGCGAAATCCCGTGCTAGCATCGTCCCGACGGCGTCATCGGCCGGCAGGGGAAGGACAGCCCGATGAAGCGGACCATGGCGGTGATCCTCGCCGGTGGTGAGGGCGAGCGTCTCTCGATCCTGTCGTCCGTGCGCGCCAAGCCGGCGGTCCCGTTCGGGGGCAAGTACCGGATCATCGACTTCACGCTTTCGAACTGCGTGAACTCGGACATCGACAACGTCGTCGTCCTGACCCAGTACAACCCACGGTCCCTCAACGACCACATCGGCCTCGGCCGTCCCTGGGACCTCGACCGCAACCGCGGCGGCGTGAAGCTGCTCCAGCCATACATCGCTCGCGGCCGCGTCGCAGAGTGGTACCGCGGGACCGCCGACGCGGTGCTCCAGAACATGAACGTCATCGAGCACGAGGCGTCGGACACGATCCTCGTCCTCGCCGGCGACCACATCTACAAGATGGATTACCAGCCCTTCATCACCGCCCACCGGCGTCACCGCGCGGACGTGACGATCGCGGTCCGCCGGGTGCCGCTCATCGAGGCGACCCGGATGGGGATCCTCGCGATGGACGACTCGGATCGGATCGTCGAGTGGCAGGAGAAGCCGAAGCAGCCGAAGAGCGACCTCGCGTCGATGGGCGTGTACGTCTTCTCGAAGCGGGCGCTCCGGCGCTGGATCGGCGAGGACCGGGACGACTTCGGGCGCCACGTCATCCCGGCGATGCTCGACGGCGGCGCGCGGGTGTTCGGCTACCGGTTCGACGGCTACTGGCAGGACGTCGGCACGATCCAGTCGTACTGGGAGGCCCAGATGGCCCTCCTCGTCGACCAGCCCGAACTCGACCTGTATGACCGGGAGTGGCTCATCCACACAAGGTCGGAAGAGCGGGCGCCCGCGAAGATCGGGCCGACCGCCCAGGTCCACCGGAGCATGGTCTCGCACGGCTGCGTGATCAACGGCACGGTCGTCAACAGCGTCCTGTCACCGGGCGTCCGTGTCGACGTCGGGGCGGTCGTCCGCGATTCGATCGTCATGTTCGACTCGGTCATCCGGTCTGGCGCGGTCGTCGACCGCTCGATCCTCGACAAGGAGGTCGTCGTCGGCCAGGGGGCGATCGTCGGCGACGGGCCCGACTTCGACACGCCGAACAAGCAGGAGCCCGGCCGCCTGAACACCGGGATCAACGTCGTCGGCAAGCGCTCGATCATCCCGCGCGGCGTGCGGATCGGGCGCAACGTGAAGATCGCGGGCGACGTGCGGACCTCGGACTTCCTCTCGAAGGTCATCAAGACCGGTTCGTCGGTCGAGCCCGTCGGAGAGCGCCGCAAGCGGTCACGTGGGGCCTCGGTCGCGATCCTGTCCGTCGAGGATGCGGCCGCGGCCGGTGGCAATGGCGCCGCGCGGGCGTCGGGCGGCGGTCCCGGCACTCCAGCGGCCCGGGACGGCTGACCAGGCCTCTGCGAGGCCGGCTCGGCAGACTCGGGCTAGACTTTCCGCCATGTCCTCACCCCGGGTGGCCCCCACGGGGCTGCGCCCGGCCGACGTCGAGCGCTGGCTGACCGAGCTGGGCCTCGAACCCCTCGAGCGCGCCGACCGAGACGGCATCGTCGCCTGGGACCTCGTCCTCGACGGCCGACGCCGCCGGGACCTGCGCGTGACGCTCATCTGCCAGCCGGACCTTGGCCTCATCTGCTGGAGCCACTACGCGCCCCCGATCAACGACATGTTCCGCAAGTCGTACCGCCGGTTGCTGCGCTGGAATGACGAGCTGCCATTCGTGAAGTTCTCGGTCGGGGAGGACGAACAGCCGATCCTGACCGTCGAGCTGAGCGGCGCGGCCCTCGACGCCGACGCGCTGGGGATGGCCCTGGCCCGGATCCTCGGAGTGAGCGATCAGCTGCTCGAGGAGACGGCCGGGTGGCTGTGGCTCGGTGGCAAGACGCCGGCGGGCTACGCCGAGCGGCCGCCCCGGAACACGGCACTCCTTGACCGCTACGCCGCGCGGCTGCCGGAGCTCTTCGGGTCGTGACCCGCGGCGCCTCCCCGCGGCGGCTCGGACCGGGGCTGCTGGCGGTGATCGTTGCGATCGCGCTCGCCGCCGCGCCACCCGTGGCGCCTGTGGCGCGGGCCGCGACCCCGGATCTGACGATCGTCGGCGACGCCCGGTACGAGGTCGTGCCGGAGGAGTCGCTCGTCCGGGTCACCGTCGACCTCGTCGCGCGCAACCATCTGCGGGACACGGCCGCCCGCAAGTTCTATTTCGACCGGGCGTTCCTCGCGGTCCCACCCGGCACGACGTCCTTCAAGCTCACCTCGCCGAGCGGCAAGCCGAGCGTCCGGGTGAGCAGCAGAAGGGCCGACCACCAGATTCTGGCGCTGTCGTTCGGCCAGCGGATCGCCGCAGGCAAGTCGGCGAAGTTGCGGTTGACGTTCAACCTGCCCGACCCGGGCGGGGCAGCCGCCCGTGACGTCCGGGTCGGCGCGGCTCTCGTGACGTTCCCTGCCTGGGCGTACGGCTACCCGAACGGCGTCGCCGGCAGCTCGGTGACCGCCGTCTTCCCGGCGGGCTACACGGCCTACCTCGAGGCAGGCGAGCTGCGCGCGCCGACGAACGACGCCGCCGGCCGGACGATCTTCGCCTCCGGCCCGCTCGCGGACGCGACCGGTTTCTCCGCGTATTTCGTCGCCGAACGGCCGGTGGCCCATGTGGAGACGCAACTCGACATCGTGATCGGTGGGTCGACGGCCCCCGTGACCATCCGGGCGTGGCCGGACGACCCGGACTGGGCGGCGCGAGTCGGCGACCTGTTCGAGCGCGGCCTGCCCGTGCTTGGAGACCTCACCGGTCTCGGCTGGGAGCGGACCGGGCCGCTGGTCGTCGAGGAGGCGGTGAGCCGATCGGGCGCCGGCCATGCAGCGCTCTTCGACCCGGCCGCCGGGCGGATGGGCCTCGCCTACTACGCCGATTCGTCCGTGGTTCTCCACGAGGCCGCTCACGCCTGGTTCAACGGCGCGCTCCTCGCCGATCGCTGGGCGAATGAGGCATTCGCGTCGTACTACGCGGTTGCCGCCGGCGGGAGGCTGGACGAGGCGATCGCCCCGGCCGAACTGACGGACGAGCTGATGAAGGTGCGGATCCCGCTCAACTCGTGGGCCGCCGGTGAGTCCGACGGCTACGCCTACGCCGCCTCGTACACGCTGGCCGCCCGGGTCGCGGAGCGGGCCGGGTTCGAGGGGCTGCGCGAGGTCTGGCGGGCGGCGGCCGCGGGCGAGGCCGCCTACCAGCCTGCGCACGTCGACGCGGGAGCCGCCCGTCCGCCGGAGACTGTCGCCGGCGCCCCGGACTGGCGCGGCCTCCTCGACCTGCTCGAGGACCGGACGGGCGAGTCGTACGACGACCTGTGGCGGGAGTGGGTCGTACGGGACGACGAGGCGAAACTACTCCAGGCGCGCACGGGGGCCCGTGAGCGGTACGCGGCGGTCGTCCGGTCGGCCGGCCGCTGGGAGCTGCCGCGGTCCGTCCGCGACGCACTCCGCGCGTGGCAGTTCGAGGAGGCCCGAGCGATGCTCGTCGACGCGGAGGAGCTCCTCGTTCGCCGGGCGGAGCTCGAGGGGGCGGCCGCGGACGCGGGCCTGCGGCTGCCGACCCGGCTCGAGGCCGCGTTCGAGGGCGCTGCGGGGTTCGCGGCCGCGAAGGCTGAGGCTGAGGCGGAGAAGGCGATGATCGCGGCGCTGCTCGCGGCCGA
>JBBDZZ010000090.1:0-15260 GCA_040899885.1 Chloroflexota bacterium | reverse complement strand
TGCCGTCCGTCTCGATCTCGATCGTGAGCTTGTCGTAGTTGGTCATCTGACCGACCCGCATGCTCTCGACCCAGTAGTTCACCTTGCGGACCGGGGTGAAGATCGCGTCGACGGCGATGACCCCGATCGGCAGGGCCTCAGCCCGCTCGGCGCCGAGGTAGCCGACGCCCTTCTCGACGGTCAGGTCCATCTCGATCGTCACGTCATCCGTGTCGAGGGTCATGAGGACGAGCTCAGGGTTGACGATCTCGACATCGGCGGACTCGGCGATGTCGCCGGCGGTCACCGAGCCCGCCCCGCTCTTGATCAGGCGGAGCTGAACCGGATGGGTCGCGAAGCTCTTCAGGCGGAGCTTCTTCACGTTCAGCACGATCTGGGTGACGTCCTCCTTGACGCCGGGGATCGTGGAGAACTCCTGGTAGACGTCGCGGATCTGGATCGACGTGACCGCGGCTCCCTCGAGCGACGAGAGGAGGACGCGCCGGAGCGCGTTGCCGAGCGTGACGCCATAGCCGGCCTGAAGGGGTCCGGCCTCGTACTTGGCATACGTGCCGACTTCCTCGACAGGCTCGATCTGCGGGCTCTCGAGTTCGATCATCAGCTGCGGTTACCTCGAGTAGTACTCGACCACGAGCTGCTCGTTGAGATCGAGCGGCATCTGGTCGCGGCGGGGGTGGTCGACGATGGCGCCGGCAAGCTTGGCGGCGTCGATCGTCAGCCATTCCGGTGCCTGGTGGGAACGAAGCGACTCCTTGGCGATCTTGAAGGGCTCGCGGGAGCGGTGGGTTTCGCGGACCTCGACCTTGTCGCCCGGCTTGAGCTGGTACGACGGCACGGTGACAGGTCGCCCGTTGACCGTGAAGTGGCCGTGGCCGACGAGCTGCCGGGCGGCCGGGCGGGACGGGGCGAAGCCCATCCGGTAGACGACGTTGTCGAGGCGCAGCTCGAGGAACCGGAGGAGCGTCTCGCCGGTCACGCCGGGTCGGGATTCCGCCTCGACAAAGTAGTTCCGGAACTGGCGCTCGAGCACACCGTAGGTCTTGCGGACCTTCTGCTTCTCGCGCAGCTGGAGCCCGTACTCGCCGACCTTGCGGCGGCGCACGCCGTGCTGGCCGGGCGGCGTCGGCCGGCGCTCGAACGAGCACTTCTTCGAGTAGCAGCGGGTGCCCTTGAAGAAGAGCTTGGCTCCCTCCCGGCGGCAAACCCGGCAGACGGATTCGGTGTAACGGCCCATGGCGCGGCTAGACCCGGCGCCGCTTGGGGGCGCGGCAGCCATTGTGCGGGATAGGCGTGACGTCGGTGATGGCGGTGACCTCCAGCCCGGCCGCCTGGAGCGACCGGATAGCCTGCTCCCGGCCGGCGCCGGGGCCCTTGACGTAGACCTCGACCTGGCGCATGCCGTGCTCCATCGCCCGGCGTGCCGCGCCATCCGCCGAGAGCGCGGCGGCGTAGGGGGTGCTCTTGCGGGAACCCTTGAAGCCGGCCACGCCGGCCGAGCCCCAGCTGATCACCGCTCCGCCGAGGTCCGTGATCGTGATGATCGTGTTGTTGAACGTCGCCTGGACGTGGACCTGCCCCTGGGGGACGATCTTCTTTTCGCGGCGCCGCTGCTTGGGGGCCCGCTTTCGTTCGGCCATGCCTGTCCTTGGTCCCCGCTACTTCGTCTTCGTGCGCCGCACGCCGACCGTCTTCTTCGGTCCGCGCCGCTGGCGAGCGTTGGTCTTCGTGCGCTGGCCCCGGACCGGCAGGTTACGCCGGTGGCGCAGGCCGCGGTACGAGCCGATCTCGATGAGCCGCTTGATGTTGAGCGCCACCTCGCGGCGCAGGTCGCCCTCGACCTTGTAGCGCCGGTCGATCAGCTCGCGGAGCCGGTTGATCTGCTCCTCGGTCAGGTCGCGCACCCGGGTGTCCGGGTTGATGTTCGTCTGGGTCAGGATCTTCTGGCTCGTGGGCAGCCCAAGGCCGAAGATGTAGGTAAGGGCGACCTCGACCCGCTTCTCACGCGGGATGTCGATGCCGGCGATGCGTGCCATCGGTTACCCCTGCCGCTGCTTGTGCTTCGGGTTGGTGCAGATGACCATCACCGTGCCGTGGCGGCGAATGACTTTGCAGTTGTCGCAGCGTGCCTTGACGGAGGCTCTGACTTTCAACGGTTCCTCGTGCGCGGTGGCAGTCTGGTGATGTCTTACTTCAATCGGTAGGTGATCCGGCCGCGGGTCAGGTCGTAGGGCGAGAGCTCGACTCGGACCCGGTCGCCGGGCAGGATCCGGATGAAGTTCATCCGAAGCTTCCCGCTGATGTGGGCTAGGACGCGATGGCCGTTCTCCAGCTCGACCGCGAACATGGTGTTCGGGAGCGGCTCGATAACCGTCCCCTCCACCTCGATCGCGTCTTTCTTGGCCACAGGCTCCCGGTGCTTCCCTTTCTCACGGCGAGTGTCGGCCCGCGCCGGACCGACACACGAACGCGTAGCGTATCAGAAACCTCCATTCCGAGGCAAGAAGGCTAGACCGTCGTAAGGATCTCAGGCCCATCATCCGTCACGGCGATCGTATGTTCGAAATGGGCCGCCAGGGACCCATCCCGGGTGACGACCGTCCAGCCGTCCGGCTTGATCCCCACCTCGTAGCCCCCCAGGGTCAGCATCGGCTCGATCGCCAGGCAGATCCCGGAGACCAGCTCCATCCCCTTGGGGCCCACCCGGTAGTTCGGGACCTGGGGATCCTGGTGCATCTCCGTGCCGATCCCGTGACCCACGAACTGGCGGACGATCCCGTAGCCCTTGGGCTTGGCGACGTCCTCGATCGCTCCCGAGATGTCCCCGATCCGGGCCCCCGGGACGGCGGCCCCGATCCCGGCCATCATCGCCAGGCGGGTGGTTTCCACGAGCCGGGCGACCTCCGGGGTCGGCTGGCCGACGACGAACGTGCGGGCGGCGTCGCCGTGCCAGCCGTCGACGATCGCCCCGGCGTCGACCGATACGATCTGGCCCTCCCGGATCGGGCGGCCGCCGGGGATCCCGTGGACGACCTCGTCGTCGATCGAGATGCAGAGCGAGGCCGGGAACGGGTTCCGCCGGTCGCCGTAGCCCTTGAACGAGGGGGTGGCGCCGGCCGCCCGGATGTGCCGTTCGGCGAGCTGGTCGAGGTGGCCCGTCGTGACCCCCGGCTTGAGCTCCGACTCGACGAGCGCGAGCACCTCGGCGACCAGCCGCCCGGCGGTCCGCATCTTGTCGATCTCGCGGCGGGACTTGCGGGTGACCACGTCAGGCCACCCCCTTCGCTGGGTCGCCGGCAGCCAGCAAGGAGTCGCTCACCGCGGCGATCGGCTGGCGGCCGTCCACGGTCTTGAGGATGTCCTTCGACCGGTAGAAGCCGACAACGTCGCGCAGCGCCCCGAGCTGCTGGTTCATCCGGGCCCGAACCGTCTCCTCGCGGTCATCCTCACGCTGGATGAGCGGGGTCCCGTCGATGTCGCACACCCCGGGCACCCGGGGCGGGTTGGCGACGAGGTGGTACACGTGGCCGGACTCCTTGCAGATTCGCCGCCCGGCGGCGCGCTGGACGAGGTCCTCGATCGGGACGTCGATGAGGAGCGCGCGATCGACCCGCGCCGCCCGCTCCGCCAGCGCTTCGTCGAGCGCCTCGGCCTGGGGCCGGGTGCGCGGGAAGCCGTCGAGGATTGCGCCGCTGGCCGCGTCAGGCTGAGCGAGGCGATCAAGGAAGAGGCGGATCATCGTCGCGTCCGGCACGAGCTGGCCCCGGCTCATGAACCGGTCGGCCTCGACTCCGACCGGTGTCCGGGCGCCCACGGCGGCCCTCAACAGGTCGCCAGACGCGAGATGCGGGATGCCCAGCTTCTCCTCAAGGAACTTCGCCTGCGTGCCTTTCCCCGCCCCGGGAGCGCCCAGGAGCACCAGCACGGTCATGCTGGGACGTCGGGCCGATGGCGTCGCGGGGCTCCGCCTCGGGCCTCCGTGATCGGGTGCCGGCTCCGTGGGGCGGTTGCCCCTTCCATTAGCGGATGAACCCCTCGTAGTTGCGCATCATCAGCTGCGCTTCGATCTGCTTCATCGTTTCGACCACGACACTGACCACGATCAGGAGCCCCGTGCCGCCGAGGGCCACGTTCGCGAGCTCCGGAAAGAACATGCCGGCGATCGCCGGGGCGACAGCCACGGTCGCGAGAAAGATCGCCCCGGCGAGCGTGATCCGGAAGACGACCTTGGCAAGGTAGTCCTGAGTGGGCCGGCCGGGACGGATCCCTGGTATGAAGCCCCCGTTCTTGCGGAGCTGCTCGGCCGTCTCGTCGGGCTTGAACGTGAACGCCGTGTAGAAATAGGTGAAGCCCATCGTCAGCAGGAAGTAGAGCGTGACGTAGGCCGGCGACGTGCTGTTGAAGAAGGCGACGATCCCCTGCGCGACCTGGGACACGACCGCGATGTCCGAGTTGACGAAGTAGCTCGCGATCTGCTGCGGGAACAGCAGGATGCTGACCGCGAAGATGATCGGGATGACCCCGGCCTGGTTGACCCGCAGCGGCAGGAACGTCTGGCCACCCTGATACATCCGCCGGCCACGGACACGGCTGGCGTACTGGATCGGGATCCGCCTCTGGCCCTCCTGGATGTAGATGATCACCGTCACCGCCACGAGGCCGATGATCGCGAAGACCACAAGCGAGGTGGGGTTCGGATTCTGGATGAAGTTCTGGAGGGCTCCGGGTGCCTGGCTCACGATGCCGGCGAAGATGATGAAGCTGATCCCGTTCCCGATCCCCTTCTCCGTGATCAGCTCGCCGAGCCACATGAGCGCCACGGAGCCGGCGGTGAGCGTTGCGATCTGGGTCAGGGTGACGGGGTTCGACAGGCCGAAGCCGACGTCCGCCGGGATGACGTTCTGGCTCCTCAGGAGGGCGAGAAAGCCGAACGACTGGAGGAGCGCCATCGGGACGGACAGGTAGCGGGTGTACTGGTTGATCTTGTTGCGGCCGTATTCCCCTTCCCGGCTGAGCGCCTGGAGCGAGGGGATGACGCCGGTCATCAGCTGCATGATGATCGAGGCGTTGATGTACGGGTTCACCCCGAGGCCCACGACCGAGAAGTTCGACAAGCCGCCGCCTGAGAACAGGTCGAGCAGCCCAAACAGCGGGTTGCCCTCGAAGAACGTCTCGAGCGAGGCCTTGTCGACACCCGGGACCGGCACATGGGCCAGGAACCGGAAGACGATGAGGATCCCCAGGACGTAGAAGATCCGGCGCCGGATGTCCGGCGCCCGGAAGGCGTTCAGCAGCGACTCGAACACGGGTCAGCCGTCTCCGGCGGGGGCGGCCTCGTCGGCGGGAGCAGCGCCGTCTGGGTTCGCCGCATCGCCGGCCGGCTTCGCGCCCTTCGGCGCGCGCTTCGGCTTCGGCGCGCGGGGCGCTTCGGCGCCCGCTTCGGCCCGCCCGGTCTCTGACGCCTCGACCGGCTCCACCGGCTCGGCGACCGCGGCCGTATCGTCCTCGTCGTCGGCATCGGCAGAGCGCTTCTTCTTGGCGGGCTTCGCCTCCGTCGCGGCCCCGGACCCGCGGTCGACGCCGATCGCTTTCCGCGGCTCCTTGGGGATCTCGAGCATCGAAACGCTGCCGCCGGCGGCCTCGATCTTGACGATCGCGCTCTTCGAGAACCGGTCGGCCACCACGAACAGCGCCGTCGACAACTCCCCGGCACCGAGGACCTTGAGGGGCTTCGCGAGCGTCCGGACGAGCCCGGCAGCACGGAGGATGTCCTGGTTGACGGTGATCGGCGCGGGTGACTTCGACGTCGTCTTCGCGCCGGGCATGTCGCCGGCCTCGAGCCGCCCGAGCTCGACGAGCTGCGCGATCGCGCCGATGTTGACGACCTCGTAGTCGACCTTCAGCCGGTTCGTGAAGCCGCGCAGCTTCGGAATCCGCATGTGGAGCGGCGTCTGGCCGCCCTCGAACCAGGCCGGGATCGAACCTCCAGCGCGGGCCTTCTGGCCCTTCGTCCCCCGCCCGGCGGTCTTGCCCTTGCCGGCCGCGATGCCGCGTCCCACCCGGGTTCGGGCCCGACGCGCCCCGCCCGCGGGTCGCAGGTCGTGGAGCTTCATGCCCCCTCCTCCCCCTTCGCCTTTGCCGCCGCCGGGCGCCTTTCGGCGATCTCCTCGACGGACACGAGGAAGCGGACCGCGCGGACCATGCCGCGGGTCGCCTCGTTGTCCGGGACCACGGCGACATCGCCGATTCGCTTGAGGCCAAGCGCGCGAATCGTCGCCCGGTTGCGGGCGATGTGGCTGATCGTGCTCTTGACCTGGGTGACGCGGAGCTTACCGGCCATTCGTGACCTCCCGAGTCTGGCCCGGAGCCGGCTGACCGGCGATCCGGGCGCGGACCGTGACGCCCCGCTGGGCGCTGAGCTCCTCGGCTGATCGAAGCGATCGGAGAGCCTCGATTGTCGCCCGGGCGACGTTGACCGGATTGGTCGAGCCGTGTGTCTTCGAGAGGATGTCGCGAACCCCGGCCGCCTCGAGAACCGCCCGAACCGCGCCGCCGGCGATGACGCCGGTGCCCTGGGAGGCGGGCTTGAGGAGGACCCGGCTGGCCGAGAACTGAACCCGCACCTCGTGCGGGATCGTCGTCCCGACCATCGGGATGCGAATGATGTTCTTCTTCGCGTCCTCGACGCCCTTGCGGATCGCCTCCGGCACTTCGCCGGCCTTGCCGAGGCCCGCTCCGACGTGCCCCGCGCCGTCGCCAACGACGATGACCGCGCTGAAGCTGAATCGCCGGCCGCCCTTGACGACCTTCGCGACCCGGTTGATCTGAACGACGCGCTCCTCGAGCGCGAGCTTGTTAGGGTCGATCCTGGGCACGGGCTGCTCCTCTTCCTAGAACTCGAGGCCGGCTTCGCGGGCGGCATCGGCGAGCGACTTGATCCGCCCGTGGTACCGGAACCCGGCCCGGTCGAACACAACGCGCTCGACCCCGGCCTTCTTCGCCCGCTCGGCGACGAGGCGGCCGACGGTCTTTGCCTCGTCCGTCTTCGTCTGCTTCGAGCTGCGAAGCTCCTTCTCGACGGTCGAGGCCGCGGCTAGCGTCTTGCCGGACGCGTCGTCGATGACCTGCGCGTAGATGTGGTGGAGGCTGCGGAAGACCGCGAGGCGCGGCCGGGCCTCGGTCCCCTCCATGTGGAGGCGGATCCGCTCGTGGCGCTTGTTTCGGGAGGCGCCCCGGGTGGCGACCTGCGTCATGGGTAATCGAACCTCAGGTGGTTACTTCTTGGCGCCGATTTTGCCGGCCTTGCCGGCCTTGCGGCGGATGTACTCGCCGGAGTAGCGCACGCCCTTGCCCTTGTAGGGCTCGGGCTTGCGGGTCGCGCGCACGCGGGCGGCGATCTCACCGACGAGCTCCTTGTCGATTCCGACGACAGCAAGCCGGGTCGGGTTCTCGACCTCGAAGCTGATCCCGCTCGGCGGGTCGATCTCGATCGGGTGGCTATAGCCGAGGTTGAGCTGGAGCTTCCGGCCAACGAGCGCGGCCCGGTAGCCGACGCCGGTGATCTCGAGCCCCTTGCGGTAACCGGTCGTGACCCCCACGACCATGTTGTTGACGAGCGTCCGGGTCAGCCCGTGGAGCTGCCGGTGATGCTTCTGCTCCGACGGTCGAGTGACGACGAGGTTGCCGTCCTCGCGGCCGACGACCATGTCCGGGTGGAGCTCACGGCTGAGCTCGCCCTTGGGACCCTTCACGGTCAGGTGCCGACCGTCGATCTTCACGTCGACACCGCTGGGAACGGCGATTGGGAGGCGACCGATACGTGACATCCTGCCCGCCTACCAGACGTACGCCAGGACTTCGCCGCCGAGCTGGGCCTTGCGGGCCTGCGCGCCGGTCATGATCCCGTGGCTCGTGCTGACGATGACGATGCCGAGGCCGCCGAGGACGCGCGGGATGTCCGTCTTCTGGGCGTATACCCGCAGCCCGGGCTTGCTGATCCGCTTCAGCCCGGAAACGACCGGCGCCTTTCCGTCGACGTACTTGAGGGTCAGCCGGAGGAGGTTTGCGGGGCCCTCGCGCTCTTCGGTCCAGTCGGCGATGAAGCCCTCGTCCTTGAGGATCCGGGCGATCTCCCGCTTCGTCCGCGACGCCGGGACGATCACCTCGGAGTGGCGGGCCCGCGACGCGTTGCGGACGCGGGTCAGCATGTCGGCAATCGGATCTGAGATGTTCATCGGTCCCTACCAGCTCGACTTCGTGACGCCCGGCAGCTCGCCCACGAGGGCGCGCTCCCGGAAGCAGATGCGGCACAGCGCGAACCGGCGCATGTACGCCCGCGGCCGGCCGCACACGGTGCACCGGTGGTAGGCCTGGACCGGATGCTTGGGTGTTCGCTTCGCCTTGGCGATCATCGATTTCTTGGCCATTGGTCTCCTCCCCGCGCTAGCCCGAACACGCCGATTGAGCGCAGCAGATCGCTGCGCGGGCGTGCACAGGCCAAGGCGGCGTCGAGCACGTGAGTGAGCGCACCAAAAGGTGCGTGAGCGAGCGCGCGGAGACGCCAACGCCGGGCTGGGCCGTCCGAGCGGATGAGATGCAAGCGAGCATCGGCGGGTTCGGGCTCATCCGGCGAAGGGCATGCCGAGGAGCTCGAGCAAGCGCTTCGATTCCTCGTCGGTCTTCGCCGTCGTCACGATGCTGATCTCCAGCCCGCGGAGACGGTCCACTTTGTCGTACTCGATCTCCGGGAAAGCGAGCTGCTCCCGAAGGCCGAGCGTGAAGTTACCCCGGCCGTCGAACGACCGGCCCGGGACGCCGCGGAAGTCGCGGAGCCTGGGCAATGCGAGCGTGGTCAGCCGGTCGAGGAAGTCCCACATCCGCTCGCCGCGGAGGGTCACCTTCGCCCCGACCGAGTTGCCCGCCCGGACCCGGAACTGGGCGATCGACTTCTTCGCCTTGGTGATGATCGGCCGCTGGCCGGTGACCATCGAGAGGTCGCCGACGGCGGCGTCGATCGCCTTGGCGTTCGTGAGCGCCTCACCCAGGCCGATGTTGACGACGATCTTCGACACCCGCGGGACCTGCATCGGGTTCGTGTACTCGAATTGCTTCTGGAGCGCCGGGGCGACTTCCGCCTTGTAGCGCTCGTGGAGCCGGCTTTTCATGACGGCTTCACCTCGAGGTCCTCACCGCAGTGCCGGCACACCCGCACACGGCGGCCGTTGTCGAGGGTGTTGTGGGCGATCCGCGTGGGCCGCTCGCACTTCGAGCAGACCAGCATCACCTTGCCGATCTCGAGGGGCTGGGCGAGGTCGAGGATGCCGCCCTGCTGGATCTTCGGCATCCGGTCCGTCTGGCCGGCCTTCTGGCGCGGCTTCGTGTGCCGCTTGGCGATGTTCAGCCCCTCGACGACCACGGACACGCCCCCGCCAGTCGAGCCGCGGCGGTACGTTCCGCGCTGGCTTGACGGCCCGGCCGTCTGGCGGATGACCCGCTCGACGACGCCACGCTTGCCGGCGTCCTTGCCGGCCAGCACGACGACGGTGTCGCCCCGATGGATGTCCGGCACCTTCGTCGCCCGCTGCGTCTGGTACTGGCGCGCCATCAGAGCACCTCAGGCGCGAGTGACACGATCTTCATGTAGTTCCGATCCCTGAGCTCCCGGGCGACCGGTCCGAAGATCCGGGTCCCGCGCGGGTTTCCCTGGTTGTTGATGAGCACGGCTGCGTTCTCGTCGAACCGGATGTAGCTGCCGTCCGGCCGGCCGTATTCCTTCGCGGTCCGGACGATGACCGCTTGCACGACGTCGCCTTTCTTCACGGCGGCGTTCGGGATCGCCTGCTTGACGCTGGCCGTGATGACGTCGCCGACACCGGCCGACGTCTTGAGCGAGCGGCCCATGACCCGGATGCACTGGATCGTCCGGGCGCCGGTGTTGTCCGCGACCTTCACCCGCGACTGGGGCTGAATCATCGGGCGCCGTCCTCGTCGGCGGTGGCCCGGTCGCCGGCCGCGGCCGTCTCGGCGTCGGCCTCAGACGGGGATCCAACCGCGGCGGCGGCGGCAGCAGCCTCCTCGGCCCGGACCCGGCCGGGATGGGCGGCAGCGTGGATCGCCTCCGTCGTCTCGGCCTCTTCGGACACGATGTCGCCGGGCAACCCGCGATCGCCGATCCGCTGGACGACCTCGACCAGCCGCCAGCGCTTCGTCGCCGATAGCGGCCTCGACTCCTCGATGAGGACGGTGTCGCCGATGTGAGCGTCGTTCTCCTCGTCGTGGGCCTTGAACTTCGTCGTGAGGCGGATGACGCGCTTGTAGAGCGGGTGACGCGCCAGCCGCTCGACGGACACGACGATCGTCTTGTCCATCCGGTCGCTGACGACGCGCCCGACCTTGGTCTTTCGCTTGCCCTGCACCGGTGTCTGCGCTCCTGTCATCGCGTGATCTCCCTCATGCCGTCCGAGCGGCGCGCTCGGCGCTCCGCTCTCGCTGGACGGTCAGGATCCGCGCGATCGCTCGTCGTGTCTGCGAGATCGTGCTGTAGTCCTTGAGCTGCCGCGTCGACAGCGCGAAGCGGGCCTGCCAGAGGTCCTGCTTCGCCTCGTTGAGTGCCGTCTCGAGCTCGGCGTCGGACAGTCCTCGAGCCTTATCGATGTCCATCCGACCCCTCCGTCAGGTTGTCGCGGACGACGAGTCGCGTCGCCACCGGCAGCTTGTGACCGGCGAGGCGCATCGCCTCGACGGCCTCGGCGCGTGCCACGCCGGCCATCTCGAACAGGATCCGGCCCGGCTTGACTACCGCGACCCAGTGATCCGGCGCGCCCTTGCCGGAACCCATCCGGGTCTCGGCCGGCTTCTTCGTGGCGGGCTTGTCCGGGAAGACGCGAATCCAGATCTTGCCGCCGCGCTTGACCGACCGGGTCATCGCGCGCCGGGCAGCCTCGATCTGCCGGCTGGTGATCCAGGCCGGCTCCTGGGTGGCCAGGCCGTAGTCCCCGAAGGCGACGGTGTGACCGCCCTTCGCGAGCCCCGACATCCGGCCGCGCATCACCTTGCGGTGCTTGACGCGCTTCGGCATGAGCACGGGTCAGGCCCCCTGACCGGCGGGCGCGGCCGCTGCCGGCGCCTCGGGCCGGCGAACCGGCTCCTGGGGATGGTCGCCCCGGTAGATCCAGACCTTCACGCCGATCCGGCCGTAGGTCGTATGCGCGTGGATCTGACCGTAGCTGATGTCCGCGCGGAGCGTGCCGAGCGGGATCCGACCCTCGCGGTCCCATTCACGACGGCCCATCTCCGAGCCGCCGAGGCGGCCGGCGACGGCGATCCGGACGCCCTTCGCCCCGGCCTTCATCGACCGCTGGATCGCCTGCTTCATCGCCTTCTTGAACGCGATGCGGCGAGTGAGCTGCTGGGCGATGTTCAGCGCGACGAGGTGGGCGTCCAGCTCCGGCTGGCGGATCTCCTTGATCTCGAGCTTGACCTTGCGCTTCGTGAGGGCACCGATCTGCTGGCGGAGGACCTCGACGTTCTGGCCGCCCTTGCCGATGACGATGCCGGGCTTGGCCGTGTGGACCGTGACGGTCACATGGTTGATGCCCCGCTCGATCTCGACCTGGCTGACGCTCGCGTTCGCCAGCCGCTTCTCGACGAGCTTGCGGATCCCGATGTCCTCCGTGAGGAGCGTCGTGTAGTCCTTGTCCGCGTACCACTTCGCGGTCCAGGTGCGCGAGACACCCAGACGGAAGCCGTACGGATGGACCTTGTGTCCCATGTCAGGCCTCCCGGTCCGCGACGATGATCGTGATGTGGGTCATGGGCTTGTGGATCGCGAACCAGCGACCCTGGGCCCGCGCGCGTCCGCGCTTGATCGTGGGCCCCTCGTCGGCGATCGCGTCGGCGACGAACAGGTCCTCGGCGGACAGGTTGTGGTTGTTCTCGGCGTTCGCGGTCGCGCTCTTGAGCACGCGCGCAATGTCCGCCGCGGCGTGCTGGGGCATGAACTTGAGTAGGGCCGCGGCCTCATCGACCGGCTTGCCCTTGATCGCGGTCGCGATGAGGCGAGCCTTGCGGGTCGAGCCGCGGAGGTACCTGGCGGTGGCGGATACACGCACGGTCAGCCGCTCCTACTTCAGCGCCGTCGACCGCTCGGTGCTCTTCCCGTGCCCGCGGTAGCTGCGGGTCGGGGCGAACTCACCGAGGCGGTGGCCGACCATGTTCTCGGTCACGTAGACCGGGACGTGCTTCTTGCCGTTGTAGACGGCGATCGTGTGGCCGATGAACGTCGGGAAGATGACGGACGCGCGGGACCAGGTCTTGACGACCTTCTTCTCGCTGCGCTTGTTCATATCTTCGATCCGGCCCTGGAGCCGCTCCTCGATGAACGGCCCCTTCTTGATCGATCGGGACATGCTCTCCTACCTCCCGCTACTTCCGGTGCCGCGAGCGGACGATGAGCCGTCCGGTCGTCTTCGACCGCCGGGTGCGGTAGCCCATCGCGGGCTTGCCCCATGGCGTCTTGGGCGGCATCCCCGTCGGGGACTTGCCCTCGCCGCCGCCGTGCGGGTGGTCGCGCGGGTTCATGACGACGCCCCGGACCTCCGGACGCTGGCCCATGTGGCGGGCCCGCCCGGCCTTGCCGAGGTTCTGATTCTCGTGATCGAGGTTGCTGACCTGGCCAACCGTGGCCATGCACCGGATGCTCACCCGGCGGACCTCGCCTGACGGCAGGCGGATCTGGGCCTGCTCGCCCTCCTTGGCGAGGAGCTGGGCCGCGGTGCCCGCGGACCGGACGATCTGGCCGCCCTTGCCGGGGACCAGCTCGATGTTGTGGATCGTCGTGCCGAGCGGGATATTGGCGATCGGCAGGGCGTTGCCCACCCGGGCCTCGGCGGACTTGCCGGCGACGACGATGTCGCCGACCTTGAGGCCGTTCGGCAGGAGCATGTAGCGCTTCTCGCCGTCCCGGTAGTGGAGCAGGCCGATCCGGGCGGACCGGTTCGGGTCGTACTCGATCGTCGCGAGGCGGGCCGGGATGTCCGACTTGTCGCGCTTGAAGTCGATTCGCCGGTAGTGCTGCTTCTCCCCGCCGCCCCGGTGGCGGACGGTCATTCGGCCTGCGTTGTTCCGACCGGAGCCCCGCTTCTGGGCTTCGAGCAGCGGCTTGTGGGGCTCCTTGGTCGTGATCTCCTCGAACGTCGAGCGAGTCATCTGCCGGAGACCCGGGGAGGTGGCCTTGTACTCACGCAGCGGCATCGCTCAGACCCCCTCGAAGAATTCGATCTTCTGGCCGGGGGCCAGGGTGACGATGGCCTTGCGCCAGGGCGTGGTGTGGCCGACGATCCGGCCGCGCTTCGTCCCCTGGCGCTTCTCCTTGGCCTGGGTCGTGAGGACGTTGACCGCCACGACCGTGACCTTCTCGCTCTTGTAGAGCTCCTCGATCGCCGCCTTGATCTGGATCTTGTTCGCCTTCTCGTGGACGGCGAACGTGTACTTGCCCCGGCCGGACTCGTCGATCGTCTTTTCGCTGATCACGGGGCGGAGCACGATCTGGGGAGAGGTAAGTGTGCTCACGCGTATACCTCCTCCATCCGGGCGAGGGCGGGCTGCTCGATCAGCACGACGTCCGCGTTGAGCAGGTCGACGACGTTGAGCGAATCGGCGAGGATGACCGCGACGGTCGGCAGGTTGCGGGCCGACAGGCGGAGGTTGTCGTCGCCGCCGGGCGCGACGACGAGGATCCGGCCCTTCGCGGAGAGGGCGTCCAGGACGCCGGCGAAGTCCTTCGTGCGGGCCGCCTCGAGCCCGAACGAGTCGATCACCCGGATCGCCTCGTCGCCGAACTTTGCGGTGAGGGCGCCGCGCAGGGCGAGCCGCCGCATCCGGCGGGGCAGGCGCTGCTCGTACGAGCGCGGATGGGGGCCGAAGACCACCCCGCCGCCCCGGTAGTGGGGCGCGGTGGGGGTGCCCTGCCGGGCGCGGCCGGTCCCCTTCTGGCGGTACGGTTTCTTGCCACCGCCGCGGACCTCGCCCCGCGTCTTCGTGTCGTGGGTGCCCGTGCGACGGGCGGCGAGCTGGGCGGTCACGACCTGGTGGAGGACAGTCGCGTTGACCGGCGCGGCGAACAGCGCGTCGCTGAGGTCGATGTTGCCGACCGACTTGCCCTTCCGGTCGTAGAGGGTGGTCTGGGGCATCGTCAGGCCTTCTTCACGAGGATGAGCGAGCCGCGCGCTCCGGGCAGCGTCCCCTTCAGGAGGAGGAGGTTGCGCTCCGGGTCCGTGCGCACGACGCGCAGCTTCTTGATCGTCGCCCGCTCGTCGCCCATGTGGCCGGCCATCCGCATGCCGCGGTAGACGCGTCCGGGTGTCGTGCCCGGCCCGATCGAGCCCGGCTCGCGGTGATGGTCCGAGCCGTGGCTCTTCGGACCGCGATGGAAGTTGTGGCGCTTGATGTGGCCGGCGAAGCCCTTGCCCTTCGACACGCCGGTCACGTCGACGATGTCGCCCGGGTTGAAGATGTCGCCCACGGCGAGGGTCTGGCCAAGGGTGTAGTCGTCGACGCTCTCGACCCGGAACTCGCGCAGCGTACCCAGCGTCCCGCGGTCCTTCGGCAGCTCCTTCAGCTGGCCCGCGACCGGCTTGCTGATCTTGCGACCGCTGTCGCTGCCGAGCTGCACGGCCGTATAGCCGTCCCGATCCGTGGTCCGGAGGCGGGTGACGGTGTTCGGCTCGATCGCCAGGACGCTGACGGCGACCATCGTGCCGTCGTCCTGGAAGACCTGGGTCATGCCTACTTTTCGGCCAATCAGTCCAATGCTCATGTCACAAACCTCGGGCGGATGGCGTCGAGGAATCTCCGCCTCCGGCCTCGGTGCGCGAGCGTTGGACCACTGTTGAGGTTGCCATCACATCTTGATCTCAATGTCGACCCCTGCAGCCAGCGAGAGTCGCATCAGTGCGTCGACGGTCTTCGAGGACGGGTCGAGGATGTCGACGAGCCGCTTATGCGTCCGGATCTCGAACTGCTCGCGGCTGTCCTTGTCGATGAACGGCGAACGGAGGACGGTGAACTTCTCGATCCGGGTAGGCAGCGGTACCGGACCGACGACGTCCGCGCCGGTCCGTTGGGCCGTCTCGACGATCTGGGCTGCCGATTGATCGAGCAGCCGGTGATCGTAGGCCTTGAGGCGGATCCTGATCCGCTGCTTCGGCATTTGCCCTACTCCGTGATCGTGACGATGGCGCCGGCGCCGACGGTCCGGCCACCCT